>NZ_JBHXDQ010000001.1:0-311218 GCF_042725875.1 Streptomyces sp. NPDC127038 | reverse complement strand
CACCCGGGTCCCAGGGAACCGGGTGCGCGGGGGCCGTCGCCCCGGCACGCCCTGTGAGCGGCGCCGTCGCTCACAGGGCCTTGAGGTAGCCGGGCAGGTCGATGCCGGGCGCCAGGTCGTCCGCCGGTACGGGCGTCCCGTGTCCCTTGGTGAGCGGGACCACTCCGGTCCAGTGGGGGAGCGAGAGGTCCTCGGGCTCGTCGTTGGGGCCGCCGCCGCGCAGCTTGGCGGAGACCTCGTCGAGATCCAGGCTGATCACGGCCGTGGCGGCGAGTTCCTTGGCGTTGGCCGGGCGGGAGTCCGCCGAGCGGCCGGGGACGACGTGGTCGACCAGCGCGTCCAGCGCCAGGCGCCTCTCCTCGGGGTCCGTGACCTGGTGGGCGATGCCGTGCACCACCACGGAGCGGTAGTTGATCGAGTGGTGGAAGGCCGAGCGGGCCAGCACCAGTCCGTCGACGTGGGTCACCGTCAGACAGACGGCGAGCCCGGGGTCGGCCTGGCCAGACATCCGCAGCGGGCGGGAGCCCGTCGATCCGTGCACGTAGAGCCGCTCGCCGACCCGTGCGTACAGCGTGGGCAGCACGACCGGTGAGCTGTCCCGGACGAATCCGAGATGGCAGACGTACCCCTCGTCGAGTATCGCGTGCACCAGTTCCCGGTCGTACGCGGCGCGTTCCTTGGAGCGGGTGGGGACAGTGCGGTCGGTCGGGGTGTAGGCGGCGGACCCCGTCGTCCTCTGCTGGGTGCTCGTCTCCGACATTGCCATCTCCATTGCACTAGTGCATAATCTCGTTTGTGCTAGGAGAGTATCGGATCGAAGGGCGTCGCGCAGCCGACATCGCGGCCGATGTCGAGCGTGCGGTCGGGGCCGGAGAACTGGAGCCGGGTCAACTGCTGCCGCCCATGCGGGAGTTGGCGGAGCGGCTCGGGGTCAACGCGAACACGGTCGCGGCCGCGTACCGCACCCTGCGCGAGCGGGGGGTGATCGAGACCGCCGGCCGCCGGGGCAGCCGGGTGCGCCCGAAGCCGGCCACCACGGGGCGTGAACTCCTGCGCGTCGAGGCACCCGAGGGCGTGCGGGACCTGGGCGAGGGCAATCCCGATCCCGCCCTGCTGCCGCCGCTCGCCGAGGCCTTCGCGGCCGCGACCCGGCAGTCGGACCGGCATCCCGTGCAGTACGGGCAGGACGCCGTGGAGCCGGAGCTGGAGCGCCTGGCGCGCGCCGCGTTCGACGCCGACGAGGTGCCCGAGGGGCCCGTGGTGGTCACGTCCGGGTCGCTGGACGCGATCGAGCGCGTCCTGATGGCCCACCTCAGGCCCGGCGACACGGTGGCCGTCGAGGACCCCGGCTGGGGCAGCGTCTTCGACCTCCTCCCGGCACTGGGGCTGCGCACGGCCGGGGTCGCCGTCGACGACGAGGGGCCGCTTCCCGAGGACGTACGACGGGCGCTGGAGTCCGGGGCACGGGCCCTGATCGTCACCGACCGCGCGCAGAACCCCACCGGCGCCGCGGTCACCGCCGCCCGCGCGCGTGCCCTGCGCTCGGTGCTCCGCGCGTACCCGCGGACCCTGCTCGTCGAGGACGACCACGGCCACCGGATCGTCGACCTGCCCCTGCATCCGCTGGCCGGCGTCACGCACAGCTGGGCGTTCGTGCGTTCCGTCGCCAAGGCCTACGGGCCCGACCTCCGGCTCGCCGTGCTCACCGGGGACCCGGTCACCATCGACCGGGTGCGCGGGCGCCAGCGGGTCGGCCCCGGCTGGGTGAGCCGGCTGCTCCAGAAGGCCGTGGTGCACCTGTGGACCTCGGGGGCGGTGGACGCGAAGGCGGTCGCGGCCGCGTACGGGGCACGCCGCGACCAGCTGATCGACGCGCTCCGGGCGCGCGGTGTCGAGGCGCGCGGACGCAGCGGGATGAACGTCTGGATCCCCGTCCCGGACGAGACCGGGGCCGTGTCCCGGCTGCTGCACAGCGGCTGGGCGGTCGCCCCCGGCGCCCGCTTCAGGCTGAACTCGCCCCCCGGCATCCGGATCACCGTCTCGACGCTTCGGCCCGAGGACACCGAGAGGCTGGCGGACGCCGTCGCCTCCGCCGTGGGCCGGGCCCCGGCCCGCCGCCACGACTGAGCCGTGAGGGCGGGCCGATCGCCGGTGGCGGAGGGACTCAGCGGCGGGGCTTCGCCTGGGTGAGGGCCGCGCCCGCGAGCACGATCACCGCGCCGACCGGCGTCGACCAGGTCAGCGACTCGCCGAGGATCGCGACACCGGCGGTCGTGGCGATGACCGGGATGAAGTACGTGACCATCTGCGCCGTCGTCGGGCCGACCTCGGCGACGATGCCGTACTGGACGAGCATGGCCAGCCCCGTGCCGAGCGCGCCCAGCGCCGCGATCGCGAGCAGCGGCACCCAGGCCACATGGCTCGGGAGCGTCGTGAACAGCGGGGTCACGAACGCCAGCTGGAGGGTGGCCAGGAGGAGCTGGGCGCCGGTCATCGACAGATGCGAGTGGCCCGTGCCCGCCAGGGTCCTGCGGACGTAGATCCAGCCCACCGGATAGCTCAGCGACGCCAGCAGGGCCATCGCCGTGCCCGTGGCGTCCAGGCCGTGGAAGCCCTGCCAGACGCCGAGCACCGTCAGGACGCCCAGGAAGCCGATGCCGAGACCGGCGACCCTGCGTCTGGTCGGCCGGTCCTCGGAGAGGGCGACCAGGGACAGGGCCATGCCCCACAGCGGGGAGGTGGCGTTGCAGATGCCCGCGAGCGTGGAGGGGATGGTCAGCTCGGAGTAGGCGAACAGGGAGAACGGCAGCGCGTTCAGCAGGAAGGCCGCGACCGCGAGATGCCCCCACGTCCGCGCCCCGCGCGGCAGCCGCTCCCGCTTCACCGCCATCGCCGCCACGAGCACCGCGCTTCCGAACAGCAGCCGGCCGAAGGTGACCTGGAACGGCGCGAAGCCCTCCGTGCCGACCTTGATGAACAGGAAGCTGAATCCCCAGATCAGCGCCAGGACACCGAAGCGGATCCGCCAGTCGAGGGCGGTGCGGCGGTGGGGTTCGACGCCGGGCGGGGTGACGGCGCGGGAGGAGGCGACGGTGCTCATGGGCACAAGAATGCGGCAGAACGATCTCGTAGCACAAGCGAGAATATTCACGCGATATCTCGTAGCATTGCTTACATGTTGAATCTGGAGCGCCTGCGCACGCTCGACGCCCTCGCCCGGCACGGCTCGGTGAGCGGCGCGGCCGAGGGACTGCACGTGACCACCTCCGCCGTCTCCCAGCAGATGTCGAAGCTGGAGCGCGAGGTGGGACAGCAACTGCTCGCCAAGAACGGCCGCGGCGTGCGTCTGACCGACGCCGGGCGGCTGCTCGCCGAGCACGCGGCCCGCATCCTGTCCCAGGTCGAACTCGCGCAGTCCGACCTGGAGGCGCAGCGCGGCCGGGTCGCCGGTGAGCTGAGGCTGTCCGCGTTCCCGACCGCGGCGCGCGGGCTGTTCCCGGCGGCGCTCGCGCAGCTGCGCGCCGAACACCCCGGGCTGCGGGTGCGCTCCAGCGAGCTGGAACCGGAGGCCGGGGTCGCGGGGGTGGTGCGCGGGGACCTGGACCTCGCCGTCGTGCTCGACTGGTACAACAAGCCGATGCCGCTGCCCGACGGACTGGTCAAGGCCTCGATCCTCGACGACCCGGCCGATGTGGCGCTGCCGGCCGGTCATCGGCTCGCGGGCCGGAGCGAGGTGGACCTCGGGGACTTCGCCGACGACGAGTGGATCACCTGGGGCGAGGGCGAGTTCTGTCACGAATGGCTGATGTTCACGCTGCGCTCCCAGGGCGTCGAACCCCGCGTCGGGCACCGCGCCGGGGAGACCCACACCCAGCTCGGACTCGTCGCCGCGGGACTCGGCGTGTGCGTGGCCCCGCTCCTCGGACGCCACCCGATGCCCGAGGGAGTCGTCACGGTGCCGGTCAGACAGCGGGTGCGCCGCCATGTCTACGTCGTGTGGCGGGCCGACGCCGACCGCCGACCCTCCATCAGAGCGGCGGTGGACGCCTTGCGCAGGGCCGGTGCGGCCGTGGAGTAGCGGCGGCCGGGCGCCGCCCGGGCTACAGCGGAGGGAGCTTGCGGAAGTCCCACGAGGCGATCGCGTCGGGGGTCAGCCGCATCCACGCGTGCCGGCCGTCGTGCGGCATCTCCTCCAGGCCGAAGTTCTTGCGAGCGAACAGGGTCTCGGGGACGTCGAGTTCGGCGCACAGTTCCCCGGTGCGCGGGAACTCGCCGACGAACTCCACGGTGCCGGACAGCTCGACGCCCCGCAGCTCCCCGTACTCCTCGCCGGAGTCGATCACCACGGCGACCCGGGGGTCGTTCCGCAGCTGCACCCAGCGCTTGCTGCGCACCACCGAGTACAGCCACAGCGAGGTGCCGTCCCAGGTGAACCAGAGGGCGCTCACGTGCGGGACGCCGTCCTTGGACACGGAGGCGACACGGCAGGTGCGCTGGGTGGTGAGGAACTCGTCCAGTTCCCCCGGAGTCATCATGATCTTCCGGCCCCTGCGCTGGGTGACGGTCATACGGTCCCCTCTTGATCACTTGGATCGGCCATGTCCCGCCGATCTTCCCTAGGTGTACCGACTCTGTCCGTCGGGGCTTGCCCGTAAAGCTTTCTGACGTTCCGTCAGGAAATGATGCGGCGTCTTCCGCCTTCACGCAATGCTCGTTACGCTCCGCCGTCCCGACCCGCGATCCGACCCGCGACGTCAAGGAGAGCCATGCCGTCGTCCGAGCAACTCAGCGAACTCCTCGACCCCGTCGGCACGGTGCTGCTCACTGTGGAGTGCCAGGAAGGAGTCGTCGGACCGGACAGCGCGCTGCCCGAACTCGCCCAGGAGGTGCGGTCGTCCGGGGCGCTCACCCGGATCGGCCGGCTGGTGGCGGCCGCGCACGAGAGCGGGGTGCAGGTGATCCACGCGGTCGCCGAACGCCGCCCGGACGGCCGTGGCGCCAACCGCAACGCCCGGCTGTTCCGTGCGGCCGGGCGACTGCCCGTGCGCCAGCTGACCGGCACGGCGGCCGTGCGGGTCGCGCCGCCCGTCGAGGTCGCGGAGGAGGACTTCGTCGTACGACGGCTGCACGGGCTGTCGCCCATCTCGGGCACCGACGTCGACCCGCTGCTGCGCAACCTGGGCTGCCGCACCCTCGTCGTGACCGGGGTGTCGGCCAACATCGCGATTCCCAACGCCGTGTTCGACGCCGTGAACCGCGGCTACACCGTCGTCGTTCCGGCGGACGCCATCGCGGGGGTGCCCTCCGAGTACACCCCCGCCATGGTCCGCAACACGCTCGCGCTGGTCGCCACCGTCACGACCACCGACGACGTCCTGGCCTGCTTCGGGAAGCGGCGGCCCTGACGCGGGCGTGTGTCAGGTGAGCTTGATGGAGGTCCCGTCGACCTTGATGCCGGCCTCGGCCAGTCCGGTCGTCGCGGGCCCCTTCTTCACGCTGCCGTCGGTGGCGGAGAACTCGCTGCCGTGACAGGGGCAGGTGATGACCCCGTTCGCGATGCCCTTGACCGCACAGCCCTGGTGGGTGCACTTGGACGAGAAGGCCTTGAAGGTGCCCGCCGTCGGCTGGGTCACCACGACGCCCTGGTCGGCGAAGACCTTGCCGCCGCCCTCCGGGATGTCGCTGGTCTTGGCGAGCTCCGTGCCGCCCGCGTTCCCGGCGGCGCCGTTGTCGGAGCCGACGGAACTGGAGGCCTTGTCGTCCGCCCCGCACGCGGTCAGCGCGACGGCGAGTCCAGCCGCGCCGACCGCCGCCACGACGGTGCGCCGGGCAGGGGCCTGTGCGGAGTGAAGCGATTCGCTGGTCATGCTGGCTTTCCCTTCAGCGGACATGATCTGGATCTGCTCAGAGGTACGGTCCGCCGGGGCGGGCCGTTCAGGCAATGGCGACTTCTTGACCTGATCCACAGCGCGCCGACAGCCGGACGCCCGCGCTCGCCGTCCGCCCCGGCCCGGCAAAGCCGCGACTGCTCCGGCCGGCCCCACCGGGTCGCGCGTCCGCCGGCCGGCACCACCCCAGTAACCTGGGGCGATGCTCAAGGAAGTGAACGCCTCCCGCTACATCACGCCGTTGCGCGAGGGCGGCTCGCTGCCGGGACTCGTCGAGGGCGACGACCTCGGGACGTACGTCATGAAGTTCACCGGCGCCGGACAGGGGCGGAAGACGCTCGTCGCGGAGGTCGTCTGCGGTGAACTCGCCCGCCGGCTCGGCCTGCGGGTGCCCGGACTGGTGACGATCGGCCTCGACCCGGTCCTCGGGCTCGGCGAACCCGACCAGGAGGTCCAGGAACTGCTGAAGTCCAGCGGCGGCCCGAACCTCGGGATGGACTTCCTCCCGCGTGCCATCGGCTTCGACCCCCTCGCCTTCGAGGTGAGCCCCGAGGAGGCCGGCCGGATCGTCTGGTTCGACGCCCTCGTCAACAACGTCGACCGCTCCTGGCGCAACCCCAACCTCCTGATGTGGCACGGCGATCTGTGGCTCATCGACCACGGCGCCACGATGATCTGGCACCACCACTGGCCGGGCGCCGAGAGATCCGCCGCCAAGCCGTACGACATCTCCGACCACGCGCTCGCGCCCTTCGCGCCGGACATCGCCCCGGCCGCCGCCGAACTGGCCCCGCGGGTCACCGAGGAACTGCTCGCCGAGGTCACGGCCCAGATCCCCGAGGCCTGGCTGGCGGACGAACCGGGCTTCGAGACGGTCGACGAACTGCGCCGCGCCTACGCGCGGCCGCTGCTGGCACGCGCCGCCGTCATCCACGAGCGGATCACGGGCATCGAGGGGGACAGGTGAACGGGCGGGACGTCTTCGAGTACGCGCTGCTGCGGGTGGTGCCGCGGATCGAGCGCGGCGAGTGCTTCAACGCGGGCGTGCTGGTGTACTGCCGGGCCCACTCCTTCGTCGCGGCCCGCACCCATCTGGACGAGGGCAAGCTGCTCGCGCTCGACCCGGATGCCGACGTCGCGGGCGTACGGGCCGCGCTGCACGCCGTCGAGGGTGTCTGCGCCGGAGGGAAAGCCGCTGGTCAGGCCGCTCATGACGATGCCGGCCGGCGTTTTCGCTGGCTCATCGCGCCGCGTTCCACGGTGGTGCAGCCGGGCCCCGTGCACACGGGCCTGACCGCCGATCCCGAGGCCGAGACCGAGCGTCTGCTCCAGCTCCTGGTCAGGTAATGGATCACATGCGCGCGGTGCGCCGTTGACACCGGGTGCCAGGGCTTCTAGCGTCACGTCTGCTGAAGGTACTAAGCGGTCGCTCACCGGACGGGCGTACCGTGAGCCGCGGGTCCTGCGGGACCCCGAGGACTCCGCAAGGGTGTCGAGACAGCTTGGCCGGGCTTGGGCCGGCTTTTCCAAGGGCGAGGAGAACCAGCAATGTCCACCACTGAGCAGCGGGTCGCCGTAGTCACCGGTGCCGCGCGCGGCATCGGCGCCGCGACCGCCGTACGACTGGCCGCGGAGGGCCGCGCCGTCGCGGTGATCGACCTCGACGAGGCCGCGTGCAAGGACACCGTCGAGAAGATCACCGCCGCCGGCGGCAGGGCTCTCGCGGTCGGCTGCGACGTCTCCGACGAGGCCCAGGTGGAGGCCGCCGTCGCGCGGATCGCCGAGGAACTCGGCGCGCCGACCATCCTGGTCAACAACGCGGGCGTCCTGCGCGACAACCTGCTGTTCAAGATGAGCGCGTCCGACTGGGACACCGTCATGAACGTGCACCTGCGCGGCGCCTTCCTGATGGCGAAGGCCGTCCAGAAGTACATGGTGGAGGCCAAGTTCGGCCGCATCGTCAACCTGTCCTCCTCGTCGGCGCTCGGCAACCGCGGCCAGGCCAACTACTCCACCGCCAAGGCCGGTCTCCAGGGCCTCACCAAGACCCTGGCCATCGAGCTCGGCAAGTTCGGCGTGACCGCGAACGCCGTGGCGCCCGGCTTCATCGTCACCGACATGACCGCCGCCACCGCCGCCCGCGTCGGCATGGACTTCGACGACTTCCAGGCCGCGGCCGCCACCCAGATCCCCGTGCAGCGCGTCGGCAACCCGGACGACATCGCCAACTCCATCGCCTTCTTCACCGGCGACGCGGCCGGATTCGTCTCCGGCCAGGTGCTGTACGTCGCCGGCGGACCGCTCAACTAGACACAGGGGAAACGCACATGACCACGCTCCCCGAACTCTCGGGCAAGGTAGCGCTCATCACGGGCGCGAGCCGCGGCATCGGCTACGGCGTCGCGGAGGCCCTGATCGCCCGCGGCGACCGGGTCTGCATCACGGGCCGCAACGAGGACGCCCTCAAGGAGGCCGTCGAGACGCTCGGCGCCGACCGCGTCATCGCGGTGGCCGGCAAGGCCCACGACGAGGCCCACCAGGCCGTCGCCGTGGAGCGCACCATGGAGGCCTTCGGTCGCGTCGACTTCCTGGTCAACAACGCCGGTACGAACCCGGTGTTCGGCCCGATCGCCGAGCTGGACCTGAACGTGGCGCGCAAGGTCTTCGAGACCAACGTCGTCTCCGCGCTCGGCTTCGCCCAGCAGACCTGGAAGGCCTGGCAGGGCGAGAACGGCGGCGCGATCGTCAACATCGCCTCGGTGGCCGGCCTCGCGCCCTCGCCGTTCATCGGCGCGTACGGCATCAGCAAGGCCGCGATGATCAACCTGACCGTTCAGCTGGCGCACGAGTTCGCGCCCAAGGTCCGGGTCAACGCCATCGCGCCCGCCGTGGTGAAGACCAAGTTTGCTGCCGCACTCTACGAGGGCCGCGAGGCGGAGGCCGCGGCCGCCTACCCGCTCGGCCGGCTCGGTGTCCCCTCCGACATCGGCGGGGCGGCCGCGTTCCTCACCTCGCAGCAGTCGGACTGGGTCACCGGCCAGACGCTCGTCGTCGACGGCGGGATGTTCCTCAACGCCGGAGTCGAATAGCCGTAGAACGACCCGAGGACCGGTCGGACGCTCCCCGCGCGCGGGAGGTGTCCGGCCGGTCTTTTGTTGAAAGTTGACAAACACTCAATCCGCCCCGGGCGGCGCGGAGTTCGGCGCCCCAGGTGTCGACACGTTCACAGCATTCCGACAACGCGGTCACATACATGCTGATCAAGTGCCCTGCCGGGGAAACGCGGTTCCCCCGGCAGGGCGCTGCGATATCGTCGGCCGACCTTGGTACGGCGGATCGAGGAGCGTGTGCGTGTTCAACCGGAAGCGATACCTGCGACAGCTGGCGGCGATCACGTCCATAACCCTGGTGGCCGCGTGCGGGACGCTCACCAAGGGATCACCGGCCGAGGAGGGGCCGATCGTCGTGGGCACCACCAGCGCCCCCAGCACCCTGGACCCGGCGGGTTCCTGGGACGGATCGTGGGAGCTGTTCCGCAACATCTACCAGACGCTGCTGAGCTATCCGACCGGCTCGGTCGCCCCCCGGCCCGACGCCGCACAGAAGTGCGGGTTCACGGATGAAACCAACAGCGTCTACCGTTGCGTACTGCGCCCGGACATGACGTTCTCCGACGGCCACCCGCTCGACGCGTCGGCCGTCAAGTACTCCATCGACCGCATCAGGAAGATCGGTGTACGCGGCGGCCCCGCCGGTCTGCTCGGCAGCCTCGACCGGGTCCAGGCGGTGGGCGCGCGCGAGGTCGTCTTCCGCCTCAACAAGGCGGACGCCACGTTTCCCCTGGTCCTGGCCACGCCCGCGATGTCGATCGTCGACCCCGACGACTACCCCGCCGACGCCCTGCGCGAGGACGGCAAGGTCTTCGGCTCCGGGCCCTACCGGCTGGGCGCCTACACCCCGGACAAGAAGGCCGAACTCGTCGGGAACGACCGCTACGACGGCCTCGCCGAGCGCCGGAACAGCGCGGTGACGATCCGCTACTTCCAGGACTCGGCCCAGCTGGTCGGAGCCCTGAGGGCCAAGAAGATCGACGTCACCTACCGCGGCCTCGCCGCCTCGGACGTCGTCGCCCTCCAGGCCCAGGACGCCCGCAAGGACATCCAGCTCATCGACGGCACCGGCACCGAGATCAGCTATCTGGTGTTCAACCCCGAGGACCCGTGGGCCGGGAAGCCCGCCGTCCGGCACGCGATCGCCCAGATCGTCGACCGGCCCGCCATCGCGCACCGCGTGTACCGCGACACCGTCGACCCGCTGTACTCGATGGTCCCCGCCGGCCTCGCCGGGCACACCACCGGCTACTTCGACACCTACGGGGCCCCGAACCCGGACAGGGCCCGCAAGATCCTGCGCGACGCGGGCATCGACCGGCGCGTCCCGCTCACCCTCTGGTACACGACCGACCGCTACGGCTCCGAGACCGCTCCCGAGTTCCGTGAGCTCAAGCGCCAGCTCGACGGCTCCGGACTGTTCACTGTCACCCTCAGGAGCCGCCCCTGGAAGACGTACGAAGCGGGCTACCGCAACGGCGAGTACCCGGTGTTCGGCCGCGGCTGGTTCCCCGACTTCCCCGACGCCGAGAACTTCATCGCCCCGTTCGTCGGAGAGCGCAACGCCCTCGGCACGCCCTATCCCGCCCCGCGGATCACCGACGACCTGCTGCCGCGCTCACGTGCCGTGCGCGATCGAGGGGCGGTGGCCAAGGAGTTCGAGGAGGCCCAGCGGATCCTCGTCGACGACGCCCGGCTGCTGCCCCTGTGGCAGGGCAGGCAGTACGTCGCCGCCAACGGGGAGATCTCGGGCGGGGAGCGCACCCTGGACCCCTCGACGATCATGATGATGTGGGAACTGGAGCGCAAGACCAGCTGGTAGCGCCCACGGCCGCCGGGCGCCCGTGCGGGCACACCGTACCCGTCCCGCGGCCGGGACGCGGGCCCGGAACCGATTGTCAGTGGGCGACGGTAGGTTCTGTGGTGAGGAAGTCATCGCACATCGAAGGAAGTTGACGTGACCGATATCGCCATGCTGCCCGAGTCCTGGCGCGGCGTCCTGGGTGACGAACTGGAGCAGCCCTACTTCAAGGAACTCACCGAGTTCGTCGAGGAGGAGCGCGCGCGGGGTCCCGTCTACCCTCCCCGGGAGGAGGTCTTCGCCGCGCTCGACGCCACTCCGTACGAGCGGGTGAAGGTGCTCGTCCTCGGCCAGGACCCGTACCACGGCGAGGGCCAGGGCCACGGCCTGTGCTTCTCGGTCCGTCCCGGGGTCAAGACCCCGCCGTCGCTGCGGAACATCTACAAGGAGATGAAGGAGGAGCTGGGCACCCCGATCCCGGACAACGGCTATCTCATGCCGTGGGCCGAACAGGGCGTGCTGCTGCTCAACGCGGTGCTGACCGTCCGCGCCGGCGAGGCGAACTCGCACAAGGGCAAGGGCTGGGAGAAGTTCACCGACGCGGTCATCCGCGCGGTCGCCGACCGCCCCGACCCGGCCGTCTTCGTCCTGTGGGGCAACTACGCGCAGAAGAAGCTCCCGCTGATCGACGAGGAGCGGCACGTGGTGGTGAAGGGCGCCCACCCGTCACCGCTGTCCGCCAAGAAGTTCTTCGGCTCGCACCCGTTCACGCAGATCAACGCGGCCGTGGCCGCCCAGGGCCATGAGCCGATCGACTGGCGCGTCCCCGACCTCGGCTGACGGCACGGCCGCTGGGCAGGTCCGTCACCGGCCTGGCCCAGCGGCGTACGGGGGCGCCTGAGCGTGATTGCCACCGGCTCCGGTTAGCGTCGTCAGCGACAGTGACGAGCCTGGAGGACGCGGTGGCGGAGCAACAGGAGCAGGCGGCGCCGGACGCCATGATGACCCGGATCGGACAGGCCGTCATGCTGCACCACGCCGGTGACCGCGAGGAGGCCCGGGGCCGCTTCCTGAACCTGTGGGGAGAGATCGGCGACGGCGGCGACGCACTGCACCGCTGCACCCTCGCGCACTACATGGCCGACACCCAGGACGACCCCGCCGACGAGCTCGCCTGGGACCTGAGGGCCCTGTCCGCGGCCGAGGAACTGACCGACGGCCGGGTCACCGAGCCCCACCGCACGCTCGCCGTGCGCGCGTTCTACCCCTCGCTGCATCTGAACCTCGCCGCCGACTACGCGAAACTCGGCCGCTCCGAGGCCGCCCGCACCCATCTGCGCCGGGCCCGCGGCGCGGCCGGCGCCCTCGCGGACGACCGGTACGGCGACGGCGTCCGCGCGGCGATCGGCCGTCTGGAGCTGAGGCTCAGCGACGACGTCACCCCGGCGGACACCGGCGGCTCCGACCGCTTCGAGGGACCGGGGGGCGAGACGCTGGGGCCGCCGAGACAGCGGCCCTGAGCACCGCCGCGCCCGTCAGCGCCCGTACGTCCTCGCGCACAGGACCGCCTCGGGGCTGTTCGCCTTCCAGCCCCCGTACTTCCTGCCGAGCGCGCACAGGTCCGGATGCTTCGGCACGGACGGGGCGCCCGGCGGTACGGCGGTGCGGCGCCGGTGGTGCCGCGGCTCGGGGCGCGGGGCCGGACGGGCCTCGCGCGCAGGGGCCGGAGGTGCCACCGCGCGCGGCGGGGGAGTCGCCCGGTGCCGGGCCGGCGGGTCCGGTGAGGGTTTTCGCGAGGCGCCGACCCGCTCCAGCGCCTCCCGCGGCGGTGCCTGCTCGATCCGGGGTCCCCCCTTGCTGTCCGGATGCGGCACGGTGTGCCCCGAGGGGGCGGTGGGAGAGCCGGGGGCGGGCGGCCGCTGGACGGTCACACAGCCGGAGAGGGCGGTGACTGCCACGGCGACCAGAAGCGTTGCGGTCGTCGTCGTTCGGTACACCCGCGCAACTCTGCTGGTTCGGGGCCGCGTCCAGGGAGCCGAGAAGCACAGGATGCCCCGCACGGGTGATCCTTCCGCTCCTCCGGCGGGCACGGACGTCGGCACGCTGACACCCTGCCCGCGCACGCGTCCCGCGCGCACCGGCCCGCCGCCACCCGGGCGAGGGCTGCCCGCGTACGGCGGTCGCGGCGGCCGTATGCTTCCGACGGAACCCGCGTCGGCGACTGAAGGAGACCCCTGTGAAGGTCGGCTGCATCGGACTCGGCGACATCGCGCAGAAGGCGTATCTGCCGGTGCTCGGCGTGCAGCCCGAGGTCGAACTGCATCTTCAGACGCGGACCCCCGCCACCCTCGACCGGGTCGCCGACACCCTTCACCTGCCGCGGGACCGGCGCCACACCGAGCTGGACGACCTGCTGGCCCAGGACCTGGACGCGGCCTTCGTGCACGCGCCCACCGTCGTCCACCCGGAGATCGTCACCCGGCTGCTGGAGGCCGGCGTACCGACCTATGTCGACAAGCCGCTCGCGTACGAACTGCGCGAGTCGGAGCAGCTGGTACGGCTCGCCGAGGAACGCGAGGTCAGCCTCGCGGTCGGATTCAACCGGCGCCACGCACCCGCGTACGCGCAGTGCGCCGAGCACCCCCGTGAGCTGATCCTGATGCAGAAGAACCGCACGGGACTGCCCGAGGAACCCCGCACCATGGTTCTCGACGACTTCATCCATGTCGTCGACACCCTGCGCTTCCTGGTGCCGGGTCCCGTCGACGACGTCACCGTGCGGGCCAGGACCGAGGACGGGCTGCTGCACCACGTCGTCCTCCAGCTCGCCGGGGACGGGTTCACGGCCCTCGGTGTGATGAACCGGCTCAGCGGCTCCAGCGAGGAGATCCTGGAGGTCTCGGGCCAGGACACCAAGCGGCAGGTCGTCAACCTCGCCGAGGTGATCGACCACAAGGGCCAGCCGACCGTGCGCCGGCGCGGCGACTGGGTGCCGGTGGCCAGACAGCGCGGCATCGAACAGGCGGCTCTGGCGTTCCTCGACGCCGTGCGGTCGGGGAAGCTGCTCAGCGCCCGGGACGCGCTGGCGACTCACGAGGTGTGCGAACGCGTGGTGCAAGCCGTTCAGGAGCGGTCCGCCGCACTCTGAACGCGCGCGTTCCCTCGCTCACACACAGCGCCGCCATCACCAGCAGTGCGCCGTGCACGGGCCAGTCGCCGAACCGGACGTAGGGAGTGATCCCCCGGGCCAGCGGCACGTCGTAGACCACCGCGCTGCTCGCGTCCGTGCCGAGCCAGGAGCCGATGCGCCCGCCGTCCGGGCCGTAGACGGCGGAGACGCCGGTGAGCGTCGCGTGCACCATGGAGCGGCCGGTCTCGGCGGAGCGCAGCGCGGCGAGCGAGGCGTGCTGCTCCGGCGCCCAGCTGTGCTGGAACGTCGAGGTGGAGGACTGGGCCACCAGCACGTCGGCGCCGTCCTGGGCCAGATGGCGGCTCATGTCGGGGAACGCCGTCTCGAAACAGATCATGGGGCCGATGCGCAGTCCGTGCCCCACGTCCATCACCACCTGTTCGGTGCCCCGCCTGCGGTCCTCGCCCGCGGCCTTGCCGACGGAGGTGGCCCAGCCGAGCAGCGAGCGCGCGGGCACGTACTCGCCGAACGGGACCAGCCGCATCTTGTCGTAGCGGTCGCCGGTCGGGCCGTGTGGTCCCACCAGGACCGAGCTCTTGTAGATTCCGGGCCGGTCGGACCGCCGCGCGTCGACGTTCACCAGGATGTCGGCGCCGACCTCGCGGGACAGCGTGGCGACGCGGCGGGCCAGATCGGGCCGGTCGGCCAGGTCGAAGCCGATGCTGCTCTCGCCCCAGACGACCAGGTCGGCGCCCTTGCCCACGAGCTCGCGGGTCAGCGTCTCCTCGCGCGCGAAGCGCTTGTCGCCGCTGGCACTCCCGTCCACGACACCGGGCTGGACGACCGCGATCCGCACCCTGCCGTCGACCTCGGGGCGCGGCGACCACACCCAGGCGGCCGAGGTCGCGGCGGCCGTCGCGACCAGTCCGGCCACGGCGGGCATACGGGACTGACGCACCGAGACGAGCACGGTGACGGCGA
Organism: Streptomyces sp. NPDC127038; assembly: GCF_042725875.1. NCBI lineage: Bacteria > Bacillati > Actinomycetota > Actinomycetes > Kitasatosporales > Streptomycetaceae > Streptomyces > Streptomyces sp. NPDC127038. The sequence continues at coordinate 296,308 of NZ_JBHXDQ010000001.1, read as the reverse complement.
CGTTGACCGCGACCACCAGGAAGCTGAGCAGCCACACCCCGCCGACCGAGGCCAGCCGCAGCGCCGGTTCCACCTGCCACTGGCTCGATCCGAGCAGACCCCAGGGGCCGCCCAGGCCCTGCCAGGACCGGACGAGTTCCACCATCAGCCAGCCCGACGGCAGGACGAGGAGCGCGGCGCCGATCCGGCCGGGTGAGGGCACGCCGGCCAGGAACCGGCGAACGAGCCAGCCCCAGGGGGCCCACAGGGCGCCGAGCAGCGCCGCTATGACCACCAGGAAGACATGCAGGCTCGGCAGCAGCCAGTGGTGCACGGCCAGCAGGAACCCGAACCCGCCGAGCCAGCCGTCGTACGCGGCTCGTCGGCCCGTGGGGGCCGAGCGGGCCAGGAGCATCCAGGGCACCAGGGCCACGTACGCGAACCACCACCAGGACGGGGCGGGGAACGCCAGCATCGGCAGCGCGCCCGCCAGGGCGGCGACGAGTCCGCGCCGCCAGGGGGAGACCAGCCATGGGCCGAACGCACGGTCGGGCCTTTTCATCTTCCGCCTCCCTGCCCCGTGGTGTCTCCAGTGTGCGCGTAGGCGGCGATCTACGACAGGGGGCGTGGTGACCGGCGAGGGGCGCGCGGAGCGGGCGGTGCCCCCGGGCGCGCAGGGGTACGGCGGCGGCTCAGGGGGCCGCTGGGGAGTCGACGCGGTGGAGAGGCGGGCGGCCGTGGCTCAGGGGTTCGCGGGGGAGTGGCGGGGCTGGGGCAGCCGGCGCCACTTCTCCTCGACGACGACCTGGCGCAGCCGCCAGCCGTCCTCGGTGCGGACCAGACCGAAGGAGTAGCGGCCGCCGCACACGAGGTCGGGGGCGGTCGAGTCGCCGTCCTGTCCCGTGAACCGCATCGGATTGATGTAGTCCGCGCGGACCTCGGCCGTGTCACCGGTGTCCTGGTCCAGGACACCGAACCGGACCCGCCGGTTCACGATCAGGTGCTGGCGCATCGCGAACAGGTCCAGGCTTCGCGTGAGCCATGCGGCGACCTCGGCGGCGTCGCCCTCGATGCCGCCGGCCGAGCGGTAGTCGGCACGGCCCTTCGGCGCGAACAGCGCCCGGTACGCGCCCCAGTCGCCGTCGTCCACAGCCACCGCGTACGCGGTGACGATCTCGTCCACGGAGAACCGGTCGAGTACGGTCGCGAGCTCCACACGCTGCGTCATCGGCTCAGTGTTGGTCACTCCGCCCGCCACGCCAAGGGGCCGGGCGGGGATATTCGGTGTCGGGAAGGGTTCGGCACGGCAACGGGCGGCGTCGGGCGGGCATCGGTCCGCGGGGGCGCTACGCCGCTTCGATGATCTCGCCGCGTATCGCCTCGGCCCACTTCACGATCAACAGCTCGTACTCCGCCCGCTCCTGCGCGGACAGGGAGCCGCCCGTCCGCGTCCACAGGGCGCGGATCTGTTCGTTCAACGCGGCGGCAGACCGCACGGAACCAGGCGGGGTGGCATCGGGGGACATGCGGACCAGCCTAGGCGCAAGGACTGACACTGCGCTACCGGGCGGCTACGCAAGTCGTATGTGCTGCGTCACGATGCACCGGACCGACCGCCCGGGGTGCCCCGTGAGCCCTGCGGCGGCTCTCCCGGCGTCAGCCGATCGGGCCGCCCGTCTCGGAGCGTTCGGCCCAGACCCGCGCCGCGAGCGCCTCCGCCTCGTCCTGAGGGATACCGGCGCTCACGAGGATGACCCCGCGGCTGCCGTCCGGGAACTTCACACTGCGCGCTTCGGTGCCCAACCTGCCCAGCGCGGGATCTTTCGGCATGCTCCACCTCCAGTCGGAGAGGCCACGCTAAATCGTCGCAAGCCGGTCCGCAGAAGCGTTCGGCCAGACGGCCTATCGCTCACGGAACGCCTGGTCGGCGGCCCGCTCAGCCCGACGACTCGGCCGCGTGCGGGCTGAGGGCGTCGGCGCCCACCAGGCCGAGGATGACGAGTCCCAGGGCGATGCGGTACCAGACGAACGGCATGAAGCTCTTGTGGGAGATGAACTTCATGAACCATGAGATGACGGCGTAGCCGACCGCGAAGGCGATGACCGTCGCGAAGAAGGTCGGTCCCCAGGAGACGTGGCCCTCTTCGGCCGCGTCCTTGAGCTCGAAGGTACCGGAGGCCAGCACGGCCGGCATGGCGAGGAGGAAGGAGTAGCGGGCCGCCGCCGCGCGGGTGTAGCCCATGAACAGACCGCCGCTGATGGTCGCGCCCGACCGCGAGACGCCGGGGACAAGGGCCATCGCCTGGCAAATGCCGTACAGCAGGCCGTCCTTGGTGTTCAGGTCCTCAAGTGCCTTGCGCTGCTTGGGCGCGCGGTGCCTGCCGCCCGTCTCGTCGCGTGCCGCGAGCCGGTCGGCGACGCCTATGACGACGCCCATCACGATCAACATGGTGGCGGTGACCCGCAGATCGCGGAACGGTCCCTCGATCTGGTCCTTGAGCGTGACGCCGAGCACGCCGATCGGGATCGAGCCGACGATCACCAGCCATCCCAGCTGTGCGTCGTGGTCGCGGCGCATCGCCTTGTTCGTGAGCGAGCGGAACCAGGCCGACAGGATCCTTCCCACGTCCTTGCGGAAATAGATCAACACGGCCGCCTCCGTGCCGAGTTGCGTGATCGCGGTGAACGCCGCACCGGGATCGTCCCAGCCCGCGAAGGCCGCGGTCAGGCGCAGATGCGCGCTGGAGGACACGGGGAGGAATTCGGTCAGCCCTTGGACGAGCCCGAGGACGAGGGATTGAATCCAAGACATGCAGGTACCTGGTCCAAGTGCTGATCGCGGAAAGGGAGATGGGCACGCGTGATCGCGGGAGTGCGGCGATCACGGGCGCTGAGGGAAGCCTAACCTCCGTGGGCGGCGGCCCGGCCGGGGGCCCTGGAACGCGGAGCTACGGGGTGACGGGGCCCGTCACCGTCCAGCCCGGGGCCTGCGGGTGGGGTGTCACCGACGTGTGCTCGACCCGCTCGCCGCATTCCCGGCAGACGACCTGGGGGACCAGTTCGTGGCCGCATGCGTGCTCCAGCACCATGGGCCGGAAACCGTCCTCCTGGAGGTGCCGGTCCCCCCAGGACATCAGCATCAGCAGGACCGACTCCAGTTCGAGGCCCGCCCGTGTCGGCCGGTACTCGTAGCGCTTGGGACGGTCGCTGTACTCCGCCTTCTCCAGCAGTCCGGCCTCGACGAGCCGCTTGAGCCTGGTCGTCAGGACGTCCCGGGGGGCGCCGGTGTTGCGTGCCAGCTGGTCGAAGCGGGTGGCGCCGAGCGACACCTCGCGCAGGACGAGCAGGGAGTACTTCTCGCCGACGAGGGCGAGCGTCGCGGCGATCGAGCAGGGGCGGGGGTCCTTCATGCCGCCAGTCTACGAAGGTGGGTTGGATGTTCCAACTCACTAGGTTACTCTTGGGTCACTTAGTGGGTTTGGAAATCCAACTCACTCACGGATCTGAGAGGCATGCCATGCGTGACGCCGTGATCGTCGAAGCCGTACGCACGCCCGTGGGCAAGGGCAGGGCGAACGGTTCGCTCGCCCACGTCCACCCCGTGGAACTCCTGGCACACACCCTCCGTACCCTCGTCGAGCGCTCCGGTGTCGACCCGGCGCTCGTCGACGACGTCATCGGGGGCACCGTCGACCAGGTCGGCGAGCAGGCCATGAACACCACCCGGTACGCCCTGCTCTCGGCCGGATTCCCCGAGACGGTCCCCGCGACGACGGTCGACCGCCAGTGCGGCTCGTCGCAGCAGGCGGTGCACTTCGCCGCCCAGGGCGTCATGTCCGGGGCGTACGACATGGTCGTGGCCTGCGGTGTGGAATCGATGAGCCGTGTGCCGATGTGGTCCAACGTGCCGGCCGGCGCGGACCCCTTCGGACCGGGGGTCGCGGAGCGCTACCCGGAGGGTCTGGTGCCGCAGGGCATCAGCGCCGAGCTCATCGCCGCCAAGTGGGGCATCACCCGCGAACGGATGGACGCCTTCGCGATCGCCTCGCACCGCAAGGCGGCACAGGCCTGGGACGGCGGTCTCTTCGGCGCCGAGGTCGCGCCCCTCGAAGGCCTCACCCGGGACGAGAGCATCAGGCCCGGCAGCACCCCCGAGACCCTCGCCGGCCTGAAGCCCGCCTACTACGACCCGGCCTTCGCCGAGCGCTTCCCGCAGATCGACTGGTCCGTGACGGCCGGGAACGCGAGCCCGGTCAACGACGGGGCCTCGGCCGTGCTCATCACGTCCGGCGAGAACGCCGCCCGCCTGGGCCTGCGGCCGCTCGCCCGGCTGCACAGCTTCGCCGTCACCGGTTCCGATCCGCTGCTGATGCTCACCGGGGTCGTTCCGGCCACCGAGAAGGTGCTGCGCAGGGCCGGCCTCGGCCTCGGCGACATCGACCTCTTCGAGGTGAACGAGGCCTTCGCGTCCGTCGTGCTCGCCTGGCAGCAGGAGACGGGGGCGGACCTGTCCAGGGTCAACGTGCACGGCGGCGCCATCGCGATCGGCCACCCGCTCGGCGCCAGCGGCACCCGCCTGACCACGACCCTCGTCCACGCGATGCGGGTCAGGGGCGCCCGGTACGCGCTCCAGACCATGTGCGAGGCGGGCGGACTGGCGAACGCGATGATCCTGGAGTCCGTGCGCCCGTAGCGGCGGCCGTTCCCGCGTACCGGTGCCGTACGGGTGTCAGTGGCCCCGCAGGTGGTGGCGCTTGCGCCAGGCCACCACCGTTCCGGCCAGGGCGGGGACGGTGATCAGGGCCATCGCGATCAGGAACGCGGGGGAGGTCGGCGACGACGCGCGGGCGCCGGCGACGGCGTACGCGGCCGTGTTCGGGACGGAGCCGAGGGCCGTCGCGACCAGGAAGGGCAGCCAGCCCATGCGGGAGACGGCGGCGCAGTAGTTCGCGGCCCAGAACGGCACCCCGGGAAACAGCCGCGCCACCATCATGGAGCGGAACCCGTGCCGGCTGAGCTGACCGTCCGCCGCCTTCAGCCAGCGGGCCCGCAGCAACGGCCGCAGCGCGTCCTGCCCGAGGATCCGGCCGAGTCCGAAGGCCGCTCCCGCGCCGAGGACCGTGCCCACCAGCGCCGTTCCCAGCCCGAGCTGGGACCCGAACACGGCCCCGGCCGCCAGATTGAGCAGCGGCCGGGGAACGAAGGCGACCGTGCACAGCGCGTAGGCCAGGGCGAACACCGCGGCCGCGGCGGCGCCGCCGAGCTGGGGCGGCCAGCCGTCGGCGAGCAGTCGCTGCGGGTCGAAGAGGAGCACGCTCGACGCGGCCGCCGCGAGCAGTACGACCAGCAGCGCGAGCCGCGCCCACGGCGAGAGCAGTGCTCTCACCAGACGCGCGGCCGGGCCCGTGCGTACGACCGCAGGGACCACGGGCGCGGCGACGGAGGTCTCCGGGCCGACGGCCGGGTCGGCGGAGACGGTGAGCTGCTTGGCGACGGCCTGGGGAGTGGCCGTGGCGGTGCCCCCAGAGCGGAGGGTGGCATCGAGCATCCGGCGAGATTATCCGACGCGTGTGTGTGATCGCCGTATGGTTCGTCCCATGGGCGTCACAGCTTCGGGAACGGCGGGTGCGCGGTCCGAGGTGCCGGACAGCGTCCTCGCGGACCTCCTCCTGGACCGGCTCACGACCGTCTACCCGGCGGCCGCCGACCCCGGGCGGGCCGCGTCGATGCGCGCGTACATGAAGGACATCGCGCCCTTCCTCGGGCTGACGACCCCCGAGCGCCGTGCCCTGTCCCGCACCGTGCTCCGGGACACCGCGCGGCCCGGCGAGCGGGACTGCGCCGCGCTCGCCCTGCGCTGCTGGCGGCTGCCGGAACGCGAGTACCAGTACTTCGCCGTCGACTATCTGCGCCGCCACGTGACGCGGCTGTCGTCGGGCTTCCTGCCGGTGGCCCGGCACCTCGTCTCCACCGTCTCCTGGTGGGACACCGTCGATCTGCTCGCCGCGCACGTGGTGGGAGGCCTGGTGGCCGCGGATCCACGCCTGCGCGCCGACATGGACGCCTGGATCGAGGACGACGACCTGTGGGTCGCCCGCACCGCGCTCCTCCATCAGCTCCGCTACAAGGAGGCCACCGACACCGGGCGCCTCTTCGCCTACTGCGTCCGGCAGTCGGGGCACCCGGACTTCTTCGTCCGCAAGGCCATCGGATGGTGTCTGCGCGAGTACGCCAAGACCGACCCGGACGCCGTGAGGGACTTCGTGGCCGCGGAACGGTCGCGGCTCGCCCCGCTGTCCGTGCGCGAGGCACTGAAGAACATCGGCCCCTGAGACCGGACCCTCTCGGCGAACCACCGCGGGGACCCTCTCGGCGAACCCCACGGCCCCCGGGACGGCGCCGGTGCCCCACCGGCCCGCCGGGCACCGAAAATCGTTCGACGCGGCCCGGACCGTCGGAGATGATCTCCTCATGTTCCGGTACGCCTTCCTCCTCGCAGCATCCGCGGTCGCGGATGCGCCGAAGGCTGCCGTCCCGATCATCACGGCAGCCGTCGACGGCGCCCGAAGCTGACCCTTCCCGGATCGTCCGGCGGACCCCGCAGGGGGAGGGTCGGTAACTCCTGGGGGTCCCCGTCCCGGCCGTACGCGCCGGGACCATCACTCGGCTCCGCCGACATCGAAGAGGCTTCGAGGAACCGCCATGCCCAAGACGGCTTACGTGCGCACCAAACCGCACCTGAACATCGGCACCATGGGTCACGTCGACCACGGCAAGACCACCCTGACCGCCGCCATCACCAAGGTCCTCGCCGAGCGCGGCTCCGGCACGTTCGTCCCGTTCGACCGGATCGACCGGGCGCCCGAGGAGGCCGCCCGCGGCATCACCATCAACATCGCGCACGTCGAGTACGAGACCGACACCCGGCACTACGCGCACGTGGACATGCCCGGCCACGCCGACTACGTCAAGAACATGGTCACCGGCGCGGCGCAGCTCGACGGGGCGATCCTCGTCGTGTCCGCGCTGGACGGGATCATGCCGCAGACCGCCGAACACGTGCTGCTCGCCCGGCAGGTGGGTGTCGACCACATCGTCGTCGCCCTCAACAAGGCCGACGCGGGCGACGAGGAGCTCACGGACCTGGTCGAACTGGAGGTCCGCGAGCTGCTCTCCGCCCAGGGCTACGGGGGCGACTCGGTGCCCGTGGTACGGGTGTCCGGCCTCAAGGCCCTTGAGGGGGACCCCCGTTGGACGGCCTCGATCGACGCGCTGCTCGACGCCGTGGACACCTACGTGCCGATGCCCGAGCGCTATCTCGACGCGCCGTTCCTCATGCCGGTCGAGAACGTGCTCACCATCACCGGCCGCGGAACGGTCGTCACCGGTGCCGTGGAGCGCGGCACGGTCCACGTCGGCGACCGGGTCGAGGTGCTCGGAGCGGGCGTCGACACCGTGGTCACCGGACTGGAGACCTTCGGCAAGCCCATGCAGGAGGCGCAGGCCGGCGACAACGTGGCGCTGCTGCTGCGCGGGGTGCCCCGCGACGCGGTCCGCCGCGGGCACGTCGTCGCCGCGCCCGGCAGCGTCGTGCCCAGCAGTCGCTTCACGGCGAGGGTGTACGTCCTGTCGACACGCGAGGGGGGCCGCACGACGGCGGTCGCCACCGGGTACCGGCCGCAGTTCTACATCCGGACCGCGGACGTGGTCGGCGACGTCGACCTCGGCGAGCTGCCCGTGGCCCGGCCGGGCGACACCGTCGAGATGACGGTCGAGCTCGGCCGCGAGGTGCCGCTGGAGCCCGGCCTCGGCTTCGCGATCCGCGAAGGAGGCCGCACGGTCGGCGCCGGGACGGTGACCTCGGTCGGCTGACGCCCGCCCGGGGAACCGCGGCCCGGTCACCCCCGGCCGGGGAACGGGGCCCGCCACAGGACGGCGGGCCCCGTTCCCGTCGCCGGGGACCCCGTTCCCGTAGACGCGACCGGGGCCGTTCCCCGTGGACGGGCCGTCGCCGGGCGGGCCGCCGGGCGTGCCGCACAATGGACGCGTGGACGAGCCGATACCCGTGACACGGGCCGTGGATCACGGGACCGCCAAGCTGATGCCCGACGTCGACCGCGAGCGGGCGTGGCTGCTGACCGTGGACGGCGCGCCCCAGTCGTACGTGGACCTGGACGAACCGACGCACCTGGAGTTCGAGTACACCCGTCGGCTCGGGCACGTGCTGGACACGGTGGCGGAACCGGGGCGCGCCCTGGACGTCCTGCACCTCGGCGGCGGGGCGCTCACCCTGCCCCGCTACGTCGCGGCCACCCGGCCCGGTTCACGCCAGGACGTCGTCGAGGCGGACAAGGGCCTGCTGGAACTGATCACCGAGTGTCTGCCGGTCCCCGACGGCACCGGCATCGAGCTGCACCGGGCCGACGCCCGCGCCTGGACCGAGGCCGCCGCCCCCGGCTCCGCGGACGTCCTCATCGCGGACGTCTTCGGCGGCTCGCGGGTCCCGGCACACCTGACCTCCACCGCCTACGCGAGCGCCGCCGAGCGCGTGCTGCGCCCCGGCGGCGTCTACCTCGCCAACCTCGCGGACGCGGCGCCCTTCGCCTTCCTCCGCTCCCAACTCGCCACGTTCTCCACGGTGTTCGAGGAGATCGCCCTGATCGCGGAACCCGGTGTGCTGCGCGGCCGGCGGTTCGGGAACGCCGTGCTCGTGGCCTCCCACCACCCGCTGGACACGGCCGTCCTGTCCCGTCGTACGGCCGCCGACACCTTCCCGGCGCGGGTCGAACACGGGGCGGCGCTGCGGGACTTCATCGGCGGGGCCGCCCCGGTGCGCGACGAGGACTCCGTTCCGTCGCCCGAGCCGCCCGGCGGGTCCTTCGGCATCGGCTGACACGCCCCGGAACGCCGCTGTCCCGCACCCGGTGAACTCCGGGGCGGGACAGCGGCGTCGGGGCCCGTTACTTGGTGAGGGGCGCCAGCTGCGGGTCGTTGGCGTAGGCCTCGGCCGCGTTCTCCTTGGTCACGATGACCGGCGGGAGGAGGTACGCGGGGACGACCTTGGAGCCGTTGTTGTACGACTTGGTGTCGTTGATCTGCGGCTTGTCGCCCTTCTGGAGGGACTGGACCATCTTGATGGTCTCGGCGACGAGCTTGCGGGTGTCCTTGTTGATCGTCGAGTACTGCTCACCCGCCATGATCGACTTCACCGACTCGACCTCGGAGTCCTGGCCGGTGACGACCGGGACCGGCTTGCCGGCGCCCTTGACCGAGGTGATGATCGCGCGGGCGAGGGTGTCGTTCGGCGACAGGACGCCGTCGAGCTTCTTCTTGCCGCTGTACGTCGAGGTCAGCAGGCCGTCCATGCGCGACTGGGCGTTCTCCGCCTTCCAGCCCTGGATCGCGGTCTGCTTGATGGCCGTCTGGCCCGATCCGACAACGATGTCGCCCTTGTCGATGAGGGGCTTCAGCACGCTCATCGCGCCGTCGAAGAACACCTTGGAGTTGTTGTCGTCCGGGGAGCCGGAGAACAGCTCGATCGTCCAGGGGCCCTTGGGCTTCTTGGCCTTCATGCCGTTGATCAGGGCCTGGCCCTGGAGCTGGCCGACCTTGTAGTTGTCGAACGCGATGTAGTAGTCGACGTCCTTGGTGTTGGTGATGAGGCGGTCGTAGGCGATGACCTGGGCACCCGCCTGCTTGGCCGCCGCCACCTGGGTGGACAGCTGCGAGGCGTCGGTCGCGCCGATCACGATGACCTTGGCGCCCTTGGTGACCATGGAGGAGATCTGCGCCTGCTGGTCGGCGACGGTGGTCGAGGCCCCCGCGTACTGCACGTCGGCCTTGAAGCCGGCGTCCTTGAGGCCGTTGGTGAACAGGTCACCGGCGAGCACCCAGTTCTCCGAGGTCTTCGCGGGAAGCGCGACGCCGACGAGGGAGTTCTTCGCGAACCCCTTGGCGTCGCCGCTGCCGGAGGTCGAGCCCTCGCGGTGGTTGGAGCACGCCGTGCCCAGGCTGAGCAGTGCGACGGCGCCGACGGCGGCGATCCCTCTGATGATGCCTCTGCGCATGGTGGGGTGAGCCTTTCTTACGGTGGTACGGGGTGAGTGGGACGCCGTGGAGGACGGCGTGCTGGGTGACGACTCGGCGTTCAGCTCGTGACCTGTGCCTTGTCGGAATCGGCGGACTGCCCGGACGGTTGGGCCGGGACGGCCGCCTCGTCCCGCTGGAAGGGGCGGCTCAGTGTCCCGATGATCGAGAAGCGCCCCTGCTTCTTGCTGTACACGTCGAAGGCGACGGCGAGCAGCAGGACCAGGCCCTTGATGATCTGGACCATGTCGGAGCCGACGCCCTCCAGTTGGAGGCCGTTGTTGAGCAGGGCCATGACGAGACCACCGACGATGGAGCCGCTGATGGTGCCGAGGCCGCCGGAGACCGCCGCGCCGCCGATGAACACGGCCGCGATGGCGTCGAGTTCCCAGCTCAGTCCGTCCTGGGGACCGGAGGCCGCGGACCGCGCCACGAAGATCATGCCCGCGAGTGCCGCGAGGACGGACATGTTCATCATGACGAAGAAGTTGACCTGCTTGAGCTTCACACCGGACAGCTCGGCCGCGCGGGAGTTGCCGCCGACGGCGTAGATGTGCCGGCCGCCGATGGTGTTGCGCGTGTAGTACGAGTAGGCCAGCACCAGGACGATGAGGATGATGCCGGAGATGGGCACGCTGGTTCCGATCCGGCCGCCGGCGAAGCGCAGCGTCGCGAAGACGATCACGGTCAGCATGACGGCCAGCCGTATCCCGGCCACCCACAGCGGAGCGGCGTCCGCGTTCATCTCGCGCCGGGTCTTGCGCGCGCTCCACTCCCGCCACACCACGCCGAGGCAGGCGGCGAGGCCGAGCAGCAGGGTCAGGTTGTTGTAACCGGTGTCGGGGCCGACCTCCGGGAGGAACCCGGCGCCGATGTCACGGAATCCGGTGGGCACCGGCACCGTGTCGGCGTTGCCGATGTACTGGTTGCCGCCGCGGAACAGCAGCATGCCGGCCAGGGTGACGATGAACGCCGGCACCCCCACGTAGGCGACCCAGAAGCCCTGCCAGGCGCCGATCACCGCGCCGACCAGGAGTCCGAGCACGATGCCCAGGGGCCAGGGGAGCGAATACTCCTGCATCGTCTTGGCGACCACGATGCCGGTGAACGCCGCGACCGAACCCACCGAGAGGTCGATGTGGCCGGCGACGATCACCATCAGCATGCCGATCGCGAGGATCAGGATGTAGGAGTACTGGCTGACCACGGCGATGAGGTTGCCGGAGGTCAGGGTCAGCCCTCCGGTCCAGATCTGGAACAGCACGACGATCGCCACGAGCGTGGAGATCATGCCGAACTGGCGGGCGTTGGAGGTGGTACCTCCGAAGAGGTTCTTCTGCAGCTCTGTGATGCGGCTCATGTGGTCGCTGTCTTCGTGAGAGAGGTCATCTTCTTCATCAGGAGTTCCGGGTTCGCGTCCTGCCGGGTCACCTCACCGGTGATGGCACCTTCGAACACCGTGTAGATGCGGTCGCACAGGCCGATGAGCTCGGGCAGCTCCGAGGAGATGACGATGACGCCCTTGCCCTGGCTCACGAGCCGCTGGACGATCCCGTAGATCTCGTACTTGGCGCCCACGTCGATGCCGCGGGTCGGTTCGTCGAGGATCAGCAGGTCGGGGTCGGTGAACATCCACTTCGCGAGGACCACCTTCTGCTGGTTGCCGCCGGAGAGCTTCACCACGCCCTCGTCGACACTCGGCGTCTTGATCCGCAGGCTCTGGCGGTACTCCTCGGCGACGCGGTGCTCGCGCACCGGATCGACGACCTTGCGCCGGGCGATCTTCGACAGCTTGGCGGCCACCATCGAGGTCTTGATGTCGTCCAGCAGATTGAGGCCGATCGACTTGCGGTCCTCGCTGACGTAGGCGAGCCCGTGGCCGATGGCGTCGGCCACCGACTTCAGCCGGATCTCGCTGCCGTCCTTGAAGACCCGGCCGGAGACGTAGTGGCCGTAGGAGCGGCCGAACAGGCTCATGGCCAGTTCGGTGCGCCCGGCTCCCATGAGCCCGGCGAAGCCGACGATCTCACCGCGCCGGACCGTGAAGGCGGAGCCCTTGCACACGAGCCGGTCCTCGGCGGTCGGGTGCCGCACCGTCCAGTCGCGGACCTCGAAGAACACCTCGCCGATGTCGGGCGTGTGGTCGGGGAAGCGGCTGTTGAGCTCCCGGCCGACCATGCCCCGCACGATGCGGTCCTCGTTGACCCCGTCGGCCTTGACGTCGAGGCTCTCGATCGTCCGGCCGTCACGCAGGATCGTGATGGTGTCGGCGACCGCCTCGATCTCGTTGAGCTTGTGCGAGATCATGATCGAGGTGATGCCCCGCTCCCGGAAGCCGCGCAGCAGATCCAGCAGATGCTGCGAGTCGGCCTCGTTGAGGGCGGCGGTCGGCTCGTCGAGGATGAGCAGCTTCACGTCCTTGGCGAACGCCTTGGCTATCTCGACGAGTTGCTGCTTGCCGACACCGATGTCCTTGATCAGCGTGTCCGGGTCCTCCCGGAGTCCGACCTGTTCCATCAGTTCGACGGCCCGCCGCTGCGCGGTCTTCCAGTCGATTGCACCGCGTCTGCGCGGCTCGTTGCCGAGGAAGAGGTTCTCGGTGATCGACATGCCCGGGACCAGCGCCAGTTCCTGGTGGATGATCACGATGCCGGCCTGTTCGCTGGCCCGGATGTCGTGGAACTGGACCCCCTCGCCGCGGTAGACGATGTCGCCCGTGTAACTGCCGTGCGGGTGCACCCCGCTCAGCACCTTCATGAGCGTGGACTTGCCTGCGCCGTTCTCGCCGCAGATCGCGTGGATCTCGCCCTCGTTCACCACCAGGCTGACGTCCTCCAGGGCCTTCACGCCCGGGAACGTCTTGGTGATCGATCGCATCTCCAGCAGGACCGGGGTTCCGCTCATGAGAGGAACCCCGCGCTGCGGAGGCCGCGCCGGCCGCACGAGCCCGTGCGGTGCGGGACGCGAATTCTCTTGGACATCAACTTGCCTCCGATGGCACTGCCTCGTGCCTCCAGCTCCTGCGTGTTTCGTCTGCGGGACCGGACTTTAAATCCATTTGTTTTACTAAGTCAACGCCCCGGCGGCGGTATTGTCAGTGAGCTGGCGCAAGAGAGGACGATTCGTGCGGCAAGCAGGAACAAATCTCCCCAAGGTCGGGCGATACAACCGGGCGGTGGTCCTCGACCAGATCCAACTCACGGACGGCATCAGCCGGGTCGAGATCGCTCAGCGGACCGGTCTCACCCCGCAGACGGTCTCCGGGATCGTGCGCCGGCTGCTGGACGAGGGGATCGTCCGCGAGGACGGCGCCAGCCGGGTCTCCAGCGGAGGCAAGCCCCGTACCACCCTGCGGATCAACGCCGACGCCGGCAGCGCCGTCGGGCTCGTCTTCGACCCGGTCGAACTCACCTGCGCCGTGGTCGACCTGCTGGGCCGGCCGCTCGTCGTCATCCGGCGTCCCACGCCGCCCGGCACCGATCCGTCGCACGTCGTGTCCGCCATGGCCGATCTGGTCGCCGAGGTGCTCGACGAGGCGAAGATGCCGCGCGAGAAGGTCCTCGGGCTCGGCCTCGCCACCCCGGGGCCCATAGACCAGGAACTCGGGGTGATCGTCGCGCCGCCCCAGCTCGCGCACTGGACCCGCGTGCCCCTCCAGAGCATGCTCAGCGACGCCACCCGGCTGCCGGTGACCCTGGACAACGACGCCACCGCCGCCGCCATCGGCGAACGCTGGTCCGGGGTCGGCAAAGGGGTCGCCAACTTCGCCTACCTGTACCTCGGTACGGGCATCGGCGGCGGTCTGATCCTCAATCACCAGGTGTACAGGGGAGGCTCGTTCAACGCCGGCGAGTTCGGCCACTCCTCGGTGCTGCCCGACGGACCGGAGTGCTACTGCGGCAACCGGGGCTGTCTCGAGGGACTCGTCAATCCGTCCGCGATCGTCTCCGAGACGCACCGGCGGCTGGCCGCCGACTCCGGTGCCGGGAGCGTGCTGTCGTCCTCGTTCGAGCGGGATCCGGCGTCCGTCGACCACGCCGCGATCCGGCGCGCGGCGGGGGCGGGCGACCCTCTCGCGGCGGCCGTCATCGACCAGGCCGCGGAGCACGTCGCCTCGCTGGCGGTCAGCATCGCCAACTTCATCGACGTGGATCTGATCATCCTGGGCGGCCACGGTCTCCAGCACGTGGAGGCGCGGTACGTGGACATCGTCGCCGCGGCGCTGGCCACCAGACCGCTGGCCCGGCACATCCGTACGGTGCAGGTCGCCGCGTCGCCGCTGGGCGCGGACGCCGCGGTGGTGGGAAGCGCGGCGCTGGTGCTGCACGCCACGTACTCGCCGCAGCTGTCGTCGTTGCTGTCCGACTGAGCCGGCGCCGGACGGGGCCTGCCGGGCCGGGCGGGGGTGTCCGGGGGTGTCCTCGGGCGTGGGGCAGGGGGCAGGCCGGCTGGTGGGGTGCGGTGGGTTGGCCCCGGCCGGTGGGCAGGGTTGGCCGGGGTGTGGAACAGGGTTAGCCCGGCTGTGGAGTCGGGTTGGCCCCGGCCGGTGGGCAGGGGTAGGCCCAGGTGTGGAACAGGCGTAGCCCGGGTGCGGAACAGGGCTAGCCCGGGTGTGGAGTCGGGTTGGCCCGATGGTGTTGGGTTGGCTCGGCTGGGGGTGAAGCTGGCCGATGGAGTTGGGTTGGCTCGGTCGGGGTGAAGCCGACCCATGGGCCGGCCTGGGCAGGGCGCCTCGGACCGGCATCCGCACCGGCACCGCTGTCGGCGGGTGCCTCGTATGTGGCGGCCGATTTCGCCACCGCCACCGCCACCGCCGCCGTACGGCGAACGCCGCGCCGTACGGCGAACGCCGCCACGCGGGCCGGGAGCTCAGGGGGCGGGATCGCCCTCGTACGCCACGGGCCGCTGTTCCGTCACCCGAGCCGCGCGGCGGGGCCTTCCGCGTCCGCCGGCGTGCGCTCCGTACCGGACACCGGCGCGGGCGCGCCCTGTGCCACCGCCCGGGACCGCCGCGTCAGATTCCGTACGTCCGGAACGCACAGCACCGCCGCCGTGACCACGACGACGAGCGTGGCGCAGCCCCACAGCGCCGGCGTCCGGCCGAAGGTCTGCTCCGCGGGACCCGCCAGCGCCGTGGCCAGCGGAACCATCGCGATCGACCCGAACCAGTCGTACGCCGACACCCGGGAGAGCTTGTCCTCGGGTATCTCCTGGTGGAGCGCGGTCATCCACGAGACGCCGAACACCTCGATCGCCAGACCGCTGACGAACATCACCGCGTACAGCGGACCCACCGACAGGGGGACCGCGAGCGCCGCGGCGGGTGCCGCGAGCGGGAAGACGCACAGGGTGCCCGCGAACAGCAGACGGCGGGGCTTCCAGCGGGTCATGAGCAGCGCGCCGCCCACGGTCCCCGCGCCGAACGCGCCGAGCGCCAGGCCCCAGGGACCCGGCCCGCCGAGACTGTCCCGGGCGACCAGCGGACCATAGACCGCGTCCGCGGCCCCGACCACCGCGACGACCACGGAGAACTGCGCGACGATCGTCCACAGCCAGGGCCGTGAGACGAATTCGTGCCAGCCGTCGCGCAGATCGGCGAGCAGGCCGCCGCCGGGCTCACGCGGCGGGATGTGGCTGACGTCGAGGAAGGAGCGCAGCGCGCCGGCGACCGCGAAGGCCACCGCGTCCACGGCCAGCACCCAGCCGGGGCCGATCACGGCCACGAGAGCGCCGCCCAGGGCCGCGCCGCCGAGACCGGCGCCCTGCATCGCCATCCGGAACATCGCGAACGCGCGGCTCGCCTGCTCACCGCGGACCGAGGACATCAGCATGCCCTCGGCGGCCGGGTTGAAGAAGGCCTGCCCGGTGCCGCCGAGCGCGGACAGCAGCATCATCTGCCACAGCCGTGCCTCGCCGGAGAGGACCAGGGCGGCGAACGCGGCCTGCGACACACAGTTGAGGGCGTTGGCGGCGACCATCACCCGATGGCGCGGCAGCCGGTCCGCGACCGCTCCGCCGATCAGCAGGAACAGCACCAGCGGCAGGGTGCGCGCCGCGGCCACCAGGCCGACGTCGCCTCCGTCGCCGCCCGCGCCGAGCACCGCGAACGCCGAGGCGATCAGCGCGCCCTGGCTGCCCAGGTTGGTGACGACCGCGGCGGCGGTCAGCAGGGTGTAGTTCCGGCCCGCCCACGAGGGGCGGCGGGAGGGGCGGGCGAGGTCGGCGGCTGAGGTCACCGGGAGACTATCGCCGCCCGGTGCCCGACTTGCCAAACCCGAGGTGAAACACCCTTTCCCGCACCCGGCCCGCCCGGCGCCGGCGGCGGCTCCGGTGACCCCGTCCGCCGCACGCCGTCGTGCTCAGGAGCCCGCCGTGCTCAGCAGTCCGTCGTGCTCTGGGATCCGTCGTGCTCAGGAGTCCGTCGGGTCGCCGTGGAGCCGTACGGTGCTGAGGATCTTCTTCACGGTCGCGTCGGGTATCTCCTCCGAGACGCCCTTGGCGGCGTAGAGCGTCCAGGACACGAAGTCGCCCGCCGAGTTCTTGAAGGCGAAGGTGGTCGCCTTGCCGTCGGAGTCGCACTTGTTCTTCTTGACGACGCCCTTGGAGTACGTCGTCGCGACGCTGCCCTCGACACCGGAGGCGGTGGTGTACGCCTGGGGCTTGCCGATCGTCAGCAGCTTCTTCGAAGCGGCCTTCTGGTCGGTGTAGCCGCCGAAGACCCACCACGCGGAATCATTGCGCGCCACGTCCTGGGTGTTCTTGGCGCCGCTCTGGCCCTTGGTGCCCGCGGCGGCGAGCGCCGAGTCCTCGGTGCGGCCGTCCTTGTTCGCGTCGGACGTGCACCACTTCTCCTTGAGGAACGCGGGCGCGGACATGCCGATGAGCGCGGAGCCGTCGCCCTTCTTGTCGTCCTCGAATCCGATGAAGGTGCCGGAAGGGCTGACGCTCCAGTCCGGCGGCACGTCGAAGGCGGTGCCCCACTTCGGGTTCACCACGACCTTCCAGCCGGCGATCGTCGCCTTCTCGCCGTCGCCGCCGCGCGGGTCGGCGTCGCTCGGGCTCGCGCTCGCGGGCGTGGAGGCCGGCGCCTTGGGGGACTTGGACGAGTCGCCGCCCGCCTTGTCGTCGTTCTTGTTGTTGCCGCCCAGGACGAGGAATCCGGTGACCCCGGCGGCGATCACGACGGCCGAGGCCGCGACGATCGCGGTGATCTTCGTCTTGTTGCCGCCGCCACCGCCGTTGCCGCCCGGCACCTGGGGCGTGCCGAGGGGATCCGACGGCGCTCCCCACTGCGGCTGCCCCGGCTGCGGTCCGTACGGGCCCGGCTGCTGCGGATACCCCGGCTGCTGGTATCCGGGCTGCTGGTACGGATTCGGCTGCTGGTACCCCGGCTGCTGGTACGGGTTCTGGTCCTGCGGGTTCTGCTCGCCCCCGGGCGGCTGCTGTCCTGGCCACATGGCTGGTAACGATAGAGGGGCCTGTGACCCGAGTGCCACGGCGGTACCCGAAACGACGGCGTCATCGGGCCACTTGTCCCATTGATCCCGCCCGGTGTCCGCCCGGCTCCGGCTGGGGCGGCGACTGACGCCACGTCAGATTTTCTTTCCCGGCAGGCAGATGCGGTCGGACGGCCTGGCGTGTGGTCCGTACGGGCCGCCCCGCTGCCGCCGCTTCGGCCGGACCGCCGCCGCTGCACCGGCCGGGCCGGCACCGCCGCGCCGGCCGTGCCGCCGTCGTCGCCTCGGCGGCCGGGGAGGTTCCGCCGGTGTCCGGGGAGGCTCGCCGATGTCCGGGCCTGGTGATCTCTTCCGGTGCCTCCCGGTAAGGGTGCCGGAGGACAGGTCTGGCCAAGAATTCCTACTCATGGGTAACATCGCGGTATGAGCGCAGACCAGATGACGATCGGCGAGATGCTCGCCGCCACCGTGCCGATGGCGCGGACCCTGAACCTCGAGTTCGTGGAGACCACTCCGGAGAAGGCCGTCGTGGCGCTCCCGGACCAGGGCGACTTCCACAACCACGTCGGCGGACCGCACGCCGGGGCCATGTTCACGCTGGGGGAGTCGGCGAGCGGGGCGATCGTGCTCGCCGCCTTCGGGGACCAGCTCTCCCGCGCCGTGCCGCTCGCGGTCAGCGCCGAGATCGCGTACAAGAAGCTCGCGATGGGCCCGGTCACGGCCACCGCCACGCTCGGGCGTCCCGCCGCCGAGGTCGTCGCCGAACTGGACGCCGGTCAGCGTCCCGAGTTCCCCGTCGCCATCGCCATCCAGCGGGCCGACGGCGCGGTGACCGGCGAGATGACGGTTATCTGGACACTCCGCCCGAACGGCTGACGTCCCGGCCCGCGACACCCCGGCTCCCTCGGAACGCCGACGGGTGCCGGGGGCGGGCGGCCGGGGCTCGCGCCGGGCCTGGAGGCGGGTCGAGGCTCGTGGCGCCCCTCCGGTCGGCGCCACCGGCATTGTCAGTGGCCGCCGATACGCTGATCCCAACAAGCGTTCAACGACTACCAGTCGGGGATGCTGCTGACGCCCCACCCGACGTGGAACCCCGGGTGGGGCGTGCTGCTGTCGGAACGCGCCCCCGGTTCCCACCCGTCGATCCCCCGATCGAGCAGCGCCGCGGGCCTGCGGGTGCTTCCCTGGGAGTGTGCCGCGTGTTCCTCGCCACCGCCCTCCGCCAAGCCCCGCGACCACTCCCCGCTCCGAGCGTGTCCCCGGCGGGGCCGCCACGTTGATGCATGGGTGACGACACGAGCTCGCCCCGGGCCGGCGGGCCGCCTACGGGCACCCCGCCGGCCGGCCGTGCCCACCCCGGAGCACCCGGCCCGGCAGCCCGCCGGGAACCCCGGTCGCCCGCCGGGGAAGGGGGCGCCGTGAGCGGCACTCTCCTCGACCTCGCCCGTGACTGTGAGGGCGAGGCGGCCGGTCTGCCCGTCTGGCGGCGCGACCGGCGCGCGCTCCTGGGCTCGGCGAGACTGTTCCGGCGGATGGTCGGCAACCGCGAGGCCGCCGACCCCGGCCGGATCACCATCACCTGGACGACCCTCATCGACATCCCCCAGCGCTGGTGCCGACGGCACGGCTACGAGGCCGTCCCCGGGCCCGACGGCTACGTCATCCGGCGCGGGGACGAGACGCCGGTCACCGCCGGGCCGGGAGACACGCTCCTCTGGGACGGGGAGCGGATCACCGTGGAGGGGAGGCCGTGACCTCCGCGCCGGGCACCCGGATGCTCACCGTCTGGGTGACCCGGGTGCACAGCCGCCGCCGGCCGTCCTCGATGTCGCACTCCACGACCGCCGTGTCACGCCCCACCCGGAGCACCCGGGCCTTCGCGAACGCGGTTCCCTCCCGCAGGGGCCGCAGGAAGTGCGTGGTGGAGGTGGTGGTGGCCGGGACGGCACCCGCGGGACCGTTCAGCGCCGCGCACACAGCCGAGGCGACATCGGCCAGGCCCATGAGCGCGCCCCCGTGCAGTCCCCCTCCCACGGTCGACAGCGCGGGCACGTAGTCGAGTTCGGCGTCCACGCCCTCCGCGGACAGGGCGGTGAAGCGCACGCCGAGGGTCCGGGCGTAGGGGGCCATCGCGTAGATGTCGTCGGCGGTGACGGTCACATCGGGCTCCTTGTGGGAGAGGAGGGGCTTGCGAGTCGATGATCCTTTCTATCAACTCCCTTGAGGAACAGGGGTGTTACGCCGACGCCGAGTGCGGTGATCGTGCGGCGAACACCATGCCTCGTTCAGCTCGCTGCCACTGTCCTGTCATGCCCGGTCACCACCGTGCCTCCTGACCCCAATTACGCTCACCTGGAGGGCACATGGGCACGGCAGGACAGCAGAACGGGCCGGACAGACGGGCGTTGCTGCGCGCCGCGGTCGCGGTTCCGGCGGCCGGCGCGGCGACCGCGGCCTTCGAGACCGCTCCGGCGCGTGCCGCGACCACGGGCCGTGGAAGCCGGTTCGACACCGAGAGCCCGCGCTTCGCGCTGGCCGTACTCCCCGACACGCAGTACCTGTTCGACGCCGACAGCGCCGACCCGGCGCCGCTGCGCGAGACCTTCCGTTACCTCGTGGCGGAGCGTGCCGAGGCGAACATCGCCTTCATGACCCACCTCGGTGACGTCACCGAGCACGGAACGCAGGACGAGATCGCCCGCGCCGCCGACACCTTCCGCACCCTCCACGGCAAGGTCCCGTACAGCGTCCTGGCCGGCAACCACGACATCCCGTCGTCCACGGACGACCAGCGGGGCGACACGGCCTACCTGGCCGCCTTCGGCCCCGAGCGCTACGCCTCCATGCCCACCTTCCGCGGCGCCTCGCCCGACGGCTACAACAGCTGCCACGTGCTGCGCGCCGGCGGCAGGGAATGGCTGGTGCTCGCCCTGGACTGGCGGGTCTCGGACAAGGGCCTGCGCTGGGCCCAGAGCGTCCTGGACGCCCACCCCACCCTTCCCGCCGTGCTGACCACGCACGACATCGCGTGGTCGGACGACGACGGCACGGCCCGGCTCTCGGACAACGGCGAACGCCTGTGGGACGGCCTCGTCCGGGGCAACGACCAGATCTTCCTCGCGCTCGGCGGCCACTACTGGCCGCCCGGGCGCACCGTCCTGGCCAACGACCACGACAACGATGTCCACATCCACATCACCAACTACCAGGACCGCTACTACGGCGGCGCCGGAATGATCCGCACCTACTCCTTCGACCTGGCCCGGGGCGTCATCGACGTCGAGACGTTCGCGCCGTGGTTCCTCGCCCGCGACCCGGGGAAGCGCACACCGCTGGAGGCCGAGACGATCGAACTGACCGGCCCCGTCGACCGGTTCGGTCTGCGGATCGACTTCGACGAGCGCTTCGCGGGCTTCGCGCCCGTCGTACCGCCGAAGCCGCGCCCCGCATCCGCCGTGATGCCGCGCGGCACCGTGGCCTACTGGCGCTTCGACGGCTCCGGCACGACGCCGGGTGCCCCGGTCACGGACGGCACGGTCGTACGGGACCTCACCGGCCACGGGAACGACCTCACCGTGAGCCGCCTCCACGGCAGCGGCCCGGACACCCTGACCCGGTCCGCGGACCACCACCCGGGCCAGCCCGCCCACGCCAGCCTCCACTTCGACGGCGGCAAGGACCCGGACCGCGGCGCCGTCCTGACGACGACCGCCCAGGCGCCGCTCAACGCGGCCAAGTTCACCCGGGGCTACACCATCGAGACGTTCATCCGGCTGCCCGACCCCTTCGAGGGCGACCACGCCTGGATGGGCATCCTGAGCTGGGAGGGCCGCAACGGCGACGCGGGCAAGACGACCGGCTGGTCCCCGCTGGAACCCACGTGCAGCCTCAATCTGTCCCCCGAACGCTTCCTCCAGTTCGTCGTCTACCCGGAGCGGCAGGACGCCGACCCGACATCGTGGAGCCACGCCCTGCCCGTGGGCCGCTGGACCCATGTCGCCGTCGTCAACGACGGCCTGCGCACCGTGCTGTACGTGGACGGCTCGAAGATCGCCCGCAACCCCACGCAGCCGTCCACGGGGATCGCGACGCTCGGCAAGCCCTTCGTCATCGGCGCCACCCAGTTCGACGAGAGCTTCGGGCAGGGCTTCTACGGCTGGATCGGCGACACCCGCATCGTCGACCACGCCCTGCCCGAGCGGGACTTCCTCACGCCGTTCGGCCGCCCCGCGGGGACGTGAGCACCTGTTCCCTTCCGGGCGTCCATGCCCGACCCTGGCCTACGAGCGATGCGCGTACCGCCCGCGGGACAGGGCCGGGCGACGCGCCGGGAGCGGGACCGAGGAGTACGAGCGTGGGCATACGCGGCGGGCGGGACACCGTCCTGGTGACCGGTGGCAGCGGGTTCGTCGGGAGCCATCTGGTGCGAAGGCTGCTGGAGCGGGGCTACCGCGTCCACACCACCGTACGAAGCACCGCGGACACCGCGAAGGTGGCACCGCTCCAGGAGATGCGGGAGGCCTTTCCCGGCAGGCTCGACCTGTTCGAGGCCGATCTGCTGGCCGAGGGGTCCTTCGACGCGGCCATGCGCGGCTGCGCGGTGGTCTTCCACGTGGCGTCGCCGTTCCTGATGCCGGAGAAGATCAAGGACGGCCGCCGGGACATGGTCGACCCGGCGCTGCTCGGCACCCGCAACGTACTGGCCGGGGTGGAACGGACACCGACGGTCGGGAAGGTCGTCCTCACCTCCACCGTCGGCGCGATCTTCGGCGACTACATCGACGTCCGGGACATGGACGGCGGGATCCTGTCGGAGAAGTACTTCAACACCACCAGCACGGTCGAGAACAATCCGTACCACTACGCGAAGACGCTCGCCGAGCGCGAGGCGTGGGCGGCGGAGGCGGCCCAGGACCGCTGGCGTCTGGTGGCGGTCAACCCCGGGCTGATCCTCGGCCCCTCCCTCACCCCCGCGTCGCGGTCCGGCAGCCTCTTCCTGCTCGACGAACTGTTCAAGGGCTACTTCTTCTACGGCGCACCCGATTTCAGCTTCACCACGGCGGACGTCCGCGAGGTCGCGGACGCCCACATCGCGGCGGCGGAGCACGACGGAGCCAAGGGCCGCTACATCGTCGCGGCCGAGACCATGACGTCCTTCCACGCCATGGCACGCGTCATCCGCGGCCGGTACCCCCGAGCGCTCCGGCTGCCCCGCACCGCGCTCCCGCACTGGCCGGTCCGCGTCCTCGGCCCGGCGTTCGGACTCACCCAGGACTACATCCGCAAACACCTCGGCATCCGGTTCCCCGTGGACAACGGCAGGAGCGTGCGGGAACTCGGGATCACCTACCGGCCGATCGAGGAGACCCTGCTCGACCACTACGAGAGCTGGCTGCGGCGGGCGTGACGGGTCCCACGTCCCGGCCGCCGTTCACACCGACCAGGTAGGCTTCCGGCGGGCGCTCCGGGGAAGCGCACCTCGGTGATCTCGCGAAACGCGGTGGGCCGGGTCACGTACACCGAAACGGGAGGAACCGGCGTTGCACGTCCAGGACTGGCTCGAGACGGTGCCCGCGGTCAGTATCTACGCGCTCGTGGCGCTGGTCATCGGCCTGGAGAGCCTGGGCATCCCCCTGCCCGGAGAGATCGTCCTGGTCTCGGCGGCGCTGCTCTCCTCGCAGCACGGCGGCATCAACCCCGTCGTCCTCGGCGCCTGCGCCAGTGTCGGAGCGATCGTCGGCGACTCCATCGGCTACGCCATCGGCCGCAAGGGCGGACGCCCGCTGCTGGCCTGGCTCGGCGCGAAGTTCCCCAGACACTTCGGCGAGGCGCATGTCGCCACGGCCGAGCGTTCCTTCCAGAAGTGGGGCATGTGGGCCGTCTTCTTCGGCCGTTTCATCGCCCTGCTGCGGATCTTCGCGGGCCCGCTCGCCGGTGTGCTGCGGATGCCGTACTGGAAGTTCCTGATCGCCAACGTCCTCGGCGGCATCATCTGGGCCGGCGGCACCACCGCGGTCATCTACTACGTCGGTGTCGTAGCCGAGTCCTGGCTGAAGCGCTTCTCGTGGCTCGGCCTGGTCGCCGCGGTGCTCGTCGGGCTCGCCTCGATGCTGATCGTCCGCCGCAAGGCCAGGAAGACGGCGGCGGAACACGGCACGGCGGAGCCGGAGCCCGTCCCCGCCGCGGAGTAGAGCGACCCCGCGCAGGGTCCGCCGGGTCGGCCGGCGGCTCGTGGCGGCCTCCGCGGCGCGTGCCGCCCGGTCACGTCCGGGCGCGGCACGCATACCGTCGGGGGAGCGGCGCGAGGCCTACTCGTGGATCTCGCGGTGTGCCTTCGCCAGCTCCACGTAGAAGACCCCGTTCAGCGAGAGACCCTCGCGCTCCTCGTCGGTCAGCGGGCGCTTGACCTTCGCGGGGACACCGGCGACGAGCGAGCCGGGCGGTACCCGCATCCCCTGCGGCACCAGCGCCTGCGCGGCCACCAGCGAGCCCGCTCCGATCACGGCCCCGTTGAGCACGGTGGCCCCCATGCCGATCAGGCAGTCGTCCTCCACGGTGGCACCGTGCACCACCGCGTTGTGGCCGATCGACACCCGCTCCCCGACGGTGATCGGGAAACCGGGGTCCACATGCAGCGAGCAGTTGTCCTGCACATTGCTGCCGGCGCCGATGACGATCGGGCCGCAGTCGGCGCGCAGCACCGCGCCGTACCAGAGGCTCGCGCCCGCCTCCAGCGTGACGTCCCCGATGACCACGGAGGTGGGGGAGACGAACGCCTCCGGGTCCACCCGCGGATCCTTGCCGCCGATCCCCTTGATCAGCGCCTGCTGACTCGTCACCGTGTCACCGTCTCGTCGTCTCGTGGTCCGGTACCGCTGAGTACACCGGCACCGTATGTCATCGCCCGCGCGTACCTCCGGTGGGGCGAAGATCACAGCCGTGGGGCCGCGTCCGCGTGCCCCGCCCTGAGTACCGTGAACGCGTGTCCAGGAGCAAGAACACGTTCTCATCATGGCGGCGACGCCTCGCGCAGCGCGCCGTCCACGCGGGCTGGGCCTGGATGCGGCGCGCCGGTACGGTCTCGGCCGAGCGGCCGGGCCGCTTCCGTTTCGGTGCCATCGGCGAGAACACCAAGCTGGCCTTCCCGCTGGGCACGGTCTTCGGCGAACCCTGGATCCACCTCGGCTCGTACTGCATCGTCGCCGAACAGGTCACGCTGACCGCCGGTCTCATGCCCGACCTGGACCTCGGTCCCGACCCGATCCTGCGCATCGGGGACGGCGTGGTGCTCGGCCGCGGCAGCCATGTCATCGCCGACACGACGGTCACGATCGGCAACGACTGCTACTTCGGGCCTTATGTGTACGTGACCTCCACGAACCACTCGTACGACGATCCGCACGAGCCCATCGGCAAGCAGTGGCCGCGGATGGAGCCCGTGGAGATCGGACCCGGCTGCTGGATCGGGACCAACGCGGTCATCCTCCCCGGCGCCTGGATCGGCCGGAACGTCGTGGTCGCGGCGGGTGCGGTCGTACGGGGGCGGGTGCCGGACCACTCCGTGGTGGCCGGGGCCCCCGCGAAGGTCGTACGGCGCTGGGACCCGGTCGCCGGATGGCAGCCGCCACTCCGTACGCCGCCGCCGGTACCGATCCCCGACGGGGTGACCCCCCAGCAGCTCCAGGCGCTCGCCGAACTGGACGAGGAGACCGTCGCGCGGCTCGCGGAGCTGGACCTCGACGCGCGGGACGCGGCCGGGGACGTGCACGCGGCCTCGGGGGACGTCCGCACCGAGTCCTGACCCCGGGAGGAGCGGGTCCGGGCGCTCAGCCGGTCGCCAGGAGCACCGTGCCGACCAGCGCCAGGGCCGCCCCGGTGGCCTGCACGGCCCGCAGTCGTTCCCTGAGGACCCCGCGCGCGGCCAGGGCCGTGACCACCGGATAGAGCGAGGCGAGAACGGCGGCGACGGTGACCGGGCCGTGCTGCGCGGCCACCGAGTAGGTGCCGTTGGCGGCGACGTCGGCGAGGCCCACGAAGGCGAGCGCCGGCAGGGAGGCCCACGGGAACCCGCCCTCCGGCAGGGCCCGCGCGCCGCGCCGGACGGAGAACGCCAGGGCCGCGCCGCCGGTGACGACATTGGTCAGACGCTGCACGAACAGCGCCAGGAAGAGCCCCGTCACCGACGAGGACGCCTCCGCGATCAGCGCGAACACCGTGCCGAAACCGGCGGCCGCGATCAGGGTCAGCAGGATCGCCTGCCGCTGCACCGGCGCGCCCCGCAGCTGGGGCCCGCCCGCGAGGGCGACACCCGCCACGGCGACCGCGATGCCCGCGATCTGCACCAGGCCCGGGCGTTCGCCGAGGAACAGCCCGACACCGATGGGAACCGCCACGGCCAGCGAGCCGAGCGGCGAGACCACGCCCATCGGGCCGAGCGCGAGCGCCTTGTAGAAGGAGAGCAGCGCGACCGGGCCCACCAGACCGGCCGCGACCGCGAACCAGAGCTGCGGTCCGGCCGCGCTCCAGCCCCCGGTGGCCACCACGATCGCGCCGAGGACCACCGCGGCGATCGACTGGGAGACCACGACCACCGTGAGGGCGGGGGTGCGCCGGGTCAGCAGGCCTCCGCCGAAGTCGGCCAGGCCCCACAGGAGGCTGGTGGCCAGGGCGAAGAATGCTGTCACGGGGGGCCTCGCAGTACAGTTCGGTGAACGATCAGGTGCACCTCACGATAGTTCAGCTGATTGAACGCTGTCATTCAAAATATTGGACGGAATGTGTCGGATCTCGACCTGCTGACTCAATCCCTGGCGCGCAACATGAAGCGCTGGCGCGCCGAGCGCGGCTTCACCCTGGAGGCGCTCGCCGCCCGCGCCGGAGTCAGCCGCGGCATGCTCATCCAGATCGAGCAGGCCAGGACCAATCCGAGCCTGGGAACCGTCGTCAAGATCGGTGACGCGCTCGGCGTCAGCATCACCACGCTGCTCGACTACGAGCAGGGGCCCAAGGTCCGGATCGTCCCCGCCGACCAGGCCGTGCGGCTGTGGCACACCGATGCGGGCAGCTACAACCGGCTGCTGGCGGGGACCGAGGCCCCCGGACCGCTGGAGATGTGGGACTGGCGGCTCATGCCCGGCGAGGGAAGCCCGTCGGACCCGCACCCCGCGGGCACCGTCGAACTCGTGCACGTCATCTCGGGCGACCTGACCCTCACCGTCGACGGGGTCGAGCACCTCGTCCCCGAGGGCGCGAGCGCGTCGTTCGAGGCCGACACCCCCCACACGTACGGCAACCAGGGCGAGGTTCCGGTCGAGATGGTCATGGCCGTGTCGGTACCGCTCGTGCACTGAGCCCCGGCGGCGCTTCGTCCCGTACCTGAGGGTCCCGTACCTGAAGGGCCCGGGCCCGACGGAGGGACGGGTGCTCGCTCCGGGCGCGCTTCCCGGACTGTTAGCGTGCCGTCATGCGCGCACCCATCGGACACTTCGAGCACGTCTTCCCGGCCCCCGACCGTCTGGACGAACTCGTCGGCCCCGTCGCCGACGCGGTGCGCGGGTGGCGCGGCGGCACGCCCGCCGAGCAGATCGTCTACGTCGACACCGACCCCGAGTGGGCCGACACCGCCGTCTTCGTCGAGCACTACGGCAAGGAACTGCTCGACACGTCCGCCAACTGCGTGGTCGTCGCGGGCAGGCGCGGCAGCGAGACGACGCTGGCCGCGTGCCTCGTGCTGTCCACCACCCGTGTCGACGTCAACGGTGTCGTACGACGGCAACTGGGCGCCCGCAAGGCCTCGTTCGCCCCGATGGACCTCGCGACGGGCGAGAGCGGCATGGAGTACGGGGGCATCACGCCCGTCGGACTCCCCGAAGACTGGCCGGTGTTGATCGACCCCGCCGTGGTCGCGCTGCCCTACGTGCTGGTGGGCAGCGGACGCAGGCGCGGCAAACTCCTGGTGCCGGGCAAGGCGTTCGCGGAGCTGCCGAACGCGGTGGTGGTGGAGGGCCTGGGCATCGCCGTCTGACGGCGGTCCGCCCAGGGTGTGCCGTCCGCCCACGGTGTGCCGTCCGGTCACGCGGCGGTGTGATGGGCCAGGGCCCGGTGGGGATCCGCCTCGCCGGGCGCCGGCGCCGGATCGGCGTGGACCAGGGCGGCCGTCAGCTTGGGGACGGCGTGCAGCAGGGCGTGTTCGGCGGCCACGGCGATGTCGTGGGCGTGGCGCACGGTCGCCTCGCCGTCGACCACGACCGCCACTTCGGCACGCAGCCTGTGCCCGATCCAGCGCAGGCGCAGTTCCCCCACGTCACGCACCCCGGGGACCTGCCGCAACGCCCGCTCGGCCCGGTCCACCAACTCCGGCTCCACGGCGTCCATCACGCGCCGGAAGACCTCCCTGGCGGCGTCGCGCAGCACCAGCAGGATCGCGGCCGTGATCGCCAACCCCACCAACGGGTCCGCGAGTTGCCATCCGAGGGCCGCGCCGCTCGCGCCCACCAGCACGGCGAGCGAGGCGAATCCGTCGGTACGGGCGTGGAGTCCGTCCGCGACCAGTGCGGCGGAGCCGATCTCGCGCCCGACGCGGATGCGGTACCGGGCGACCCACTCGTTGCCGGCGAAGCCGAGCAGGGCGGCGGCCGCCACCACCGGAAGGTGCCGTACGGGCTGCGGATCGAGCAGCCGGCCGACCGCCGCCCAGGCCGCGAAGGCGGCGGAGGCCGCGATCGTCAGCACGATCGCGATGCCCGCCAGGTCCTCCGCCCTGCCGTAGCCGTAGGTGAAGCGCCGCGTCGCCGCCCGGCGGCCCAGCGTGAAGGCGACCGCGAGCGGGAGGGCGGTCAGCGCGTCGGCCGCGTTGTGCACGGTGTCGCCGAGCAGCGCGACCGACCCCGACAGCGAGACGACGGCCGCCTGGGCCAGAGCCGTCGAGCCGAGGACGGCCAGGGAGATCCAGAGCACCCGCATGCCCCGCGCCGAGGCCTCCAACGCGGAGTCGACCTTGTCGGCCGCTTCGTGGGAGTGCGGGGAGAGGAGATGGCGCAGCCGGCCCCCGCGGCCGTGCGGATGACCGTGACCGGCCCGGTTTTCGGGTCCGTGGCCGCCGCCGTGAGCATGCCCGTCGGTCGCCGGATGCGTGTGGCTGTGGCTGTGCGGCAGCCCGTCGGTGCCTTCTCCGCCGAGGCTCCGGCCGCGGCTGTGACCGTGCTCCAGGCTGCCGCTGCCGCTGCGCCTCTCCAGGCCGGTGCCGTGGTCGTGTCGGTGTTCGTCGTGTTCGTCGTGGTGGTGGTCGTCCCCGTGGTGATGCCCGTGGTCGTGCCGGTCCCTCACGTGCGTCCCCTTCCGTGCGCGGGAGTGGACGCGGCGGCGTCCACGGGACCATTATGTGCGTATGAGCGCACGCATGCACCTATCACCTGCGCACGATGCGCACCCGCGCACCCCCGGCGAGGAACAGTTCGCGCTCGCCGCCGAACTTCTCGCCCTTCTCGGCGACCGCACCCGTCTGACGCTGCTGCACGCCCTGACCGGCGGCGAGGCGGACGTCACGACGCTGACCGAGACGTGCGGAGCCGCCCGTCCGGCCGTCAGCCAGCATCTGGCCCGGCTCCGGCTCGCCGGACTCGTGAACACGAGGAAGGAAGGGCGCCGGGTGATCTACTCGCTCGGGGACGGCCATCTGCGCCGGGTGGTCGACGAGGCGCTGAGCCTCGCCGACCACAGGCTCACCGACCGCCCGGCGCACGACTGAACCCGGCGCACGACTGAACGGTGACGGTCAGCGGGTGAGCGTGCCGTCGCCCATGACCGCGCGGTCCTGCGCGGGCGTGACGTGGTCCTCGCCCTCGCCCTCCTCCAGCAGGTTCGCCGCCGCGCCCACGATGCTCGGGTCGGGACTGCCGACGACCTCCTGGTCCTTGTCCGCGTACGCGAAGCGGGCCAGGACGCTGCGCATGGCCTCGACGCGGGCCCGCTTCTTGTCGTTGCTCTTCACCACGGTCCAGGGCGCCTGCGCGGTGTCCGTCTCGCGGAACATGGCGACCTTGGCCGCCGTGTAGTCGTCCCAGAGGTCCAGCGAGGCCAGGTCCATGGGGCTCAGCTTCCACTGCCTCACCGGGTCGACCTGACGGATCGTGAAGCGAGTGCGCTGCTCACTCTGGGAGACCGAGAACCAGAACTTGACCAGGTCCACGCCGTCGTCGACGAGCATCCGCTCGAAGGCGGGCGCCTGACGCATGAAGCGGCGGTACTCGTCGTCGGTGCAGAAGCCCATCACCCGCTCCACGCCCGCCCGGTTGTACCAGGACCGGTCGAACATCACGATCTCGCCCGCGGTCGGCAGATGCTCCACGTACCGCTGGAAGTACCACTGCCCGCGCTCCCGCTCGGTGGGCTTCTCCAGCGCCACCACCCGGGCGCCGCGCGGGTTGAGGTGCTCGGTGAACCGCTTGATCGTGCCGCCCTTGCCCGCCGCGTCGCGCCCCTCGAAGACGACGACGAGCCGCCGGCCGGTCTCCTTGATCCAGCTCTGGAGCTTCAGCAGCTCGATCTGCTGGAGCCGCTTGTGCCACTCGTACTCCTTGCGCTCCATGCGCATCTCGTACGGGTAGTTCTCGCGCCAGGTGTCCACCGTGCTGCCGTCCGGCCGGATCAGCACGGGGTCGTCGTGGTCGGTGTAGTCCACCCGCATCCCAGCCAGCAGTTCCGTCATCCGGCCCTCCTCTGCCCGTGCCCCGATTGTCCGCCGATCCGTTCGTTCGCGCCGTTCCGGTGATCACCGTTGTGGAGGGGCGTGATGGTGCCCGTCCCCGATGGAAGCAAGCGGAGGCGTACGGCGGAAGAACCGGAGGCGAAGCCGGCGCGAGGCGGAGCCGAGGGATGCTCAGTCCAGTCTCAGGTCGACCCATTCCGCGGTCTCCCCGGGGAGCACATAGCGTTCGGTCTCGGTGAAGCCGTGGCGGCGGGCGAAACGCAGGCCGTCCTCGTTGGCCGCGAGGACGACGGTCTCGATCACCCGGGCGCCCGCGGCGCGGGCCTGTTCCAGTCCGCGCGCGTACAGCTCCTCGCCGAAGCCCCGGCCGCGGTGCTCGGCCAGCACGCGCGCGATCACGGTCGCCGTCGCGTCGCCGCCGGTGGGCGGACGCACGGTCGTACAGCCCACGAGGACGTCGTCGAGGTACGCGACTTCCAGGCGGTAGCGCCGGACGCGCTCGCGCACCTCGTCCAGCGACATCGCGGCGGGCGGGACGATCACGTTGTGGACATGCCGCCAGTCCGCGAGGCGGGCCTCGTCGTCCGGCGCTTCTATACGAAGGATGGACACCGGAGCAGAAAACCGGTGCCCGGCCGCCGGCGTCAACAGGATTGGCCCACCCCGAGGCGGGCCGGGTCTCAGCCCAGTCGCGGGATCTCGATCGCCGGGCAGCGGTCCATCACCATGTCGAGTCCGGCGGCGCGCGTCCGCTCGTACGCCGCTTCGTCGATCACGCCGAGCTGGAACCAGACGGCCTTGGCGCCGATCGCCACCGCCTCGTCCGCGACGGCGCCCGCGAGGTCGCTGTTGACGAACACGTCGACGACGTCGACCTCGAAGGGGATGTCGGCGAGCGAGGCGTACCCCTTCTCCCCGTGGACGGTCTCGGCCTTCGGGTGCACGGGCACGATCCGTTTGCCGTAGCGCTGGAGGACGTCGGCCACGCCGTGGGCCGCGCGCCGCTCGTTCGAGGAGAGCCCGACGATCGCCCAGGTGTCACCCTGCTCGGTCAGCATCCTGCGGATCGTCTCTGCGTCGCCGTACACGCTCGGCCTCCTGGGGAATCGGTCAGTCGCTTCCATCCGTCTCAACGGTGCGCGGAGCGTGATGATTCCTCGAACCGTGCGCCCGCAGATGGCCGAGCAGCAGACGGTTCAGCGTCTCGGGCGCCTCCTCCGGGATCCAGTGGCTGAGGTCCGGGAGGATCTCGAACCGGTACGGCCCCTCGACCCAGCGGCCGGTGTCCTTCGCGGGAGCCGGCCCGAACGCGGTGTCCCCCGTGCTCCACACGTACAGCGTCGGCACCTCGATGGGGCGGATCGTGCCGTCGGGACGCCCGGACCGGTACCAGTTCAGTGCCGCGGTGAGGGCGCCGGGCCGGGACAGGTGCCGGACGTAGGCGTCGGCACTGTCCCGCGGGACCTTCCCCGCGAAGAGCGTGCGCAGCAGCCCGGCGTCGTCGGCGAGCATGCGGTCCTCGGTGGCGGGCGTCTCGCGCCAGTCGATCATGTACCGGGAGCGCGCTCGTTGGTCCTCGTCGGTGCGCAGCGCCTCCGCGAGAGCGCCGGGGTGCGGGGTCGACACGACGGTCAGGGTGCGTACGCGGCCGGGATGGGCCGAGGCGGTCCACCAGGCCACCGCCCCGCCCCAGTCGTGACCGACGAGGTCGAACGCCGGCCAGCCCAGCTCCTCCGTGATCGCGAGGACGTCCTCGACGAGCAGGCCGATGCGATAGTCCTCCGGCCGTTCGGGTCGTACGCCGGGAGAGTAGCCGCGCTGGTCGGGCGCCACGACGCGGTAGCCCTCCGCGGCGAGCGCCGCGATCTGCCGCCGCCACGCCAGGCCCGTCTGGGGGAAGCCGTGCAGCAGCAGCACCGGGCGGCCGTCCGCCGGACCCGCCGCGACGGCGTCGAACACACCGGCGGCGGTGGAGATGGTCATCCCGGTCACGGTTCACTCCCTCATACCGACTGGTCGGTAAGCCTTCCGTCGAAGGAACCGGATTGTCAAGGACTCCCGAGCCGGCTCGGACCCACGGCCGCCCGACCCGGCCGCGACGAACGGACGTCACCGCGCGCACTGTTCGGGCCTCGTGAGACCCGTCCGCCGGCCCGGGGCCCGGGTCCGGCACCGGGCGCGCGTCCCCCGCGCGGGCGCGTGTCCGGAACGGCCCCCACCTCCCCACGCCCGCGCCGACGGCCGCCTAGGCTCACCCCGTGCTCCGTATCCTCGACGCCCGCACGGGCGAACCCGTCGACGCCGCCCTCGCCCGCCGAGGCCTGGTCCGCGTCCATGCGCATCCGCCGGGTTCCGACCTCACGGGTCTGCGCGTGCTCCTCGTCGCCGACGTCCTGGTCCGTGCCCTGGAGATCGGCGGCAACCCCGCCTGGACGACACTGACTTCGGCGCCGGACCCGGCGGAAGCCGCGGACCGGACGGATCAGGGCGGGCGGGACGCGTCCTGGGGCGAGGCGGGTCTCCGGGCGCGCGCCGCCGAACTCGGGATCCGGCCGTTCGAGGATCACCCGGACACCGAACCGGGTCCGGCGGCGACCCGGACGGTCGACGTCGTCGCCCAGGGGGCCGCCACGACGGACGGGCCGCGCGTCGAGGTGGCGCCGGTCGGCACCGGAGACGGTCCCGCACCCGCCGCCGGGGACCCCACGGCGCTGCGGCTGGCGCTGCTCGCACGGCCGCGTGACCTGCCGCTGAGCCTCGACGCCGAGGTCCTCGCGGAGGCGGAGGCGACGCTCGGGCACTGGCGGTCCGCCGTCGCGGGCTGGGCGACCCGGCCCTCCAAGCCGGTCCCCGAGGACGTACGCCTGCGGCTGCGCGCGGCCTGGGAGGACGACCTGGACGTGCCCGCCGTGCTCGACGTACTGCGGTCGGTGGAGACCTCCGGGATCGCGGAGGGCGCCCGGTTCGAGACGTACGCCTACGCCGACCGGCTGCTCGGCCTCGAACTCACCCGCGAGATCGGAGCGTCCCTGTGAACGCGCGCGCGGCCACCGGCCCCCGCCGAAGACTGGTCGTCCTGCGGCACGCCAAGTCCGCCTGGCCGGACGGGGTGCCCGACCACGAGCGGCCGCTCGCGACGCGCGGCCGCCGCGACGCCCCCGCGGTCGGGCGCGCCCTGGCGGAGGCCGACCTGCTGCCGGACCTGGCCCTGTGCTCGACCGCCGTACGGGCCCGGGAGACCTGGGAGCTGGCGGCACGGGAGTGGGGCACCCCGCCGTCCGTACGGCTGGACGGCCGGCTGTACGGGGCGGACGTACCGGAGTTGCTGGAAGCCGTGCGCGAAGTCCCGGAGCACGTACGGACCTTGCTGCTCGTCGGACACAACCCGGGGCTGGAGAAGCTGATCCTCGAACTGGCCGGGGACGGTTTCGACGACGCGCTGGGCCAGGTCCGGACGAAGTTCCCGACCTCGGCCGTCGCGGTCCTGGTCTGGCACGGCGGCGACTGGAACGAACTCGGGCCCGGCGACGCGCTGTTGACGGACGTCGTCGTGCCGCGGGGCAAGAAGGAGTAACTCCGCCGCCCCGGCGCTCCCCATATCCCCGTGTCCCTATGTCCCACGCGCCCATGTCCCACGCGCCCACGCGTCCCCATGCCCCCGCCTGACGCCTGACGCGTCCGAGACTCGGACCCCGGATCCGCTCCCGGCCCGAGCAGGGCTCACTCCCGCCCCGAGCAGGGCTCGCTCCTGACACGGATCCGCTCCCGACCTGGAGCGGGCCCGCTCCAGCCCCCGCCGGGCGCGAAGCCCGAGCACCGCCCCGCGCAGGGCCGGCAGCGTCGCCGTCCGGCCCTGGCGGCCGGGCCCGCCTACAACGCATACGCTGGCACGATGCAGGACGAGTACCGCACAGTGGCCCGCACGGGCGTGCACGAGACCGAGGTCAACCGCTCCCGTTTCCTGTGCGCCCTCGCCCCGGCCGCCACCGAGCGCGAGGCCCAGGACTTCGTCGCGGCCGTCAGGAAGGAACACGGCGACGCCACGCACAACTGCTTCGCCTACGTGATCGGAGCCGACGGAGCCGTACAGAAGGCGAGCGACGACGGCGAACCGGGCGGCACCGCGGGCGTCCCCATGCTCCAGATGCTGCTCCGCCGCGACATGCGGTACGTCGTCGCCGTCGTCACCCGCTACTACGGCGGGGTCAAGCTGGGCGCCGGCGGGCTGATCAGGGCGTACGGCGGCTCGGTGGGCGAGGCGCTGGACGCGATCGGCACGATCACCCGCCGCCGGTTCCGGCTGGCCACCGTGACCGTCGACCACCAGCGGGCGGGCAAGGTGCAGAACGACCTCCGCGCGACCGGCCGCGAGGTGCGTGATGTGCGTTACGGCGAGGCCGTCACCATCGAGATCGGGCTGCCGGACGCCGATGTGGAGTCCTTCCGGGCCTGGTTGGCCGACGTGACCGCGGGCACCGCCGGCTTCGAGCTCGGCGGAGAGGCCTACGGGGATGCCTGACAATTCGGTCTATTCGTTATGAATCGCCTCGGGACGGTTGCGGTCGGGGTGGGCCGATACGGGAGTAACCGCCCGTGATGTCAGACCCGGCCGATACCCTTCGGGGACCATGAGGCTCCTGCACACTTCCGACTGGCACCTGGGCCGGGCGTTCCACCGCGTGAACATGCTCGAAGCCCAGTCCCGTTTCATCGCCCATCTCGTCACGACCGCGCGCGAGCGCGAGGTGGACGCCGTGGTCGTGTCGGGAGACGTGTACGACCGCGCCGTACCGCCCCTGGCCGCGGTGGAGCTCTTCGACGACGCCCTGCACCGGCTCGCCGACCTCGGTGTGCCCACGGTCATGATCTCCGGGAACCACGACTCGGCGCGGCGGCTCGGCGTCGGCGCCGGGCTCATCGGGCGCGCGGGCGTCCACCTGCGGACCGACCCCGGCGGCTGCGGCACCCCCGTCGTGCTGGCCGACGCCCACGGCGACGTCGCCTTCTACGGCCTGCCCTACCTCGAACCCGCCCTCGTGAAGGACGAGTTCGGCGTCGAGAAGGCCGGCCACGAGAGCGTGCTGGCCGCCGCCATGGACCGGGTCCGCGCCGACCTCGCCGGCCGCGCGCCCGGCACCCGCTCCGTCGTCCTCGCCCACGCCTTCGTCACCGGCGGCGAGGCCAGCGACAGCGAGCGGGACATCACCGTCGGCGGCGTCGCCTCCGTGCCCGCCGGGGTCTTCGACGGCGTCGACTACACCGCGCTCGGCCATCTGCACGGCAGCCAGACCATCACCGAGCGCGTGCGCTACTCGGGATCCCCGCTGCCGTACTCCTTCTCCGAGGCCGACCACCGCAAGACCATGTGGCTCGTGGACCTCGGCCCCGACGGCTCCCTGGCCGCGGAGCGGATCGACTGCCCGGTGCCCCGCCCGCTCGCCCGCCTCCGGGGCCGTCTGGAGGACCTGCTCGCCGACCCGGCCCTGGAACGCCACACCGACGCCTGGGTTGAGGCGACCCTCACCGACCCGGTGCGGCCCGCGGACCCCATGGCCCGGCTCGCCGAGCGCTTCCCGCACACGCTCAGCCTCGTCTTCGACCCCGAACGTTCCCCGCAGGCCCCGGACGTCTCGTACGCCCGCCGGATCGCGGGCCGCGGCGAGGAGCAGATCGCCGAGGACTTCGTGGCCCATGTGCGCGGTATCGGCCCCGACGCCAGGGAACAGGCCGTCCTCCGGGACGCGTTCGACGCCGTCCGCGCCGACGAGACCGCACGGGAGACCGCCAGGTGACCGCACGTCCGCCGCACACCCAGGGGGCCGACCGCCCGGAGACCGAGGGAACCCGATGAGGCTGCACCGCCTGGACATCACCGCCTTCGGCCCGTTCGGCGCGACCCAGCACGTCGACTTCGACGAGCTGTCCTCCGCCGGTCTCTTCCTGCTGCACGGACCGACCGGCGCGGGCAAGACCTCCGTCCTCGACGCCGTCTGCTACGCGCTGTACGGAGCCGTCCCCGGCGCCCGGCAGAGCGCTCAGGGCCTCGGCCT
Source organism: Streptomyces sp. NPDC127038 (assembly GCF_042725875.1). NCBI lineage: Bacteria > Bacillati > Actinomycetota > Actinomycetes > Kitasatosporales > Streptomycetaceae > Streptomyces > Streptomyces sp. NPDC127038. The sequence continues at coordinate 260,030 of NZ_JBHXDQ010000001.1, read as the reverse complement.
GCGCAGTGACCACGCGGCACCCGACGCCCGCACCGAGATCCGCCTCGAACTCAGCGTCGCCGGACGCCGGCTGGAGGTCACCCGGCAGCCGCCCTGGGAACGCCCCAAGCTGCGCGGCAAGGGCATGACCACCGAGAAGGCCCAGAGCTGGCTGCGCGAGTACGACGCCACGGCCGGCACCTGGAAGGACCTCAGCCGCTCCCACCAGGAGATCGGCGAGGAGATCACCCAGCTCCTCGGCATGAGCCGCGAGCAGTTCTGCCAGGTCGTCCTGCTGCCCCAGGGCGACTTCGCGCGCTTCCTGCGGGCCGACGCCGAGGCCCGCGGCAAACTCCTCGGCCGCCTCTTCGACACCCACCGCTTCGCCGAGGTCGAGAAGCGTCTCGCCGACCGCCGGCGCGCCGCCGAGGCCGAAGTGCGGGCCGCCGACACCGCGTTGCTCGCCGACGCGCACCGGATGCACCAGGCAGCAGGGTCCACGGTCGAGGAACCGCTGCCCGGCCTCGCGCCCGGCGATCCGGGCCTCGCCGAGTCCGTGCTCGGCTGGGCCGCGCTGGCCCGCAGCACGGCCCGCGAGACGCTGGCCGTCGCCCACTGCGCCCGCGGGACCGCCGAGTCCGCGCAGGCCGCCGCCGACCGCGCGCTCGACGACATCCGCGAAGTGGACCGGCTCCAGCGCCGGTTCACCGAGGCGCAGGAACGGGCCGCACGCCTGGAACAGCGGGCCGACGCCCATCAGCAGGCCCGCACCCGCATGGAACGGGCACGCAAGGCCGAGGCCGTGGCCCCGGCACTCGACCTGCGCGACGCGGCCGAGGCCGAGCACCGGCGCGCGACCGCCGAGGAGACCCGCGCACGTGCCGCCCTGCCGGAGACGTTCGCCGGTGCCGGAGCGCCCGGTCTCGCGACCGCCGCGCGCAAGGCAGCCGAGGAACTCGGAGGCCTGGAGTCGGCACGCCGAGCCGAGCGGCGCCTCGGCGAACTCGCCTCGGAGCGCGCCTCCCTGGACCGCGAGGAACGCGCCGACGACGACGTCCTCCAGGAGGCCGAGGGCTGGCTGGCCGACTGGGAGGAGACCCGTGCCGGAGCCGAGGCACGGATCGACACCGCGCAGCAGGCCGCCGCACGCGCGGAACAGCTCGCCGTCCAGCGCGAACCCGCCTCCCGGCGCCTCGCCGCGGCCCGGCTGCGCGACGAACTGGCCCAGGACACCGAGCAGGCCCACGCCCGGAGCCTGGCCGCGCGCGAAAAGGCGACGCGGGCGCACGCCCACTGGCTCGAACTCAAGGAACAGCGCCTGCTGGGCATCGCCGCCGAACTCGCCGCCGGTCTGGTCGACGGCGAGTCCTGCGCCGTGTGCGGGGCCACCGAACACCCCGCGCCCGCACGGAAGATCGCCGGTCATGTCGACCGCGAGACGGAGGAGCGGGCCCTCGCCGCCCACCGCGAGGCCGACGAGGAGCGCGCCGAGGCCGAACGCCGGCTCGGCGTCGTACGCGAGGCGCTGGCCGCCACGACCGCCGAGGCGGGCGACACCCCGACCCGGCAACTCCAGGAACAGGCCGATGAGTTGGACCGGCAGCACACCGAGGCCCGTACGGCCGCCTCCGGCCTGCACGCCGCCCGCGAGGCCCGCGAGCGCGCCGAACGGGAACACGAGCGACGGCTGGCCGACCGGCAGGAGGCCGGTCGCCGGGTCGCCGCGCGGGCCTCGCACCGGGACTCCCTCGACCGCGAGAAGGCTTCCCTGGAAGCGGAGTTGGAGCAGGCGCGGGGCGCCGCCCGGAGCGTGTCCGAGCGGGCGACGCAACTGGAGCGGCAGGTCGCCCTGCTCACCGAGGCCGCGGACGGCGTCCGGGCCGCGGAGGACATCGCGCGCCGCCTCAAGGACGCCGACGCGCGTCTGGCCGACGCGGCCTTCCGCGCCGGATTCGAGACCCCGGCGGCCGCGGCCGCCGCCATGCTCGACGACGCCGCACACCGGGATCTCCAACGGCAGCTCGACGCCTGGCAGTTGGAGGAGTCCGCGGTCCGCGCGGTGCTCGCCGAGGCCGACACGGCGGCCGCCGCGCGGCGCCCTCCCGTCGACCTGGAGTCCGCCGAGCGGGCCGCCGGGTCCGCCGCCCGGCGGCTGCGGGAGACCGCGTCCGCGCGGGACGCGGCGGCCCGGCGCTGCACCGAACTGGACGCGCTCTCCGCCCAGGCCACCGAAGGGGCGCGGCGGCTCGCCCCGCTCCGGGACGAGCACGAGCGGGTGGCCCGCCTCGCCGGACTGGCGGCCGGAACGTCGGCGGACAACGAACGCAGGATGCGCCTGGAGGCGTACGTCCTCGCCGCCCGGCTGGAACAGGTCGCCGCCGCCGCGACCGCCCGCCTCCAGAAGATGTCCTCGGGGCGCTACACCCTCGTCCACTCAGACGACCGGGCGGGCCGCGGACGCAGCGGGCTCGGACTGCACGTCGTGGACGCCTGGACCGGACGGGAACGCGACACCGCGACCCTCTCCGGCGGGGAGACCTTCTTCGCCTCCCTCGCCCTGGCCCTCGGTCTCGCGGACGTGGTCACCGACGAGGCGGGCGGGGTCCGCCTGGACACGCTCTTCATCGACGAGGGCTTCGGAAGCCTCGACGACCAGACCCTCGACGAGGTGCTCGACGTCCTCGACTCGCTGCGCGAACGCGACCGCAGCGTGGGCATCGTCAGCCACGTCGGCGATCTGCGCCGCCGGATCCACGCGCAGCTGGAGGTCGTCAAGGGGCGTACGGGGTCGGTGGTACGGCAGCGCGGCGCGTGATCGTCCCCGGGTGCGGTCCGCCGCACCCGGCGTCCGCGCTCTCCACCGTGTCCGCCGCGCTTCAGCGGCCCAGCGGGCGGCTCGGCAGCGGCGAGGAGTAGACGACGCTCGTGGTCACCGAGCCGAGCGTGCCGATCTTGCCCGAGACCGTCTCCAGATGGGACATCGACCGCGCCGCGACCTTGATGACGAAGCAGTCGTCACCCGTGACGTGGTGCGCCTCCAGGATCTCGGGCGTGACCTCGACGAGGTCGTGGAACGGCTTGTAGTTGCCGTTCGGATACCGGAGCCGGACGAACGCGAGGATCGGCAGTCCGAGGCTCTCGGGGTCGACGACGGCCGCGTACCCCCGTATGACGCCCGCCTCCTCCATGCGGCGAACCCGCTCGGTGACCGCGCTCGCGGACATGGAGACGGCCCGTGCCAGCTCGGCGAAGCTGGACCGGCCCTCACGCTGGAGGACGTCGAGGATGCGCCAGTCGGTGGCGTCAGGGGAATACGCGGTCATCCGGGATGCATACCAGGGAAATCCCCGGCCGATCAACCGTGGCGCCGTGGAACGCCACTTCAGCACACGGGCCGGCACCCGTAGATTTCTTGCCGGGACGGTCCGGCGGGCGAGGTGCGAAGGAAGCACCGGGATGGCGAGGGCGGCATCCGTCCGGCGGGACCACACAGCAAGGAAAGGCCAGGCCATGACGGCGACTGCCGAGAACATCACGAACAGCACGGTGACCGGTTCCACGACGCCGGCGAACCCCGTCCTGAGGGTGCCGCCGGCCTCACCCGCCGCGGCCGCCGCCTACTTCGGCGCGAGCCTGGCGTTCCACGCCGACGTGTCCGACGTGGCCGCCGCCCTCGCGGCCGGCGGCGATCCCGGGTTCGTCGTCCTCGACTCCCGTTCCACCGCGTCCTGGGACCAGGGCCACATCCCCGGCGCGGTCCACCTGCCCACCGCCCTCATCGCCGAGCAGGCCGAGCGGCTTCTGGACAAGTCCGTGCCGGTGGTCACCTATTGCTGGGGACCCGGATGCAACGGCGCCACCCGCGCGGCCCTCGCCCTGGCCGAACTCGGCTTCCAGGTCAAGGAGATGCTCGGCGGATTCGAGTACTGGGCGCGCGAGGGCTTCGCGTTCGAGACCTGGCAGGGGAGCGAGAACCGTGCCGCGGACCCGCTGACGGCGCCCGTGGACGCCGACGACTGCGGCTGCTGACCTCTGGCGAGGCGGCCGGCCCGGCGCTCCGGGTCCCGCGGCTCCCCGACGGTGTCCGGATCCGGTGCGCGGGCCGCCGCCTCTCGTACGGCGGCGGACCCGTGCCGTGTAGCTTCTGCGCATGCCAAGATACGCGGACCCCGGTGCGGTCCAGTGGGTGGAGTCGGGCGGCGGGCCGCTCATAGCGATCCCGGAGACGGTCCTGCCGTTCTGGTCGGGGGCCGACGGCGACGACATGTCCTGCGACTACGACCGGGCCTGTGACGTCGACGGGTTCGTCGGACTCCTGCCCGTGGGCGACACCAGGGCGCTGGTCCTCGGCGACGATCCCGCCGCGACCGCCTACCTCCCCGAGCACGCCACCTTCGTCCGCTGGTGCGCCGCCGAGTCCGAGGACGAACTGCTCGCCGTCGTCCCGGCGGCGCTCGCCGAGGCCGTCTGGGAGCCGGAGGTGGAGTGGAGGGTGCCCGGCCCCGTCGTCCTCTTCGACGCCACCTGGCCGGGCGCCGCCCTGGAGAGCACGGAGCACCTGACGGTGGAACTCGAACCGGGCCGGTACGGGGTCCGCGCGGCCCGCGTCCAGCCGGGGCCCGAGACGTGGGTGGGACTCGTACAACTGCGCCGGCTGGCGCCGTGAGACCTTGACGCCTTGAGACATAGCCCTCTTGAGGCCTTGAGGCCTTGAGGCCTTGATACCTCGATGCCCTGATGTGTCGGCGTCCCCGCGTCCGGATGGCCCGCGCGGTGGCCGGGGCCGGGCCACCGCGCGCGCCGCCGTCAGAGCCGGGAGAGTTCGTCCACCAGGTCGTCCAGGCCCAGGGAGCCCTGGGACAGGGCGGCCATGTGCCACGCCTTGGCGTCGAAGGCGTCACCGTGGCGCTGCTTCGCCATCTCACGGCCCAGCAGCCAGGCACGCTCGCCCAGCTTGTAGCCGATGGCCTGGCCCGGCATCGTGAGATAACGGGTCAGCTCGCTCTCCACGAAGTCGGCCGGCCGGCTGCTGTGGGCGCCGAAGAACTCCTGGGCCAGTTCCGGGGTCCAGCGCTCGCCCGGGTGGAACGGCGAGTCGGCGGGGACCTCCAGCTCCAGGTGCATGCCGATGTCGACGATGACCCGGGCGGCACGCATCATCTGCGCGTCGAGATAGCCCAGCCGCTCCTCGGCGTCGGTGAGGAAACCGAGCTCGTCCATCAGCCGCTCCGCGTACAGGGCCCAGCCCTCGCAGTTGGCGCTGACCATGCCGACGGTGGCCTGGTAGCGGGACAGGTCGTCGACGACGTACGCCCACTGCGCGAGCTGGAGGTGATGACCGGGCACCCCCTCGTGGTACCAGGTCGAGACGAGGTCGTAGACGGGGAAGCGGGTCTGTCCCATCGTGGGCAGCCAGGTGCGGCCCGGCCGGGAGAAGTCCTGCGAGGGCGCGGTGTAGTAGGGGGCCGCCGCACTGCCGGGCGGGGCGATACGGGACTCCACCTTCCGTACCGGCTCGGCGAGTTCGAAGTGGGTGCCGTCCAGGGCCGTGATCGCCTCGTCCATGAGCCCCTGGAGCCACTGCTGGACCTCGTCGACGCCCTCGATGTGCTGGCCGTGCTCGTCGAGGTGCGCGAGGGCCACCCACGGCGTCGCCGCGCCGGGCAGGATCTTCTCGGCCTCGGTCCGCATCTCGGCCAGGAGCCGGTGGTACTCGGCCCAGCCGTACGCGTACGCCTCGTCGAGGTCCAGGTCCGTACCGTTGAAGTAGCGCGCCAGCCGCGCGTACCGCTCGTGCCCCACGGTGTCGGGACCGCCCTCGATCGTGGGCGCGTACACATCACGCATCCAGTCGCGCAGGGAGACCACCGCCTCCGTCGCGCCGCGCGCCGCCGTGTCCAGCTCCTCGCGCAGGGACGCGGGGCCCGACGAGGCGAAGTCCTCGAACCAGCCGCGGCCCTCTCCGTCCGTGTCCGACCACTCCGTGAGCTGTTCGACGAAGGTCGCGGTCGGCCGCGGTCCCGCGTACAGCTTGCGGTCGAGGCCGAGCGCGAGGGACTCCCGGTAGCCCGCGAGCGCGGCCGGGACCGCGCGCAGCCGCTCGGCGACGGCCGCCCAGTCGTCGTCGGTCTCCGTCGGTGTCAGGGTGAAGACCTGCCGCACGGAGTGCACCGGTGTGTGCAGGTTGCCGACCGCCCGCAGGCCCTCGCCTGCCTCGTGGACCGCGATCGCGGCGCTGAGCCGCTCACGCAGCAGCCGGGCGCAGCGGCGCTCGATGTCGCGGTCCGCGCCGGGCCGCCGCTCCGCCTCGTCCAGCCGCGCGAGGGTCACCCGGGCCAGCTCGGCGACGGCCTCCTGGCCCGCGGGGGAATTGTCGGGAAGCCTGCCGTGACTCTCCTTCACACCGAGGTAGGTACCGAGAACCGGGTCGAGGGCGATGAGGTCGTCGACGTACGCGTCGGCGACCTCGCGGGGCAGCGGGTTCTTCGTCTCTGACATGCGCACATCCTCATACGGGCACGGGTGCCGCGTCAGCCCGCGCAACCGGGCTTTCCGGCGCGTCAGGCGGATTTGGCCGGAGACGGTGTGCCGGGCCCGGCGGGCGGCAGCAGGGGGCCGCAGTCCCACTGCTGGAATATCAGCCGCGTCTCGACCCTGGCCACCTCACGCTGCGAGGTGAACTCGTCCAGCACCAGCCGCTGGAGATCCGCCATGTCCGCGACCGCGACATGGACGAGATAGTCGTCCGGGCCGGTCAGATGGAAGACCGTCCGCGACTCCGGCAGCAGCCGGATCCGGTCCACGAAGGGCCCCACGAGTTCCCGCCGGTGCGGCCGGACCTGTACGGACAGCAGCGCCTCCAGACCCCGGCCGAGCTTCGCCGGGTCCAGCCGCAGCTGATGGCCGAGAATCACTCCCGCCCGCCGCAGCCGGGTCACCCGGTCGAGGCAGGTCGACGGAGCGACCCCCACCTGCGCGGCGAGATCGCGGTAGGTCGTCCGGGCGTCGTTCTGCAGCAGCCGCAGCAGATGAAGATCCACCGGATCAAGTACGACAGAATCGGCCATGGCGCGAACGTAACACGGGATCCGGCGCCGAAAGCCCGCCCGGTGTTCAGGCTTCCGCGCATGGACTCCGTTGTGTACGACACGCAGGGCGCGCAGGACGCGCAGGACGACCCGAACGGAATCGGCCGGGTCCCGGCCGCACCGGCCCGGGCACTCGCCACGGAAGCCGTGCACGCGGGCCGGGAGGACCTGGCGGCTCTCGGGCTGCACGCGGCGCCGATCGACCTGTCGACCACCTACCCCTCGTACGACAGCCGCGGTGAGGCCGCCCGGATCGACGCCTTCGCGGCCGAGGGCGCCGAACCCGACGGCCCGCCCGTCTACGCGCGCCTCGGCAATCCGACCGTCGCCCGCTTCGAGACCGCCCTGGCGCGCCTCGAAGGGACCGAGAGCGCGGTCGCCTTCGCGAGCGGCATGGCGGCACTGAGTGCCGTCCTCCTCGTACGCAACGCGATGGGCCTGCGCCATGTCGTCGCCGTACGCCCGCTGTACGGATGCAGCGACCACCTGCTGACGGCCGGGCTGCTCGGCAGCGAGGTCACCTGGGTCGACCCGGCCGGGATCGCCGACGCGTTGCGGCCCGACACGGGTCTCGTGATGGTCGAGTCCCCGGCCAACCCGACGCTCGCCGAACTGGACCTGCGGGCCGTGGCGCACGCCTGCGGATCAGTGCCGCTCCTCGCGGACAACACCTTCGCGACCCCCGTGCTCCAGCGCCCGGCCGAACAGGGCGCGCGGCTGGTCCTGCACAGCGCCACCAAGTACCTGGGCGGCCACGGGGACGTGATGGCCGGAGTGGTGGCCTGCGACGAGGAGTTCGCGTGCAAGCTGCGGCAGGTGCGGTTCGCCACGGGAGGCGTCCTGCATCCGCTGGCCGGCTATCTGCTGCTGCGCGGACTGTCGACCCTGCCCGTCCGGGTCAGGGCCGCCTCCGCCAACGCCGCAGAACTCGCCCGCCGGCTCGCCGCCGACCCGCGCGTCGCCCGCGTCCACTACCCGCGCATCGGGGGCGCCATGATCGCGTTCGAGGTGCACGGCGACCCGCATGCCGTGATCGCCGGAGTCCGGCTGGTCACCCCGGCCGTGAGCCTCGGCAGCGTCGACAGCCTCATCCAGCACCCGGCCTCCATAAGCCACCGGATCGTCCCCACGGCGGACCGCCACGACGCGGGCGTCAGCGACCGGCTGCTGCGGCTGTCGGTGGGCCTGGAGGACGTGGACGACCTGTGGTCCGACCTGGACGCGGCCCTGGGCAGCGGCGGGAAGTGACGGGCCCGGACCCGGGGGGCGGGAGAGGGGTGTCTTTCCGCCGGCATGGCGAAGCCCCCGGCACGACGTGTGCCGGGGGCGCGCTGCGGTGCTGCCGTCGGTGTCCGTCCGTGTCCGTCCGTGTCCGGTGGGGTCAGCCGGTGCCGGTGTGCCGGTGGCCGCGGTGACCGCCGAGGCACGTCGGCACACCGGCACCGACGGACGCGGCTCGGGCTCGCTCGGGTCCGGCCCGCTCGGGTCCGCCGGCTCAGGTCTGGCACGCTCGGATCCGGCCCGCTCGGGTTCAGCGCGGACGGGTGCGGACCCGGAGCTTGGTCAGTCCCGGTCGGCCCCCGTGCCCGGCACCGTCCACTTGCCCGCCCCCTGCCGGGCGTGGCCGAGGGCGTACGGCAGGGACGACGTCACGGGCGTCGTCGCGGACGTCGTCACCGGTGGCGTGTCCAGGCGGGCGGTGATGACCAGGGTGCCCTCCTCGATCTGGTAGTCGAGGGGGAGCCCGAGACCGCGCATCGCGGCGACCATGCCCGTGTTCGAGGCCTGCGTCACGGCGTACACGCTCGCGCAGCCCGCCTCGGCGGCCATCGCCACCAGACGGCCGAGCAGTTCGATGCCGATCCCGCGCCGCTGCCACTCGTCCTCGACGAGCAGAGCGACCTCCGTCTCGTCGCCGTCCCAGAGGAGATGACCGAGCCCGACGATCCTGCCGGACGCGGTGCGGACGGCGAGGGTGCGCCCGAAGCTCGGGCTGAGCAGATGGTTGAGGTACCGGTCCGCGTCACCGACGGGCCCGTGGTACCGCAGGCTCAACGTGCGCGGCGAGCAACGCTCGTGCATCGCCTTGGCGGCCTCCAGGTCGGAGACGTCCGCCCTCTGCACGGTGATCGGGTTGCCCTCGGGCAGCGTCAACATGTCCTGTCCCCGCGGGATCCGCGGACCGAGCCGCGCGTCCAGCTCGACCAGCGCCCGCGCCCTGGCGAACTCGGTCGGCGTGAACGGCAGATACGGCCGCTCGACCGTGATCACTCCGCCCTCCGGCGCGCGCAGTCGCATCACCGTGTCCTCCAGGGCCCCCTCCACAGGGGCGCCCTCCGTCGCCCGGCCGGAGACGGGCGAGGTGGCGGGCAGCGAACGGATCGTGCACCGGCCGAGCAACTGCCGCAACGCCAGCGGAAGTTCGGAGGCGTCGAGGGCCGTACGGGTGGCGAGTCCGAGCACCCGGGTCGGCGCGTCCACCAGATCGTGGGCGTCGGCGCGCTCGATCCAGGTCGCGGTGCCGCCGGCCTGCGCCACACTCCGGGAGATCTCGGACGTGGGCAGATCGGCGGGCGCGCGCAGCAGGAACTCGTCGACCGTCCCCTCCGCCAGCGGGTGCGTCTGAAGGCTCAGGATGTCGACCTGGCGCCGCGCGAGCGCCGTGCACAGCGCGGCGAGCGAACCCGGCGCGTCCTTGACCGTCGTCCGCATCCGCAGCAGCGCCGTCGCCTCCGCGACCGCCAGCGGCTCCGCCGCCCCTTCCTCGGAACCCGCGCCCGTTCGCCCCTCCGAGGGCGGCCGGGCGCCGGTATCACCCGTCGGCGGAGCGTGACCGTGGCGCCGTGCCCACCAGGTGTGGAAGCCGGCCGTGGCGACCAGCAGGGCCGCCGAGATCGCCAGCAGCGTGGGACCGCCGGGGCCGTGCCCGATCAGGTTGGCCACACCGTCGGCGACGGCCACCGCCGTGAACAGCGCGGCGAGTTCGACGAGGTCCCGTCGCCAGTGGTGAACGGGCCGTCCATGCTTTGCACGCGTCACATCAGACATGTCTGGAGTCATACAGTCACTGTGAAGGAACGGTGTTGCGTGATCACGAACGGCTTGTGACTGATCGGTTAAGTGTCATTCTGTCCTTTTTATAGTTCTTTTTACGGGTCTTTTGCCTCGGCGGTGAGGGTCCGTTGCCCACTTGGTGGGGTCAGGCCGCGGCTTCCCCGGTCAGCGCGGTGAGCAGCCGCCGGGCCTGGGTCACCACCTTGGACGAGCCCTGCCGGCCGGCGGTCCCGGCGAGGTGCGTCAGGTCGCCGCGCGCCCCCGACCGCTCGGCACAGTCGGCGGCGACGGCCAGCAGCTCGCCGAGCCCCCGCGCCGCGCCGCCCGACCCGTCCGCGGCGAGGTCGGCCAGCAGGACCGGCAGCAGACCGCGCAGCACCGACCAGACGGTGGCGTACGCGCCCGTGGCGGCCGCCGTGCGTATCGACTCGGCCAGCCGGGACTTCTTCAGCGCGCCCCTGTGGACCAGCTCCCCGAGGTCCGCGCCGAGCCGCCCGGCGTCGAGCTGTCCCCGGGCCGCGAGAACCAGTAGGGCGTCCACCGCGGCGAGTCGGTCCTCGGGATGCCGGGCCCCGAGCCCGTACGCCACGCACAGATGCAGGGCCTCGCCCGCCGTGCCGTCCGCCTCCGCGAGCAGCGGCAGCGTCATGGCGTCCATGCGGGTGTCCTCGACCGCCGCCGTGCTGATGTCGCGCAGCAGGCGCGCGGCCACCAGCTCACGGCGGCCCGGGACGACGGCCGGCCAGTGCTGCTGGTCCGTGACACCCCAGTGCCGGCAGTACCAGTGGTCCTTGAACACCGTCAGGGGACGGCCCAAGGGTCTGAACTCGCTGGGGAACAGATCCTGGATCTCCTCCAGTTCACCAAGCTCCAGCAGGACCCGGACGCCGGACGTCCTGCGGCGGCTCGTGGGGAGCAGCGGGCCCTCCCCGGAGAGCCACTGGGCGAGCCGGTACCCCTCCGGGCTGTCGAGCGCGCGGGCCCCGGCCGCCGCTGCCGCCGACACCGCCGGGTCGTCGCGCCGTACGCGCAGGAGCGCCTGGGCGAAGTCGGCCGTTCCCGGACGGGCGTCGAGACGGCGGTACTCGGTGAGACGCTCGACCAGTTCACCGGGCTCCAGGAGTCCGGTGTCCCAGCTGGGCGTGGCCAGCAGGAACGGCATGGGCTCCGCGCGGAGCCGGTAGGCCGCCTCCCACAGCCGCGCCTCGAAGGCGCGGGAGAGCGCGCTGTGATGGCAGTTGCCGCTCGTCGGTCCGTGCTGTGTCGCCGCGTGGAGGGTGTCCGTGCCGACCTCCTCGAACAGGGCCGCGAGGACCACTTCGAGACCGTGCGGCGACTCCCGGAAGACCCGGTCCGAGCTCGGGTACCGCGGGTCACGGTCCTTCCACCAGCACCGCGCGACCACCGGCCCGAGGGCCTCCACCAGAGCGCCGCGGTCGCGGTGGGCGTGCCGGACCAGACCGTCCAGGGCACGCTCGAACGCGGCGACGCCACCGCCGGAGGCCAGTATCGCGCTGACCTCCTCGGCCAGTTCGGTCACCGACTCCGGTGCGGGCGTGAGCCGTTCCGGCTCCGGAACGGGAGGCAGCACGTCCTCCTGGACCGTCGAGGCGGCTCCGGGGACGTCGATGCCGAGGACGCGCCGCGCCCGGATCCGCAGCCCGGGGCTCAGGTCCGCGGCGAGCTCGCAGAGCCGCTCCCGGGCGTCGTCCGCGGCCTCGGGGCCGCCCGTGCCGTCCGCGGGGCGCGGCTCGTCGGTGGTGTCCGTTCCCGATGTGGAGGGCAGTGCCGCGATGTGGCGTTCCACCAGCTTCAGCGCCCGCTCCTGCACATCCGTGTCCTCGTGCCCGAACGCCTCCGCCACCGCGGGCAGCAGCACCCCGGCCGTGGACGGATCGCGCTTGAGGACCTTCCCGAGCAGCACGAGCTGGGCGCGGACCAGCTTCTTCTCGGTGCGGAAGAGCACGCCCGCCGACATCTCCGCCAGCTGCCGGGACGTCAGTTCACCGTCCAGCGCGAAGGAGGCGAGCACGGACTGCGCGTGCCAGGCCACGGCCGGAACGGCCTGGCAGGCGAGCGCCGTCCAGTCGGCAGAGCGCTCGCGTTCCTCGGCACGGGTCAGGGCCAGCGACGACAGCAGACGCAGGAACACCCGCTGGTCGGCCGGGGCGCCACCGCGCAGGAGCCGCGCGACGCACGCGTCCACCAGCACCTTGCGGTCGAGAGTGCCCTCCTCGGCCAGCTCGGCGAGGGCGTTGTACCAACTGCCCGGTCCGTCGCCGAACAGCCAGGCGATCTGCCCGGTGACCTCCAGCGACTCGAACAGCGCGTTGATCATCACGGGCAGGTGCGGTTCCTGGCGCAGCCGCTGCGCCACGGAACGGCCGCCGTTCCACGAGGCGCCGATGTGCTCGAACCAGCCCCGCACATAGGCGTCCGTCGTCGGGACCTCGCAGCCGGACAGCCCCACCAGCCCCGACAGCAGCGCGAACGGCAGCCGGGAGGCGGCGGGCCGGGCGGCGAGCCGGTGGGCCAGATCACCGAGCCAGTCGGACTCGCGGTCGCCGAGCACATGGAGCAGGACACCCGGCGAGGCCTGGGACCAGCGCATGTCGACGCCGGCGATCCAGGTCGCCGCTCCGGCGGCGCCGGTGTGACACGCGGCCCCCGCCGCGTGCAGCGCCGGACAGGCCGCCCGGGAGGCCGCGTTCCACGGCGCGGAGCGCAGTTCCTTGCGGAGCTCCTTCAACGCGGGCAGACAGGAACGGCGTTCGGCGTCCGTCATCCCGTCCAGGAGGCCGGTGGCCTCGACGGTCCGCCCCGCGCGTACCGCTTCCAGCAGTGCCGTGCCACTCATCGCCCATCGCCCCCGTCGACCGGAACGCCCGTCATTTCCTCGATGCGCCCCGCGGTCGCGGCCGTCGCCGCGACGTGAACGGGGCCGTTCCCGTGTCCGGCCCCGGTGGTGGCGCCGCGGCGCACCATCCGCACCGCGAGCGCGTGCTTGCACGGCCCGCGGCCACCCCGGTACTTCGCCCACCACAGGCAGGAACAGCTCAGCGTGCCCGCGTCGTCGCGGACGCGGTGCACATGTCCGTCCTCCGCCGTCACCGTGCCGATGACTCCGTCCAGCGCGACCGCGCCCGCCGACACCAGGGCGAGGGCCGACCGCAGGCGCGGATTGTGCCGTTCGGCCCGCCCCGCGTCGTACGGCAGCTCCCGGTGGAAGTACGCGGCCTCCGCGGTGTCGTAGCCGACCCGGCCCGACGTGCCCAGCCGGACCAGGGCCGACCGCACCCGCTCGGCCGGCAGACCGGAGGCGGCGGCCAGGTCGCCCACGTCGACGCGCGGCTCCCAGGCCAGCAGGACCGCGATCAGCTCCGCGTCGTCGGCGGCCTCGTCGGTGGCGAGGGCGTCCAGCACCCCGCCCTCGCCGGAGAAGCCGCGGGAGGCGTCCGGAGACAGCGTGAGCGTCAGCCGCATCCCAGGGAGGACCGCTTCCCAGGCGGCGGCCAGGGTCGCGTCCCCGGAGACCGGCGGGCCGTACACCCGCAGGGCGGTCGCGTGGCGCAGCACCCTCTGGAGCGCGATCAACCGGTCGGGTCCCGGCAGACAGACCGCTCCCGGCACCGGCCGGGTCGTCGGACGCAGCCCCCGCCCCACCGGCACCACCCACTGGGCGGGGCCCGACCGGCCGCGCCCCGTGCCGCGCGGGAGCGAGCGCAGGAACCGTACGGCCTCGGCCGCGGGCAGCTCCGCCCTCAGGTCGAAGGCGGCGGCCGTCACCTGGGCCTCGGCGAATCCCCGAAGCCAGCGGTCAGGAAGCGGCACCTTCTTCTCCACCACCGGTCCGTCCAGGGTGGTCACGGCCATCTCGTCCGGACCGACCCGGAGGTGCAGGGGGTCGTCCGTGCCGATGCGGGAAAGGGCCTCGCGCAGCGGGTTGTTGACGTCGACGTTCGTCGTCCCGTGGCCGATCTCGTCGCCGTCGAGGCCGGGGGTCAGCACGTCGAGACGCGCGTACACCCCGCCGCAGCCGGAGAAGGACTCGAACCGCAGCCGGTCACCGTTGCCCGTGACCACCGGGTCCAGGGAGGCCCGCAGCTGCGGCTGGTAGTAGCGGGCCGCGGCGACGTCGGCCACCGCCAGCAGGCCGGCCGCCGCCACCTGAGGTGACGTCAGGAAGCCGGAGAAGAACCGCGGATGGTCCTGGATCCCCGTGGGCGTGGAGCCCCGTGAGGTCTCCAGTCCCAGCCGTCGTCCGCCGGGCGCGGACTCCAGCGCGGAGGGTCGGGTGTAGGCCACGGCCTGCAACGATCGCGTCATGGAAAAACCGTAGACGCGACCACTGACAATCGCTCCTGACCTGCGAGGACTTGCTCACCGGACGGTGCTGCCCGCCGCATCCGGCGGACGCCTCGCAGCGACGGCCCGCGGCGGCTGCCCACGGTGACGGCACCCGGTGACGGCCCGCGGCGGCTGCCCGCGGTGATGGTCAGGCGTCACGGCCCGCCGTGCCGTGTGCCGCGGGCGAGCCCGGATCCGGCACGGCGGGCCCGTACGCCTACTGCCCCACGCGTCCCGGCTGGAGCACCTGCGTGAACAGCACGGTCCCGTCCTGCTCGCGCAGACGTACCGTCAGTTCCCCGCTGTCGCCGTCGATGTCGACCTCGCCGAAGAACTGGTAGCCGCCGGCGGGCGAGACGTTCGAGGCGACGGGAGCCTTCACGAACACCCGCTCGGGGCCGAAGGTGCCGTCAAGCGCGCTGGCCGGGAAGGCCCCGGCGTTCAGCGGACCCGAGACGAACTCCCAGAACGGCTCGAAGTCGGTGAACGCGGCTCGCGACGGCTGATAGTGCTGCGCGGAGGTGTGGTGCACGTCAGCCGTCAGCCACACCGTGCCCGTGATCCGCCGGTGCTTGACGAACCGCAGCAGCTCGGCCAGTTGGAGCTCACGTCCGAGCGGTGCGCCGGGGTCGCCCTGGGCCACCGCCTCGAAGTCGGGCCGCCCCTCGGTCGTGTCCGGGACGACGAGACCGAGCGGCATGTCCGCGGCGATCACCTTCCACACGGCACGGGAGCGCGACAGCTCCCGCTTCAGCCACTCCAGCTGCGCGGCGCCGAGGATGCCCTGGGGATCGGTCGTCTGGTCGTCCGGGGAGTTGGGGTTGCGATAGCTGCGCATGTCGAGGACGAACAGGTCAAGGAGCGGACCGTGGCGCATGACCCGGTGCACACGGCCGTCCGGGTCCCCGGGCCGCAGGGTCGACACCGGGAAGTACTCGCTGAAAGCCCGCCGGGCCCGTGCCGCCAGGACGTCGACGCTCTTCTCCGTGTACCGCGTGTCCGTGGTGGCGATCACCTCTCCCGGATACCAGTTGTTGCGCACCTCGTGGTCGTCCCACTGGATGACGGAGGGCACCTGGGCGTTGAACCGCCTGAGGTTCTCGTCGAGCAGGTTGTAGCGGAAGTTGCCGCGGAACTCCGCCAGGGACTCGGCGACCTTGGACTTCTCCTCGGTGGTGACGTTCCGCCAGGTACCGCCGTCGGGAAGCGGGGCCGTCGCCGCGATCGGCCCGTCCGCGTAGATGTTGTCGCCGCTGCACAGGAAGAAGTCGGGGTCGAGCCGGGCCATCGCGTCGTAGATGCGGTATCCGCCGAGGTCCGGGTTGATGCCCCAGCCCTGGCCCGCGAGGTCGCCCGACCAGAGGAAGCGCACACCACCCCGGCGCGCGTGCGGAACGGTGCGGAAGGTCCCGTTCACCGGCTCGCCGGTGCGCCGGGGGTCGTCGGGGTCGGCGAGCAGCACGCGGTAGTGGATCTGTTCGCCCGCGGGCAGCCCGCGAAGCCGGGTCGTCCCGGTGAAGTCCGTGTCGGCGCCGAGCAGGGGACCGTGCCATCTGCGCGGGGCGCGGAACGAGGCGGTCGCCGAGGTCTCGACGATCATCCGTGCGGGCCGGTCGGAGCGGACCCACACCAGACCGGAGTCGGCGGTCACGTCTCCGGCCTGCACGCCCCAGCCGGCCGTCGGCCGGCCGGACAGGGCGAACGCCGGCGCCGAGCCCAGCGTGGTGGGCAGGGCCAGCGCCGCCGACGCGGCGAGGGAGCCGCGCAGCACGCTGCGGCGGCCTGGGGACGAGTTGAGCGGACTGTGCGCCATGGATACGCCTCCGAGTACGGATTCGGCCAGTGTGCAGAGCCACAACTACTGGCGCGCGGCAGCGCGCACGGAAACCGTGGATGAACACACCGCCTCCGCCATCAGCCGCACGCCGTCCCGGATCCGCGCGGGAGCCAGATGGGCGTACCCCAGCACGAGCCGTACGCCGTCCGGGGCCGACGCTCCGTAGTGCGCCGAGGGCCGGACCACGACCCCGGCCGCCGTGACCCGTTCCAGGAAACGGTCCTGGGGTCCGTACCGGCCGGGCAGGGCGGCGACGACGTGCAGTCCGGCCGCGATCCCCGACACCTCCGTGCCCGGAAAGTGCTCCTCCAGGGCCGCGACCAAGGTGTCGCGCCGCTCCCGGTAGGCACGCTGGCAGCGGCGCAACTGACGGTCGTAGTCGCCGCGTTCCACGAAGCGGGCCAGGAGCGCCTGGTCGAGGGCCGGGTTGCCGAGGTCCATGGTGCGCTTGCGCTCGACGACCTCCTCGAAGTGGGACGCCGGGACGAGGAGCCAGCCGAGGCGGAGCCCCGGGGCGAGCGATTTGCTCACCGAGCCCGTGTACGCCACCTGTTCGGGGTCGAGGCCCTGGAGGGCACCCACCGGGGCGCGGTCGTAGCGGAAGTCGCCGTCGTAGTCGTCCTCGATCAGCAGCCCGTCCACGGACCGGGCCCAGTCGAGGAGTCCGGCACGACGCCGCGCCGAGTAGGCGATCCCCGTGGGGAACTGGTGGGCCGGTGTCGTGACCACGGCCCGCACCCCCGAGGCCCGCAACGGAGCGATCGCGAGGCCCTCGTCGTCGAGCGGCAACGGTACGGTGCCAACGCCGGCCGAGGCGAACAGCGAGCCCAGCTCCGGACTTCCCGGGTCCTCGACGCCCACGCCGGTCGTCCCGCGCGCGCGGAGCACGAGTCCGAGCAGGGTCATCGCCTGGGCGACCCCGGAGACCACGATCACGCGCTCCGGGTCGGCGACCACGCCCCGGCGGCGCACGAGGAGTTCGGCGAGGGCGGTCCGCAGCCTCGGCAGACCGCGCGGATCCGGGTAGCCCAGCGCCTGGTGGGGCAGTTCGGACAGTACCCCGCGGTGCGCTGCGGCCCATGTGGAGCGCGGGAAGAGGGACAGGTCGGGGGTTCCCGGGACGAAGTCGGCCAGTACCCCTGGGGGCCGGGCGGCGCGGTCACGCGCGCGTGGGCCGACCGCGCGGACCGCCCCGCCCACCCAGGTACCGGCGCCCCGGCCACTGCGCAGATACCCCTCCGCCGTCAGCTGCTCGTACGCCTCGGTGACCAGCCCCCGCGACACGCCGAGGTCAGCGGCGAGCGCCCGGCTGGACGGCAGCCGGGTACCGGGAGCGAGCTGTCCGGAACGGACCGCCTCGCGCAGCGCGGCCTGAAGGGTGCGCCCACGCGCGCGTGGCGGCGCCGCGGCGGCCGGCAGGAGCAGCTCCCACGCGGCCGACGAGGGACCCGGCCCTTCCGCGGCGCCCGGAGGTGGCCCCGTGCGACGGGTCCCGGATGACGTCATGGAACTGGACCCTATGTCCTGTTACCGGGCCTGGAGTTCTGACCCGGGGGTTCCGCCGGGCGCTGGACCGACTGGAGGCGACGGAAACGCATCCGCACGTCCTCAAGCGGATCCAGGAGGCCGAGGTCGACCCCCTGTTCGGCACCGGAGAAGCCGCCTTCGGCATCGAGCTGGACCTGTGAGCCGGCATCGCCGACGCCGTACTCGCCCTCCACCCGGCGGCGTCAGCCGTGAGGCCGGACTGTGGGGTGTGCCGGTGGAATTGGTCCGCCAACCCGCCACGGAAGTGGACCTCGAACCGGGCCACGATCGTCCCTAGCGTCGACGGCATGAACGCCACCACCACCCGGGGCGCCCTGTTCGCCGCCCTCGCCTGTGTGCTCGTCGGGGCATCCTTCACTGCCAACAGCGTGCTGGGCCACTACCCGTACGCGGGCGGCCAGTTCCTGCGGTACGCCCTCGCCTGTCTTCTTCTGCTGCCCCTCGTCGGCCGGGCCGGCGCCGCTCCCCTGCGCCGGCTCACCCTCCGGCAGTGGGGCCGCCTCGCCGGGATCGCGGCCGTCGGCATGGTCGGCTTCAACCTCGCGGTGCTCGCCGCCGAGCGCACGGCCGAACCGGCGGTCCCCGGAGTCTTCGTGGGCTGCGCCCCGCTCGTCGTGGCGGTGCTCGTGCCGCTCCAGGAGGGACGCCGCCCGCGGCACCGTGTCCTGTACGGGGCATCGCTCGTCGCCCTGGGCGCCTTCGCCGTTCAGGGGTGGGGCCGCACGGACGCGGCCGGGATCGCGTACTCCGTGGGCGCGCTGGCCGGAGAGGCCGGCTTCGCCGTACTGGCCGTGCCCGTCCTGCGTCCGCTCGGACCGCGCCTGCTGTCGGCCACCGTGTGCGGTGTCGCCGCGGTCGAGTCGGCCGCGGCCGGGATGATCCGCGGCCGCGGGGCGTGGCTGCGGATGCCCGACGTCACCGAGGCGACCGCGCTGCTGTGGCAGGCGGCGGTCGTCACGGTCGTCGGCTTCGTGTGCTGGTACATGGCGGTGCAGCGCATCGGCGCGGAGCGCGCCACGCTGTTCTCCGGACTCGTCCCGGTCTCCGCCGCCCTGACCGCGCCGCTCGTGGGCACCGGCTCCTACGGGCTCGCGCAGGCCGCGGGCAGTGTCCTGGTGGGTGCCGGAGTGGCCCTCGGGTCGGGCGCGCTGAGCTTTCTCGGGGGCCGGGGCCCCCGGCCCGCCGCCGAGGGCCGTCCGGCCGCCGTCCCCGAGGACGGCTCAGCGGCTGCCGGGCCGGCTGCCGTCCAGGACGACCCGGGCGACCAGCGCCGGGTCGTCGTTCATCGGGACGTGGCCGCAGCCGGGCAGCCGCACCAGCCGGGCCCGCGGAATGATCTGCTTGGCCCGGACACCCTGGCGGCGCATCAGGAGGCGGTCCTTCGTCCCCCAGGCCACGGTGACGGGCAGCGTCGGGATGTCGTCCGTGAACTGGACGTTCGTACCGGCCCGGAGGGTCTCGGCGAATCCCTCGGCGTGGGCCAGCGCCAGGGTCTCGGCGACGACCGCGTCGGGTGAACGGCGGCCGGGGCGGGCGTAGATGGTGCTGGTCAGCACCGTCCGCCCGGCCGCCGACCGGGAGAGCCGCTCGACGACCGGCAGGGGCATGCGCCGGGCCGCCTGGCGCATGGCGATCAGCAGGCCGAAGGCGTAGCGCCGCTCCACCGGCGACCAGAAGCCGGCCGGCGAGAGCGCGGTCACGGACCGTACGAGCTTCTCGCGGCCCAGTTCCAGGGCCAGCAGCCCGCCGAGCGAGTTGCCGGCGACGTGCGGCCGTCCGAGCTCCAGGGCCTCGCACAGCGCCCCGAGCAGGGGCACCACCGTCGTGAGGTCGTGGGTGAGCCCGTCGGGAAGCGCCGGGGAGGCACCGAAACCGGGGAGGTCGACCGCGATCACGTCGCGTTCGGCCGCCAGGATGGGGATGACCGGGTCCCAGGCCTGGCGGTGGTGACCGATCCCGTGCAGCAGGAGCAGCGGTTCACCGGTGCCCACGCGCGCGTAGGACACGGTGACAGCCTTCGGGCCGCGCGGTGAGGGGAGGCTGACGGTGACCGTGTCGGACATGGGAGTACTCCTCGTCTGAACGCCGTGACGAACCATCTCGTAGACAGCTTGTCAGCAACTGCTACCGACGGGTAGCCCCGAACCCGTACGAACCGCACACCAGGCACCGGACACCCGCACCCGCCGCCCCGTCGCACGACCACACGGCCGCGCCAGGCCTCCCCGCGGCGGAACCTGCGCCCGCCCCCCGTGGTCCCGCGCCCCGGCGCTAACGCGCCCTGCGCACCTCCACGTTGAAGTCCGCGTGCCCGATGCCCCGCATGAGGTCCAGCCACAGCGGCAGGTACATCTCCGCGGACCGCGCGGTGCGGATGCCCCCGAGGTCGAAGACCCGGTCCGCGGGCCAGCCGAACTCGCCCAGCAGTGCCGTCACCTGAGCCTTGGCGCCCTCGTCGTCACCGGACACGAAGATCTGGTGCTCGCCCGGCACCTTCGAAGGGTCCACCATCACCTGGCAGTTGACGGTGTTGAGACTCTTCACCACACGGGCCGCGGGGAAGGCCCGCTGGATCTGCTCGCCCACGCTGTCCGACTCGACCGGCGACAGACGCAGTTCACCGTCCTCGAACGCCATGGGGTTGGACACGTCGAGCAGCACCTTGCCGTCCAGGTTCTCCTCCCCGGCCGAGCCGAGCACGGTGAGCGCGATCCGCCCGCCCACCGCGTTCACGACCACCTCGCCGAACGCCGCCGCGTCCGCGAAAGTGCCGTGATGCGCCGTGGGGCCCGCGCCCTCGGCCCACTCGACGGCCGCCGCGTTGTCCTTGGTGCGCGAGCCCAGGGTGACCTCGTGGCCCAGCTCGACCAGCTTGCCGGCCAGGGTGCGTCCCACGTCGCCCGTGCCCAGAACTCCGTATCGCATGGTCATTCCTCCCGTTGCCTCGGGACCGTCGGCCTCCGGCGGCCCGCGGTCATTGTGCTCCGGAGCGGCTGATTCGCCCGGACACCGGTGAAAGTGTCGGGCGGGACGGTGGCACTCGACCCCCGACTTTGTACGGGGGCTTTCGGCGTTGTGTCACGAACGTCGCCCGGCGCGAACACCCCGTGAACGCTCCGCCGCGGGGCGCCCGCGCAAACCGCACGGGTTCCAGGATTGGTCTTGACCAAGGGTGGGGGTCGCCCTATGGTCGCAGGGATAGTGCAGGAACCTTTAATAAACAAGGGCGTTAAAACGCCGCCGGGACACGGCGATTGCGGAGGACAGGGTGGGGACCACGCAGTTGGAAACGGTGCCGGAACCGAAGTACTGGCATCTCAGGACCGTGCTCAGCGAAGCGCTTGACTCCGAGTTCACCGTGGGCGAGATCCTGCCCAACGAACGTGACCTCGCGGCCCGCTTCGGCGTCGCCCGGGCGACCCTGCGCCAGGCGCTCGAACAGCTGGAACTGGAAGGCCGTCTGCAGCGCCGTCGCGGCGTGGGCACCACCGTCGCGCCCCCGCGCATGGGCGTGGCCGTCGGAACGGAACAGCACGTGTGGCCGGGGGCGGCGGGCGATGCCTGGCACGCGGCGGACTGCACCATGGCGACACCGCTCGCGCCGGTGGCCGGCATGCTGGAGCTCGCGGACGGCGAGACGGTGCACACCGTCCGCCGGTCCCGGGTGACGCACGGTCAGCCGGTGGCCGCGGAACTCCTGTACATCCCGGCGTCCTCGGTGCCTGACCTGTCGGCGATCGACGCGCCCTCGGGTGCCGCACGCGCGCGTGCCGTGCTGCGGGAGCTCCAGCGACTGGAGCTGGAGGGCCAGGACCGTGCCGTCGAGCTCGGCTCGGCCCGCGCGGACGACGCCAAGGAGCTCGACCGTCTTCCGGGGGCGCCCGTCCTCGTCGTCACGACCCGCTTCTTCACCGAGGGACGCACCGCGGCGGTGTCCGTGGCCACGTACCGTGCCGACACCTGCCGGCTCACGTTCGGTGATTCCGGCGGTGTGGAGATCCACCACGACCCGGAGCGCCGCGCCTCCTGAGTCGCCCGTCCCCGGCCGCCTCGCGGTCAAGGACGGGCCCGCGCACTTCACCCGTCGCACCCCGGAACACTCCGGGGTGCGACGGGTTTCACGTCCATGGCCGGGACCCCCGTCGAGACGGATGCCCCGGCCGGTGTCCGTGCCCCGCCCGTGCCCGCTCGTGCCTCAGCGGCGTGCCGTCACGGTTCCCTCGACCGCGAACAGCTGCTCCTCCACATGGTCGAGCGCCAGCCGCAGCGCACCGGTCGCCACGGCGGCCTCGCCCAGCATCGACAGGGCCACTCTCGGCGGCCGCAGGCAGTAGCGCGCCAACTCCCGGCGCAGCGGCTCCAGCACGCCGTCGAGCCCCGCCGCCCAGCCGCCGATGACGACCAGCTCCGGATCCAGGGCCAGCACCAGGGCTGCCACGTCGTGCACCAGCCGCTGGATGAACCGGTCGACCGCCGCGCGGGCCCGCTGGTCGCCGTCCTTGGCCAGCGCGAACACCTTCGCGACCGCCTGCTCGTCGAGCGGGTGCAACGGCTCGTCCGTCGTCGACAGCAGCGTCTCGGGAGTGACGTCACGGCCCAGCAGATGCAGCGCGCCGATCTCGCCCGCCGCCCCGCCGAACCCCCGGTGCAGCCGTCCGCCGATCAGCGCGCCCGCGCCCGGACTCAGCCCCGCGAGTACGAACACCACGTCGTCGACGTCGGTCGCCGCGCCCTTCCAGTGCTCCGCGACCGCCGCCGCGTTGGCGTCGTTCTCCACGAGCACAGGACACTTGAAGGAACGGCTCAGCCGCTCGCCCAGCGGCAGCCCCGTCCACTCCGGCAGCGCCGTGCCCAGACGTACGGTGCCGTCCGCCTCCACGATGCCGGGGCTCCCCACGCCCACCGCGCGCAGCGAGCTGCGGGCGACACCCGCCCTGCGCAGCAGTTCCGCGACCGCCACCCGCAGCCGTTCGAGCCGCTCGTCGGCGGACGCCGTCTCCTCCACGTCCTTGGCCATCGCGCCCATCACGCGCCCGTCCAGGTCAGCGAGCAGCGCGGCGACGCGGTGCGGGCCGATCTCCAGGCCCAGCAGATGCCCCGCCTCGGCCCGGAACCGGAACCTGCGCGCGGGACGCCCCTGGCGCCGCGTGGCGCCCTCCTCGGCCGCCTTCTCGACGACGAGCCCGTTCTCGATCAGCCCCTCGACGACTCCCTCGACCGTCGGCCGTGACAGCCCGGTCACCCGGGTGATCTCGGTGAGGGTCGCGATGTCCGTGGCACGCAGCGCGTGCAGGACCACCGCGGAATTGATCCGTCGCAGCAGAGAGGGATCCCCGCCGGTCAACTGCCCCAACGTCCGTCCTCCCAGCTCGTACGCGTGTTGGCCGGATCGTACTCGTCGTGGGGGACCCCGGCGAGGGCCGGGGACCCTTTCGGCTGTCCGGGTCCGCGTCAGCCCGGTGCCACGAACCCCGACTCGTACGCCGCGATGACCGCCTGCGTACGGTCCCGGGCCCCCAGCTTCGCCAGTACGGAGCTGACGTGCGACTTGACCGTCTCCGTGCCGACGACCAGCCGCGCGGCGATCTCGGCGTTGGACATCCCCCGGGCCATCAGCCGCAGCACCTCCGCCTCGCGCTCGGTCAGTGCGGCCCTTTCCATGACCGCCCGAGCCGCCGCGCCGGCCCCGTCGTCCCCGTAGTCGGCCGCCAATCTCCGTACGGAGGCGGGGAACAGCAGGGACTCGCCCTCGGCGACCAGCCGCACCGCGTGGACGATCTCGGCGGGCCGCGCGCGCTTCAGGAGGAACCCGTCCGCTCCCGCGCGGAGCGCCTCGTAGACGTACTCGTCGTTCTCGAACGTCGTCACGACGAGGATCTTGGGCGGGTCGGCGACGGTCCGCAGCACCGCGCGGGTGGCCTCGATGCCGTCCATCAGGGGCATCCGGACATCCATGGCGACCACGTCCGGACGCAACCGCCTGATCAGCGGGATCACGGCGGCGCCGTCGGCGGCCTCACCGACGACCTCGATGTCGGGCTGTGCCTCAAGGACGGCTCGCAGCCCGGCGCGTACGAGGGGCTCGTCGTCGACGAGCAGAACGGTGACCGGCATCCGGCCAGCGTAGATCAGTGCAGCGGCAGCTCTGCATGCACCTGCCAGTCGCCTTCGTGCGGGCCCGTCCTGGCGCTGCCGCCGAGCAGCGCGGCCCGCTCCCGTATGCCCCGCAGACCGCTGCCCCGGCCCGCACCGGATCTGCCGTCCGGCAGCGGATTGCGGACCTCCAGGGACAGGGTGCCGTCCCGGACCTCGATCCGGACCCGCACCGGGACGCTCCCGGCGTGCCGGAGCACATTGGTGAGCGACTCCTGGAGGATGCGGTAGCCCTCCCTGGACACCGGTCCCGCCACCGTCTCCACCGGGCCCGACACCTCGGCGTCCACCTTCGCCCCCGAGGTGCGCGCCGACTCCAGCAGCCGGTCGGCGTCGGTCAGCGTGGGACGTGCGCTCACGGGCCGATCCGCCTCGCGCAGCACCCCGAGCACCCGCTCCAGGTCCTCCAGGGCGTCCCGTCCCGTCTCCTCGATGGCCGTCAGGGCGCGGGCGGTGAACTCCGGGTCGCCCGCCGCGCGCGCGGCACCGGCCTGCACCACCGCGACGGTGAGCGCGTGGCCGATGGAATCGTGGAGCTCACGGGCGATGCGGTTGCGCTCCAGGAGCTGTTCCGTGCGCTCCTCCAGCGCGGCGAGCCGCTCGGAGGGAGAGGGGCCGAGCAGCCGCCGCGCGAGTGCCGTGATCAGTTCACCGAGGCCGACCACGGTCCCGTACAGGGCGAGCAGCGGCAGCGGAACGAGCAGGGCGCTGCTCCAGTGCGGGTCCAGGAGCCTGATCACGGGGTCGCCGGACGGCCAGTAGCCGAGGGCCGACCTGGTGAGGTCGACGGCGAACATGGGCAGCCACACGGTGGCCATGGAGGCCGTCACGCCCAGCAGCATGCGCGCCTCCAGCCAGAGCACGGTCCGCCACCGGTCCCTCA
Organism: Streptomyces sp. NPDC127038; assembly: GCF_042725875.1. NCBI lineage: Bacteria > Bacillati > Actinomycetota > Actinomycetes > Kitasatosporales > Streptomycetaceae > Streptomyces > Streptomyces sp. NPDC127038. The sequence goes on along the minus strand of NZ_JBHXDQ010000001.1, from coordinate 235,141 downwards.
TGGCTGCCGAAGGCGCGACCGAGAACGCCGTGTCCTCACCGCCCCGTTCGCCCGGGGCCAGCATGAACCGCGCCTGCACGCCCTCGCCCCGCCGCACGGCCGGGATCAGCCCCAGCGGAACGAGCATCAGCGCGGGCACCCAGGGCCTCGTCGCGTCGATGTAGAGCCAGACGCTGATGAACAGCATCGGCACCCACAGGTGCAGCAAACGCGTGTACGTCGTGCCCCACAGCAGCGGGCGCAGGAACCGGGCCATTCCGTCATCGTGCCAGCGGGCACCGACAACGGACCTCCCCCGGGCGGGGGAGAGGGTCTCCACGCGCGGGGGAGGCGCCGGCCGGTCCACGGCGGCCACGCTGGGCCCATGACCAGCATCGACGTCCACGACCTGACCAAGGAGTACGGCGGCACGCGCGCCGTGGACCACCTGACCTTCAGCGTCCTTCCGGGCCGCGTCACCGGATTCCTCGGCCCGAACGGCGCCGGGAAGTCCACCACCATGCGGCTCGTGCTGGGCCTCGACCGGCCCGGCTCCGGCACCGCCACGATCGGGGGCCGCGCCTACGCCACTCTCGACGAACCGCTGCGGACGGTGGGCGCGCTCCTCGACGCGGGGGCCGCGCACGGATCGCGGGCCGGACGGGACCACCTGAGAGCGCTGGCCGCCTCCCACCGCATCCCCGATCGCCGGGTGGACGAGGTCCTCGAGGAGACCGGGCTCGCCCCGGTGGCCCGGCGCCGGGTGCGGACGTACTCCCTGGGCATGCGTCAGCGCCTGGGCATCGCGGCCGCCCTGCTCGGCGACCCGGCCGTGGTGCTCCTCGACGAACCGTCGAACGGGCTCGACCCCGAAGGGATCATCTGGATCCGGGAGCTGCTGCGCCGGCTGGCCCGCGAGGGGCGCACCGTCCTCGTCTCCAGCCATCTCATGAACGAGACCGCCTCCTTCGCCGACCATCTCGTCGTCCTCGGGCGTGGCCGGCTTCTGGCCGACACGCCCATGCGCGCGTTCATCGACGCGCGCGTGCGGCCCCGCGTCCGGGTCCGCTCCACCGACGGCCGCGCCCTCGGCGGCCTGCTCGCCCAGCACGGCATCGAGGCCGCCGAGGGCGAGGAGGGCCGCTGGACCGCGTTCGACGCACGACCGGAGGACATCGGCCGTCTCACCTCGGCCGCGGGACTCACCGTTCTCGAACTCGCCGCGGAGGAGGGCACGTTGGAGCAGGCCTATCTGGACCTGACAGCCGGAGAGGCCGAGTTCGCCGCCGCCCCCACACAGCCCCAGGAGGCCTGACCATGTCGTTCGCACTCGCGCTCCGCGCGGAACTGATCAAGGTCCGGACGCTGCGCCCGCTCCTGTGGGGCCTGGCGGCCGTACTCGGGGCCACCGTCGTCTTCTCCGCGCTCGCCGGGCTCGACGACTCGGCCGGTCCGGACTTCGACCCGCTCTTCACGACGTTCTTCGGTGTCGTCTTCGGCCAGATCGCGGCCGTCACCTTCGGGGCCCAGGCGGTCTCCGCCGAGTACCAGGGCGGCGCGCTGCGGGTCTCGCTGGCGGCGGTGCCCGACCGGGGGCGCTGGTTCCTGGCCAAGACGGTGGCGATCGGCGTACCGGTCCTGGGGATCGGCCTGGTCACGGGCGCGGCCGGACTGGTCGTCGGAACGTCCGTACTCGGTTCCCGGGCCGATGCCCTGACCTGGCCGGAGGAGTTGCGAGGGGTGGCCGGCTCCGCGGTCTACCTGGCCCTGATGGCCCTGTTCGCGGCGGGTCTGACGGCCGTCCTGCGCAGCGGGGTCGCCACGCTCGGCATCCTCGTCCCGTTCCTCCTGATCGTGTCCTTCGTCGTCGGGGGAGCGTCGGGGAGCGTGGCGGACTTCCTGCCGGACAAGGCGGGTCAGACGGTCCTTCACCAGACGTGGGACGGTGCCCTGGGACCCTGGAGCGGGCTCGCCGTGACCGCGTTGTGGACCGCCGCGGCACTGGGCGCGGGCGCCTGGTGCGTCCGGCGCAGGGACGCGTGACCGCACCGGCTTCCTGACGCCTCACCAATTGTCAGTGGTGGCGGCTTTACTGGACGTCATGACCATCGCGCAGCATCTCGCCACGATCGACCGGCTGTGCGCCGAGGAGTTTCCCGCGGGGCACGGCGGGTCGGCCCCCGGGTCGTACGGGGCTCCCGGGGGGCCGGGGTTCCATGTCGTGGAGCTGAAGCGGAGCAGCGGATCCCCGACCGGCCCGGACGGCGCGGGGGAGGAGGCCGAGCAGTACGAGGCGGAGCGGGAGGCGCTGGCGCAACGGCTCGGCGACCGGTGGGGGGAGCCGCACTGGATGAGCTTCGACGGCGTGTTCCTGCGCGCGCAGCAGGGCGACGAGCACATACCGGAGCCCTGGGCGTCCCTCGGCTCGCACATGAGGAACGCGCAGGTGTGGAGACGGGACGACACCGGCCGATGGCTGGTGCTCGGCATCTCCCGGCTCGGCGAGGACCAGGAACTCAGACTGCTGGCGGTGATCACGGACATCGATCCCCCGTGACACGGGGGACGCCGGTCTTGGCGACGCGGGCCCGCCGCGGTCACGTACCCGGTCCGCCGTGACGGCGGAGACGCCCACCGTGTTCACGGACACCGATCCGCCGTGACACGGGAGACGCCCACCGTGATCACGTACGGGGAGCACGGTGACGCCGGAGGTCCCGCCGTGGTCATGGACGCTGATCGGCGGTGACACGGAGGCGCGACCCGTGGTCACGGGGACCGGCCGTGGTGACGCGCGGGTCGCGGCACGTGCCGGTGCCGCGACGGCTCAGAGGCCCTGGGCGGCCGCCCGCAGACGGCCGAACTCCTCGGCCATCGTCTCCGCGGTCCAATGCGCGTTGAGGCCGCTGGGATTGGGCAGCACCCACACCCGGCTCGACCCGATCGTCCGCTCCTGGGGACCGATGCGCGCCGTACGGTCGCCGAAGGCCGACCGGTACGCGGTCACGCCCACCACCGCCAGCCACTCCGGGCGCAGCCGTTCCACCTTCTCTTCGAGCAGCCGCCCGCCCTCGCGGTACTCCTCGGCACTCAGCTCGTCGGCGCGGGCGGTGGCCCGTGCCACCACGTTCGTGATGCCCAGCCCGTAGGAGAGCAGTTCCTCCTGCTCGGACGGTTTCATGAGCCGCGGGGTGAACCCGGACAGATGCAGCACCGGCCAGAACCGGTTGCCCGGCCGGGCGAAGTGGTGGCCGGTGGCCGCCGTCATTAGACCCGGATTGATGCCGCAGAAAAGCACCGAGAGGCCGGCCGCGACGACATCCGGCACGAGCCGGTCGCGGGCGGCCTCCAGGTCCGCTCGGGTGAGGCCCGTCAGAGGATCGCCCCGGGCGTGTAGCCGGCGGCCTCCGGGTGCTGCTTCACGATCTCCTCGACACGGCCGAGGACGACGGCAACCTGGCCGGCCGCGGCTCCCGTGAAGGACAGCTTGTCGGCCATCAGCGCGTCGAGCTGAGCACGGTCCAGCGGGATCCGCTCGTCCGCCGCGAGCTTGTCGAGCAGCTCGTTGCGCTCCGCGCCCTGCTCACGCATGGCGAGGGCGGAGGCGACGGCGTTCTCCTTGATCGCCTCGTGGGCGACCTCGCGGCCGACCCCGGCGCGCACGGCACCCATCAGGACCTTGGTCGTGGCGAGGAACGGCAGGTAGCGGTCCAGCTCACGGGCCACCACGGCCGGGAACGCGCCGAACTCGTCGAGGACGGTCAGGAAGGTCTCCAGCAGGCCGTCGAGCGCGAAGAACGCGTCCGGCAGCGCGACGCGGCGCACCACCGAGCAGGACACGTCGCCCTCGTTCCACTGGTCGCCGGCCAGCTCGCCGGTCATCGACGCGTAGCCGCGCAGGATGACCATCAGGCCGTTGACACGCTCGCAGGAGCGGGTGTTCATCTTGTGCGGCATCGCGGAGGAGCCGACCTGGCCGGGCTTGAAGCCCTCGGTGACCAGCTCGTGCCCGGCCATGAGCCGGATCGTCTTGGCCGTCGAGGACGGGGCCGCCGCGAGCTGCACCAGCGCGGTCACGACGTCGTAGTCGAGCGAGCGCGGGTAGACCTGGCCGACGGAGGTGAAGGCCCGCGAGAAGCCGAGGTGACCGGCGATCCGCTGCTCCAGGTCCTCCAGCTTGGCCGCGTCGCCGCCCAGCAGGTCGAGCATGTCCTGCGCCGTGCCCACGGGGCCCTTGATACCGCGCAGCGGGTAGCGGCCGAGCAGCTCCTCCAGGCGGCCGTAGGCGACGAGCATCTCGTCCGCGGCGGTCGCGAAGCGCTTGCCCAGGGTGGTGGCCTGCGCCGCCACGTTGTGCGAGCGGCCCGCCATGACCAGCTCGGCGTACTCGCCGGCGAGCCTGGCCAGCCGCGCGAGGACCGCCACCGTACGGTCGCGCATCAGCTCCAGCGAGAGCCGGATCTGGAGCTGCTCCACGTTCTCGGTGAGGTCGCGGGAGGTCATGCCCTTGTGCACGTGCTCGTGGCCGGCGAGGTCGTTGAACTCCTCGATCCGCGCCTTCACGTCGTGCCGGGTGATCTTCTCGCGCTCGGCGATCGAGGCGAGGTCGACCTGGTCGAGGACACGCTCGTAGTCGGCGATCGCGGCGTCCGGCACCTCGATCCCGAGGTCCTTCTGCGCCCGCAGCACGGCGAGCCAGAGCTGACGCTCCAGCTTGACCTTCTGCTCGGGCGACCAGAGCGTGGCGAGCTCGGCGGAGGCGTAGCGTCCGGCGAGAACGTTGGGGATACGGGGCTTTGCAGGCGCGGCTGTCACGTGTAGGGAGCTTACCGGCTGTCCGGCGTGGCTCCTGTTATGTCCGCCGAGTCCCGGATGCGCAGGTCAGGGCGGAGCGGCACCCCCCGGCGGACCGGGGTGTGCGTGAGAGGTGCGGGGACGGGAGGGAGGTGTCGCGCGGGGCGCGCACCACGGATCACGTCGTCGCTCCTGCCGTCCGCCGGTGCTCTCGGCGGACTGACGCTCAACTCCTTTGAACAGAAGGGAGTTGTTCACCGTATGGATGGGTGGACGCTTTTGGTGGAACGTTTTCGCAGGGTTCGTGCTCAGGAACCCGACCGCGGGGGACGGCTTCCGTAGCCTGCCTGGGCGTGCGGATCCGGGCGGGGCTGCTCGCTGCCGACCACGGCGCGCAGGCCCCCGTACGCCTTGGAGGTGAACCGGTCGTGGGCGAGCGTGAGCTCGGCCATGATCAGCTGGTTGCGCTCGTCGTTGACTTCCTCGATCTCCTGCATGAGCCGGGAGTTCTTGGCGCGCAGTGCCGTGTTCGCGTTGCGCGCGTCGTCGAGGGCTCGGGCATGGCTGCCGAGTCTGATGGCGGTGATGGTGGCCCTGCGGGCCATGGCTTTCTCCCGCTGGGCCAGGTCCAGCTCGCGCTTGTGCATGTCCAGCTCAAGGCGTCGTCGGTGCTCCGCCAGGACGCTGAGATCATGCCGTGTCCGGGCGTCGACCTGGCTGACCATGTGGCGGAGCAGGGCGGCAAGTGCCCCGGCCACGCCCATGGTTAACAGGCCGATCCCGACTGTCGCCAACTCCCATGTATGGTGCCAGACGCCCTCGCCCACGAAGGTCCAGCCGGCTGTGCAGCTGGCGGTGGACGCGAATGCCAGTCTGTACGCCACGTCTTGTTACCCCCTTGCAGTGGCCCCCCGGCTGTCGTCGGCATCGAGATCCTTTTGAAGCTCGATCGCTTGGACGATGTTCCCGCTGAGCATTGTGCGGATTCTGAGATCAGTGATTCCCCATGCGTCCATGGCCTCCTCCGGGGTGAGTGTTGCTGAGGCTACCCTCCGTACCGTGGGCTGAGGCCCGTGTTCCGGCGGAAGCATGCCGCTGTTCACCAACATCTCTCGCTGGTCGAGGCCGAGTACCGACGCCCAGGTCGTCAGTTGCGAGGGAAGCGGGAGGGTCTTGCCTTCCAGCGTTCTGCTGATCGTCGTGAGGCTCACTCCAATCGAGGTGGCCAGTTGGACCCGGCCGCCGGCTCGTGGGCGGACGTCGTACCCGGCCGCTGTCGCAGCGTTCGTGAGGTACTCGCCCACCCTCCTTGCGAGAGCTTGTCGCTCGTCGCGGGACTCGTGGGGGGACTCTTCCATGCTCCGCATGGTCCGGAGAGTAGCGCGCGTGTATGCAACTTGCACGCGACTTGCATGCGTGCATCTTCGCAGGTCAATTGGTGTATGAGTGTCATGCCAGGCCAAGAGGGACGGCTCGCACGCCAGTTCCCAGCAAAAAGTCTCGTCGTGATACCGGCGAAGCAACTTGCGTGCATGTACGCAAGTTGCATATGTTGCATGACTGTGAGTTAGTCGCACGTATGCAAGTCCCTTTGAGGGGACCCTATTTGCACCGCCTCGGCATCGGCTCGAGCAGGCTCCGGAGCTGCGAGGCATCCGCGGGGGGACGCCTCGAAAACGTTCGGACGCGACGACCGGTTCACCCGGTGCCCGGGCCCCGCGGCCACGGCCGGATCGGACCGTCGCAGCACCTGCCCACCACAGTTCGTCCACTCATGAACGGAGTAGGCCTTGATCGCCGAGGCTAACGCCGCCACACCGCGGTTCGACACCAGAGAACCGGCCCTTATCGCCCGTGCGCTGGCGGGCGACCGGGACGCGTTCGGGGAGCTCTACGCTCTGCACCACCCCGCGGTCCTGGCTTACGTACAACGCCGCGTACGCAATCGGCAGGTCGCCGAGGACATCACCGGCGAGACCTTTCTCAACGCCTGGATGAAACGCGGGACTTTCACCTATCGCGGCATCGGGTTCGTCGGATGGCTGATCACCATCGCGCGGAACAAGGTCATCGACCATTGCAAGAGCGCCCAGCGCCGCGAGTTCGTCGTCGAGGACATGCTCGGCTTCGACGAGGACCTCACGGTCAGCACCGAGGACACCGTACTGATCAGTCTGGACGAGGAGCTGCTCCGCCGGGCCCTGGAGCAGCTGAGGCCGCCGCAACGCGAGGTCCTCACCCGGAGGTTCTTGATGGAGTTCTCGGTGCTGGAGACGGCACGGCAGATGGAACGGTCCGAAGGGGCCGTGAAGACCTTGCAGTTCAGAGCGCTGGCCAAGCTGCGCAGTGAGTATCTGGGGGTGGCGGCATGACCACCGTGCCCGGGGTCCGTTCGGCCGTCGAAGCCCATCTCGCCGAGCAACTCAGCGCATTCGCCCGCGAGTTCGTCGCCGATCTGGAGGCGCAGGGGCGTCTGGTGGAGGCGGGCGGCGCCGGTGTCCTCGAACAGCTGCGGACGAGGGTCGAGGCCGGACGGAACTGCCCGGAGGCCTACCACGCAGCGGTCGACACCATCGTCGAGGACTGCGGCTACCCGAGCGAGGTCGCCATGCGGATCGCCACCGCCCTCAACCGCAAGGGGCTGATCCCGGGCGACGAGGCCGAGCCGCGGCACGGCGGCGAACCGGATTCCGCGCCGGACGCCGAGGAGTCGGGCCCCGGCGCCGACGGCTCCGAACCCCGTCACGACCGTGCTCCCGCCTCCGGGGCGGACGGCGGGGAGCCCGTGCTCGGCGGCGAGGGTCCCGGGGCGCGACGCGATCACGGCCCCGCGTCCGTGCCGGAGCGGAGGGGGCCCGGATCCGCCGGTGAAGGCCCCGAGCCGCGCCGCGACCACGGCCCCGCCTCCCTTCCGGACCACATCGGACCGGCGCGGGGCGGTGAGGGTCCCCGGTCCCGGCGCGATCACGCCCACGCGTCCGTGCCGGGCCGGACGGGGCCGGGTTCCGTCGCCGAGGGGCCCGAGCCCCGGCGCGACCACGGCCCCGCCTCCATTCCGGACCGCGTGGAGCTGCTGTCCGGTGGCGGGCCGCCGGAGTCCCGGCGGGATCACGCCGCCGTGGCCCTGCCGGAACCGACGGTGACGGGCGCCGGTGGTGAGCGGTCCTCGTTCGCGGCGGAGCACGGTCCCGCGTCCGTGCCGGACCTCGGGGGACCGGTCTCCGGTGGTGAGCGGTCCTCGTTCGGGCCGGAGTACGGTCCCGTGTCCGTGCAGGACCCCATGGGGCCGGTTTCCGGTGGTGAGGTGCGCGACCGGGCTTCCGGGGTCTCGCCGCTCGTGCCCCCCGCGCGCGGTGCGATCGTCCTGCACCTCGCCGACCGGAGCGCCGGCCGGGCCATGGCCGAGCACGGGGTGGCGCCCGTGCCCAAGCGGGTCGAGGGCCAGGTTCCGCGTGTGCGGCCAGCCGCCGCGCGCTCGCGCGTGGTCGGCTGGGGCAGCGCCTCGGCCCGGGCGGTCTCCGTCGCCGCGAGCCTCCAGTCCGACCACCTCGCCCGGCTGGAGGCCATGCAGATCACGGCGGACGGCGAGCGGGTGACGGTGGCCATCAAGGCCACGTGCCTGGACGACTGGGAGTACTGGCTCGACGCGATCGGTGCCGCCCGCAACGTGCGGACCAGGACGGCCGGACACGCGCAGGTGGCCGCCGGGACCCTCGACGGGGTCGCCGTCCACCTCACCGCGCACGGCGTCCCCGAACTCCTCCAGGAGGCGAGCGACGCGGCCACCGATCCTTTCTATCTCTGGGGGCGGATCTACGACCTCGGGATGGGACAGGTCGACCGGACCGACCGGATCTGGCTGTCCCTCGGCCGCCGGCAGGACGAACGCGGGATGCCCCTGCTGGTCCTGCGCGGCACCGACGGTCCGCCCTACCCGCTCGCGTCGATCGTCATGGCGCACGGCCCGTTGACGGCGACCCCCCTGCCCTCCGGCGGAATGGCCGGGGACAGCGCCTGACCGCGGCCGGGGCGCCGCCCCGGCTGACTGTTTCTCACTCGTGGCACCCACGCCTCTGCATGAGGTGAACCGGGCAGCCATGTCCACCCACGCTCACGTTCCGTGTACTGAACCTGGCGCAGAGCGATATCGGCCCGTGGTAGGTGCGGTCGCGCGGCATGGCTGGTTTCCCACCCTTGCGGCGACCCGCCGCAAGGGGGCCGATGGGGCACATCGGCCCTGATCGGTCCAGCGGTGGCGTGTCGGTCCCAAAAGGTACGGCGCACGTCTTTGCCCCGGCCACACCGCTGAGAGGCGCCGGGAACTTCCTTCGACGGTGCTATGGGGCGTACTTCTCAGGCCCCCGCATGAGTGCTTTGATGTTGATTCCAGCTGGAACCCTCGGCTGGCCTGTTACTTGTCATCCCACCAGGGTGGCGGGACGGCTCCTCTCCATGCTCCGCAAAGCTGGAGGGGCCGTGTCGGCGGGGCCCGGCGTACGCGCCGGGCCCGGCCGTACTTCCGGGGCGTGAACGAACGCGGCAACGGCACTCCCGCGCTGTCGAGCGCCCCCCGTGCGCCCTGTGGCGGACCGGGGGTAACCGGTAGCGTCTCCTTCATGCGGAGCATGGGCCGCCGTGTCACTCGCAAGAGCGACACGGCGGAAGCCGTCCGGCCCGCGTTCCCTCGGCCGCACGGCCACCGGGTTTCGGCCGCACGGCCGCCGGGTCAGCCGCCGAGACGGTCCGCGGCGGGAGCCTCGTAGGGCAGTAGCTCGGGCCGCTTCGCCGGAAGTCCGTCGCCGGACGAGCGGCCGGTCAGCCGTCGCCCGATCCACGGCAGCAGATGCTGCCGGGCGAAACGCGCGTCCGCGGTGCGGCGCGAGACCCAGCCCGGAGGCGCGGTGGGCGCCGACGGCACGTGCCAGTCCGGGTCCTCCGGCTCGTAGCCGAGGGTCTGCCACACGGCCTCCGCGACCCGGCGGTGCCCGTCGGCTGTCAGGTGCAGCCGGTCGACGTCCCAGGAGCGCGGGTCGGCGAGCGAGGGGGCCCCGTAGAGGTCGACCACCAGGGCGCCGTGCCGGCGCGCGAGCTCGTCGACGACGGTGAAGAGCTCTTCCATACGCGGCCGGAAGCGCTCCAGGACGGGACCGTTGCGGCCGGGGCTGCGCATCAGCACGAGCTGCTCGCAGGCCGGGGCCAGACGCTCCACGGCCTCCTCCAGCAGACCGCGCACGCGTCCCATGTCGACCTTGGGCCGCAGGGTGTCGTTGAGGCCGCCGACCAGGGTGATGACGTCGGGCCGCATCGCGGCCGCCACGTCCACCTGCTCGTCGACGATCTGGCCGATCAGCTTGCCGCGCACCGCGAGGTTGGCGTAGCGGAAACCGGGTGTCCGGGCCGCCATCCGGCCCGCGAGGACGTCGGCCCATCCGCGGTACGAGCCGTCGGGCAACAGGTCCGACATGCCCTCGGTGAAGGAGTCGCCGACCGCGACGAGGCTGGTGTAGGAGGCATTCATCTGCATGGCGAGAAAGATGGTAACCCGAAGACATACCCATCGGTCTGTCGGTCCGCCCACCCGACAGCGGCCCCCGGCTCGCGGTCCGTCCCCGACCGTGCCCGGCCCGACCGTGCCCGGCCCGACCGTGCCCGGCCGGGACCGGCGTGCCGCTGTCACACGGGCTGTCCGAACAGCTCCCTCAGGACGTCCTCCATCGTCACCAGCCCCGTGAGCCGTCCGTCGCTGCCCATGACCGCCGCGAGATGGGTACGGCTGCGGCGCATCGCGGTCAGCACGTCGTCCATGGGCGTGCTCTCCCGCACCCGGGCGATCTGCCGCATGTCCTCCACGCGGAACGGCACCTCGCGGGGCACCGCGTCCAGCGCGTCCTTCACGTGCAGATAGCCGACGATCCGGCGTCCGTCGTCGACGACGGGGAAGCGCGAGAACCCCGAGTCGGCCGACAGCCGTTCCAGCTCCTCCGGGGTGACGCCCACGCGCGCATAGACGACCCGTTCGACCGGCAGCACGACGTCGTGCACGGGCCGGCGGCCCAGCTCCAGGGCGTCCCGCAGCCGCTCCTGGGCGCGGTGGTCGATGAGTCCCGCCGCGCTGGAGTCCTTGACCAGACGGGCGAGCTCGTCGTCGGAGAAGGTCGCGGCGACCTCGTCCTTCGTCTCGACCCGCAGCAGCTTCAGCAGCGCGTTGGCGAAGGCGTTGACCGCGAAGATCACCGGGCGCAGGGCCCGGGAGAGCGCGACCAGCGGCGGTCCGAGCACCAGCGCCGTCCGCACGGGCTCCGCGAGCGCCACGTTCTTCGGCACCATCTCGCCGAGCAGCATGTGCAGATACGTCGCCAGGGTGAGCGCGATGACGAAGGAGACGGCGTGGCCCGCGCCCGAGGGGACGCCCACCGCGTGGAACACCGGCTCCAGCAGGTGCGCGATGGCGGGTTCGGCCACGATGCCGAGCACCAGGGTGCACAGCGTGATGCCGAGCTGCGCGGTCGCGAGCAGCACCGAGACGTGTTCGAGGCCCCAGAGCACGCTCCGCGCCCGCCGGTCGCCGCGTTCGGCGTGCGGTTCGATCTGGCTGCGGCGCACCGAGATCAGCCCGAACTCGGCGCCGACGAAGAATCCGTTCACGACGAGCGTCGCGAACCCGATCAGCAGCTGGACGACGGTCATCGCGCGCTCTCCTCGGCGTCGTGCGGGGCGTGCAGCAGGACACGCGCCGCTCGCCTCCCCGAGGCGTCCACGACGTCGAGCCGCCAGTCGCCGGCCTCGACGGTGTCGCCCTCGGCGGGGATGCGGCCGAGCTCGGCCGCGATGAAACCCGCCAGGGTCTCGTACGGGCCGTCCGGCACCCGCAGTCCGACCCGGGCGAGCTGGTCGGTACGGGCGGACCCGTCGGCCGAGTACAGCGCCCGCCCGTCGGCGTCCGTGCCGACCGGGGCCAGGTCGGGGGTCTCGTGCGGGTCGTGCTCGTCGCGCACCTCGCCGACGACCTCCTCCACGATGTCCTCCAGCGTGGCCACTCCGGCCGTACCGCCGTACTCGTCGATGACCACGGCCATCGTGCGCTTGCCCGCCAGCCGGTCCAGGAGCCTGTCGACGGTCAGCGACTCCGGTACGAACAGGGGCTCGCGCATGATCTGCGAGACGGGCGTCTGGGTCCGGCTCGCGGCGTGCACGGTCAGCACGTCCCTGATGTGCGCGACCCCGACCACCTCGTCGAGGCTCGACCGGTAGACCGGGAACCGGGACAGTCCGGTCGCCCGGGTCGCGTTCGCCACGTCCTCGCACGTCGCCTGGACGTCGAGGGCCATGACCTGGACGCGTGGTGTCATCACGTTCTCCGCGGTCAGGTCGGCGAGGTTCAGCGTGCGTACGAACAGCTCGGCGGTGTCCGCCTCCAGCGCGCCCTCCTTGGCGGAGTGCCGGGCGAGCGCCACCAGCTCCTGGGGCCCGCGGGCGGACGCCAGCTCCTCGGCCGGTTCGAGGCCGAAGCGGCGTACGACGTGGTTCGCGGTGTTGTTGAGATGGGCGATGAAGGGACGGAACGCGGCGCTGAACCAGCGCTGCGGTGTCGCCACCCGCTTGGCCACGGCCAGCGGCGAGGAGATCGCCCAGTTCTTGGGCACCAGTTCGCCGACGACCATCAGGAAGATCGTCGAGAGCGCCGTGCCGATGACCAGGGCCACCGAGTCCGACGCGGAGGCCGGGACGCCCAGCGACTCCAGGGGGCCGGCGATGAGCTTGGCGATCGACGACTCGGAGAGCATGCCGACCACGAGGTTCGTCACGGTGATGCCGAGCTGGGCGCCGGACAGCTGGAAGGTGAGGTTCCGTACGGCTTTCAGGGCTCCGGAGGCGCCCCGCTCGCCGCGCTCCACGGCACGTTCCAGTTCGCTGCGTTCGACCGTGGTCAAGGAGAACTCTGCCGCGACGAAGCCGCCGCAGGCCAGCGACAGCAGAACTGCGACCAGCAGGAGCAACACTTCGGTCATCGGGTCACCTCCGTCCCATGATCGGCCAGGGACAGGGGGATCGCGCGATGTCCGCCGCCGCCGTGGGAATCACGACCGCGGGGACCGGGAGGCTCGCCCATGGGCGGAGGCTCACACCTTTCGTCGAAGGGGGGACGGTCCAACAATGGTAAAGGACAGGCAAAGCGGCGTCGCTGGTGGTCCCCGCCCGCCCCTTCGAGCCCCGTCTCCGTGGGGAACCCTCAGTCGGTGAGCGGCTTCACCCAGCGCCGCCAGTGCTCCTCCGGCGTGTACCCCGCGGCCCGCCAGGCATGGTGGGCGGTCTCGTTCCGCTTCAGCACCATGGCGTCCCCGCGCCGCCCGCCGAGTCGTACGAAACGTTCCTCCGCCGCGGCCAGCAGCGCCGAGCCGATGCCGAGGCGCCGCCGGTCCGGACGGACCGCCAGCCGGTACAGATGACAGCGCCAGCCGTCGAAGCCGGCGATCACCGTGCCGACCAGCTCCCCGTCGCGCTCGGCGAGGAGCAGGGCCCCGGGGTCCCGGGCGACGAGCCCCTCCACCCCGCCGCGGTCGTCACTGATGCTGGTGCCCTCGGCGGCCGCCTTCCAGAAGGCGAGCACGGCGTCGAGGTCCTCGGGGCGAGCGGCCCGTATGCGCAAGTCGGTCATGATCCGATCCCACCACGGCGCCGGAACGCCGGAACGGCATTTCCGCCATGCGGACGCTCACCGTCCGCGCAGTTCGCCGACCACGGGAGCGAACGCCTCCAGGTTCGGCTCCAGCACGGTCAGATACGAGAACCCGTAGCGCTCCCGCAGATCACGGACCTGCCCGACGAGCTGCTCCACCGTGCCGATCAGGACGACCGGCAGAGCGAGCGCCTCCCGCTCGGCCAGCCCGTGCAGCCGGGGCAGCCACGGCCGGACGGCGGCACTCCGGTCGTCGGTGACGGAGACGATCTGGATCAGCAGATTGAGTTCGGCGGGCTCCTCGCGGCCGACGGACGCCTTCCGGTGGACCTCGACGCGCGCGTCGAGCTCGGCTGCCGTGAGCGGTTCCAGGGTGCCGTTCCGCCCGGTGCGCGCGCCCGTGAAGGCCACGGTGTCCGCGTGCTCCGCGGCGACGCGGAGCATCCGGTCCCCGTTGGCCCCGATCAGCAGGGGCACCCGCGGCGGCCCGCCGTCCCCGGACTCGGGAGCCCTTCCGCCCGGCCACGGAGTGCCGTCCCGGAGCGGTCCCTCCGGGGCGAGGAGGCGCTTCAACTCCTCGACCGTGCGCAGGAGATGGTCGACGCGCTCGCGCGCCGTGCCCCAGGGCAGGCCCGCCGTCGCGTGCTCGGCCGCCATGTACCCGGTGCCCAGGCCGAGTTCGAGACGGCCGCCCGTCAGCGCCGCGGTCGTGGCCACCTCACGGGCCAGCAACGCGGGATTCCAGAAACCCGCGTTGAGCACGAAGGTCCCGAGCCGGGGCCGTTCGGTCGCCGCCGCGGCGGCGACCAGCGAGGGGAAAGGGGCGGGCATGCCCAGATGGTCCGCCACGGTGATCACGTCGTAGCCGAGCGCCTCGGCGCGGCGGCACCTGGCGGCCCACTCGGCCGCTGTCGCCGGGGCGATCAGACTGACACCGAAACGGAACGGGCGCGGCATCGGACATCCCTTCCTGGTGGATCCCCGGGCCCTCGGCGGACCGGGGAGAAGCGGCAGGTCACGCCCCGGGCCGGGCGGCCCGGGGCGAGCTCGGGTCATTCGTGCGCGATCGCAGCCAGCACGTTCATCCGGGACGCGCGCAGGGCCGGGAGCAGGGCCGCGACGATGCCGACGACGGCCGAGCCGATCACGACCGCGACGATCGTCGTCCACGGGATCGCCAGCGCCTTCATGCCCTGGAGAGCGAGCACCTGCTGGACGCAGACACCCCAGACGACGCCCAGGGCCAGGCCGAGGACCGCGCCGAACACGGCGATCACGACGGACTCCAGCCGGATCATGCGGCGCAGCTGGCGCCGGCCGAGACCGATGGCGCGCAGCAGTCCGATCTCCCGGGTGCGCTCCACGACCGACAGGGCGAGGGTGTTGACCACGCCCAGCACGGCGATGACGATCGCGAGCCCGAGCAGGGCGTACACGAGGTAGAGCAGCACGGCGATCTGGTCGTGGACCAGCTTCTTGTAGTCGGCCTGGTCACGGACCTGGACCTGCGGATACGGCTCCAGGGTCTTCTCCAGCAGCGGGCGCAGCTTCTCCGGGGAGGTGCCGGGGGCCGCGTTCACGTACAGCGCCGAGTCCTGTCCGCCGGGCACGTACTTCTCGATCGTGCCGAAGCCGAGGACGAGCCCGCCCTGCGTCCCGAACCCGCCGCCGCCCTGGTCGGTGAGCGCGCCCACCGTCAGCTCGGTCGTACGGCCGGCGGGGAACTCGACCGGAATCGTGCTGCCGATCCGCACGTCGTGGTCCTTCGCGAAGTTCACGTCCATGGCGATGCGGCCCTCGCCGAGCGCCGCCGCGGTGTCGCCCCCCGCGTACGTGATGTGGGCGACGTCGTCGAG
The DNA here is from genome assembly GCF_042725875.1 of Streptomyces sp. NPDC127038. Taxonomy (NCBI): domain Bacteria; kingdom Bacillati; phylum Actinomycetota; class Actinomycetes; order Kitasatosporales; family Streptomycetaceae; genus Streptomyces; species Streptomyces sp. NPDC127038. The sequence goes on along the minus strand of NZ_JBHXDQ010000001.1, from coordinate 219,835 downwards.
CCGCGGATCGTAGGCCGCGGCCGTCGTCTCCACCCGCTTGCCGTCGGGCAGCCTGACCGCGATCGGCGTGAACCTCTGCCGGACGACCAGCCCGACACCGTCGGTGGCGCGCACCTTGTCCGTGACCTCGTGCGAGAACGGTACGAAGTTGGCGTTCTGGAGCACGAAGTCGGCGCCGAGGGTCTTGTCGATCTGCTGGTCGAAGGACTTGCTCATGGACGCGCTGGCCACGGACATCCCGCCGACCAGGGCGAGTCCGACCATCAGGGCGGCGGCGGTGGCGCCGGTGCGGCGCGGGTTGCGCAGCGCGTTGCGCTGGCTCATCCGGCCGACCGGGCCGAAGAGCGCGGGGAACGCGCCGCCGAGGACCCGGATCACCGGACGGACCAGCAGGGGTCCCGCGATCACCGTCGCGATCAGCGTCAGGACGACACCGAGTCCGAGCAGCGAGGCCGCCGTCGAGGTCTTCGTGGAGGAGGCGCAGCCCGCGAGCGCCGCGGCCCCGGCCGCGCCGACGACCGCGCCCACCACGGCCCGTACCCGCAACGGCCTTCCCACGCCCGCGACTTCGGCGTCCGAGAGGGCCGCCATGGGGGAGACGCCCGCCGCTCGCCTGGCCGGCAGATAGGCCGCGATGTAGGTGACGCCGACCCCGACGACGTACGCCGCCACGGGGGTCGGCCAACCGATCACCATCTCGGTGGACTTGAGGTTCATGCCGAACGCGGTCATCAGCTTGATCAGCCCGACCGCCAGCCCGATCCCGGCCGCGAGGCCGAGCGTCGAGCCGACCAGGCCGAGGAGCAGCGCCTCCGTCAGCACCGACCGGCGCACCTGGCGGCGGTCGGCGCCGAGCGCCCGCAGCAGCCCGAGTTCCCGGGTGCGCTGGGCGATCAGCATGGAGAACGTGTTGACGATGAGGAATATCCCGACGAGCACCGCGATCCCGGCGAAGCCGAGCATCACGTACTTGATGACGTCGAGGAATCCGCCGAGCTGCTCGGCGGACGACTTCGCCTGTTCCTGAGCGGTCTTCACGTCGTAGGCGCCGGTGCCGAGTTCGGCCGAGACGCGTCGCTTGAGGGCGGCGTTGTCGACGCCCTTCGCGGCGTCCACGGAGATGCTCGTGGCGAGTCCGGGGCGGCCGAGCAGTTTGGTCTGCGCGGTCGGGGTGTCGAGGAAGATCAGCGCGGCACCGGGATTGGTGGTGGTGAAGGTGGCGATCCCGACGATCCGCACCTTGAAGGAGCCGGGCTGCGCCTGCACGGTGAGGGTGTCGCCGATGCCGAGGTGCTTCTTGTCGGCGGTGTCCGCGTCGAGCAGTGCCTCGCCGTCCCCGTTCGGCGCGTGTCCCGAGGTCAGTTTCACCGGACTGCGTTCGGTGATCTGCCAGTTGGTGACGATGGTGGGGGCGCCCGTCGTCGGCCCGACCGACTTGTTCGCGCTGTCGACGACCGGTGCGTTCTGCACCGAGGCGTCCACATGGGTGGCGGCGACCCCCTCGACCTTCGCGAGCCGGCCGGCGAGGGAGGCCGGGACCGTTTCCGTCGCCCCGGTGGGCAGTTGGGACTTCAGGTCGTTCTTCGGCTCCACGGTCACATCGGCCGCGGTGGAGGCGAAGAGCCGGTCGAAGGTACGGGTCACCGTGTCCGAGAAGATGAGACTTCCCGCGACGAAGGCCACGGACAGCACGATGGCCAGCGCCGAGAGCAGCAGCCGTCCCTTGTGCGCGAGAAAGCTTCGCAGTGTCGCCTTGAGCACGACCGCCTCAGTCCTTGTCGGGGGTTACGTCACCGGGGGCGCCGCCGGGAGCGGTGCGGCCGGGGTCGCCGTGGGCCGGGTCGGCGGGCCCGCCGCGGGCCGGGGTGCCGGGAGCCGTGCTGTCGTGGGCCGGGGCGCCGGATGCCTCGCGTCCGCCCTCGAAGGTCACCCGGGCCGTGTCGAAGCGCTTCATCCGCTCCAGCACGGCTTCCGCCGAGGGCCGTTCCATCTCGTCCACGATCCGCCCGTCCGCGAGGAAGAGCACCAGGTCGGAGTGGGCGGCGGCGCCGGGGTCGTGCGTGACCATGACGACGGTCTGGCCCAGCTCGTCCACGGCCTCGCGCAGGAATCCGAGGACTTCGAGGCCCGCCCGGGAGTCCAGGTTCCCGGTCGGCTCGTCCGCGAAGATCAGCTCGGGCCGGGAGGCGAGCGCGCGGGCGCAGGCGACGCGCTGCTGCTGGCCCCCGGAGAGCTGGGCGGGCCGGTGCTTGAGCCGGTCGCGCAGTCCGAGGGTGTCGACGACCTGGTCGAGCCACTTCTGGTCGGGCTTCTGGCCCGCGATGTCCATCGGCAGCGTGATGTTCTCGGCCGCGTTGAGGGTGGGGATGAGGTTGAACGACTGGAACATGAAGCCGATCCGGTCACGTCGCAGCCGGGTCAGCTCGCGGTCCTTGAGACCGGTGATCTCGGTGTCGCCGAGCCACACCTGCCCGGCCGAGACGGTGTCCAGGCCCGCGAGACAGTGCATCAGCGTGGACTTCCCGGAGCCCGAGGGGCCCATGACGGCGGTGAACCGGCCGCGCGCGATGTCCACGTCGACCGAGTCGAGGGCCAGCACCGCGGTCTCGCCGGAACCGTAGGCCTTGGTCAGACCGCGGGCGCGGGCGGCGATCCCGTCCCCCTCCGCGCGGCCGGGAATCTGCTCGGCAGCAGCTGTGGACAAGACCGCCTCCTCCTGGGATGGACGTCCGGGCACATGGTCCGGCCCGAGCGTAGTGTGATCGGACGCACACCCGGTATCCCTCGCAGGTGCCGTACGCCCTCCGCCCCAGGGTGGGGACCCGATATGGATGTAAGGGGCAATCTCCACCGCGGTGCTCCGCCCCCCGGCCCCCCTTGCCCGTGCTAGCGATTCCGCGCTAGCTTCGAAGGATGGCGAAGACTCAGCTGAACGTCCGGGTGGACGAAGGCACCGCGCGCGCCGCCCGGGAGAGAGCTCTGGAACGGGGGATGAGCGTGAACCGCTACATCGAGGAACTGGTCCGGCAGGACACCGGGGAGGTCGGCCACACCTTCGTGGAGGCCGCCGCCGACTTCATGAAGCAGTACGAGTCCGTCTTCGCCGAGGAGTTCGGCGCGGAGCGCGAAGGCACCAGCGAAGGTCGTCGTTGATCCCTTGAGCAGTCTCAGAGTCGATCTTGCCTGGCTCCTCATGATCGCCGAACAGAAAACACCGGGAGACCCCCAGGTCACCGACTGGGGAGCGCTCGTCGCCGCGGTCAGCCGGCACGAGGCGGAGATCCTCGGCATTCCCGTGTACGACAGTCCGCACGCCCGTGCCGCCGCGCTGCTCCAGCTCCTGCTGCACGTCCCGGCGCTCGAACGCTCCAACGCGATGTTCGCCTCGGCCGTCGCCTACGCCTATCTCGTCGCCAGCGGCCTGAAGGTCGTCACCTCGCCCGAGCAGGTGCGGGAACTGGCCCGGCTGGTCAAGAACGGCGAGGCGACCGTGCACGACATCGCCCACGAACTGCGCCGCTGGAGTCTGTGACCGCGAGACCGGGGGCTCCGCGGGCGCGGTCGTCAGTCGAGCGGCCGGTGGGCCGTGCCCAGAATGCAGTACGACGTGGGCAGGCGCGGGCCCTTCTCCGGCAGCAACAGCCGCCGGTACGGGCCCAGTTCGAACCCCGCCTCACGCAGAGCGGCGACCGGGTCGCGGGCCACGTGACAGCCGCCGCACAGCCGGGGCCACACCGTGGCGTCCAGGCCGCGCTGGAGGGACCGCATCGCGCGCCCGCCGCCCCTGCCGTGTTCGAGGAACCGCACCGTGCCGCCCGGGCGCAGCACCCGCCGCACCTCGGAGAGCGCCCGCGGCACGTCCCGCACGCTGCACAGCACCAGCGACAGCACGGCGGCGTCGTAGGCCTCGCTCTTGACCGGCAGGGCCTCGGCCGCGCCCGGCGCCACGTCGACGGGCACTTCGCAGCGCAGCGCCGCCTCCACCGCCAGCTGCCGCAGCAGCCGCTCGGGTTCGATGGCGACGACCTCGGAGACCGTGCCCGGATAGTGGGCGAAGTTCAGGCCGTTGCCCGCGCCGATCTCGATCACCCGGCCCGACAGCCCGGCGAGCAGCCGCTCACGCAGCAGGCCGATCCCCATGCGGGTCTCGGCCTTGGTGCTGAAGCGGGCGTAGTAGCGGGCGAAGACCGGATGCTGCGCGGCCTTCGCGGAGACCTTGCCGGAGTCGGCCGGCCGGAACGGCTTGAACGGCATGTCGGACCTCCCGGGAGACGGGGCTCACTGGAAGTGTCCCCCCGGGACCTCCGCCGCACGCACCGCGCACCATAAGGGCGAACACTGGCACAGGCGTGCGGCGGCGCCGATACGAGGCCGGCCCCGGTGGTCGCCGTCGGGGCGCCGCTCGGCGGTCGTGATCGGGTCAGGCCGGGTGTGCCGTCGTGAAGACCCCGGCGTTCCAGCGTCCGCCGAACCGGTGGTCCAGCCAACTCGGCGCTCCCGCGCGGAAGTCCGCGGGGGACAGGGCACCCGCGCCCGCCGGGACCGCGCCCAGCAGGGGCGCCCCGGACACCGCCGGGAGGTCCGCGAGGTTGCACCGCATCGCCAGATCCGGGGAGTCCGGCCAGCTGCCGATCACGACCCCCGCGAACTCCAGCTCCCGCAGCCGCAGTTCACGAGCCGTCAGTTCGGTCGTGTTGAGGGTTCCGAGCCCCGCCGAAGCCACCACGAGCACGGGCGCGTCCAGCAGCCGGGCCACGTCCGCGAGCGTCCCTTCCTCGTCGTCGAACCGGACGAGCAGACCGCCCGCGCCCTCGACCAGCACCAGGTCGTGCTCGGTCGCGAGCTTCGCCGCCGCCTCCGCCGCCGCCACGGGCGACACCGGTGCGAGACCGGCCCGCCGGGCGGCCGTAGCGGGCGCCAGCGGCTCCGGATAGCGGCCCAGTTCGAGCGTCGTGACGGCACCGGCGAGCCGGGCCACCTCGTCGGCGTCGCCGCGCTCGTGCGGCCCCACCCCCGTCTGCGCGGGCTTCAGGACGGCCACGGACCGTCCGGCCGCGAGAGCCGTGGCGGCCACGGCGGCCGTGACGACCGTCTTGCCCACCTCCGTGCCCGTCCCCGTGATCACCAGTACCGTCATCTCAGCCCTCCCGCGCCGCCGCGCACACCGCGCGGGCGATCCGCGCCAGGTCCGTGTCGCCGGTGACGTACGGCGGCATCGTGTAGACGAGGTCGCGGAACGGCCGCAGCCACACGCCCTCGCGCACCGCTGCCGCCGTCGCCGCCTTCATGTCCACCTCGTGGTCGAGCTGGACGACCCCGATCGCGCCGAGCACGCGCACGTCCCGTACGCCCGGCAGCCCTGCCGCCTCCGCGAGGCCGTCCCGCAGGCCGGTCCCGATCCGCTTCACCTCGGTCCGCCAGTCCTGCGCCAGCAGCAGGTCGACCGAGGCGCAGGCCACCGCGGCGGCCAGCGGATTGCCCATGAAGGTCGGGCCGTGCGCCAGCACCGGGACCTCACCGCGCGAGATGCCGTCGGCCACCCGGGCGGTGCACAGCGTCGCCGCCATCGTCAGGTAACCGCCGGTCAGCGCCTTGCCGACACACATCACGTCCGGGGTCACGCCCGCGTGGTCCGCAGCGAACAGCTCACCCGTACGGCCGAAACCCGTCGCGATCTCGTCGAAGACCAGCAGCACGTCGTGCTCGTCGCAGGCCTCGCGCAGCACCCGCAGATACGCGGGGGAGTGGAAGCGCATCCCGCCGGCGCCCTGGACCACCGGCTCCACGACGACCGCGGCGAGCTCGTCGGCGTGCCGTCCGATGAGCTCACGCAGATGTTCCGCGTACGACTCCTCGTACGCGGCCGGCGGCGCGTCGGCGAACACCTGCCGGTGGAGCACGCCCTGCCACAGTTCGTGCATCCCGCCCTCGGGGTCGCACACCGACATGGGCTGCCAGGTGTCCCCGTGGTAGCCGCCCCGCCAGGTCAGCAGCCGCTGCTTGCCGGGACGGCCGAGGGAGCGCCAGTGCTGGAGGCACATCTTGACCGCGACCTCGACCGAGACCGAGCCGGAGTCGGCGAGGAAGACGTGCTCAAGTCCCTCGGGCGAGATGTCGACCAGCCGCTTCGCCAGCCGGACGGCGGGCTCGTGGGTGAGCCCGCCGAACATGACATGGCTCATCCGGTCGAGCTGGCCGCGGACCGCGTCGTTCAGGACCGGGTGGTTGTAGCCGTGGATGGCCGACCACCAGGACGACATGCCGTCGACCAGCTCGCCCGTGCCGTCGGCCATCCGCAGCCGGACCCCGCTCGCCGACTCCACGACCAGCGGCTCCTGGCGTCCGGGCATGGGCCCGTACGGATGCCAGACGTGCCGCCGGTCGAGGTCGAGCAGTTCCCGCACGGACAGCTCAGGCATTGGGCGCGAGGTCCGTTCCGGCACCACGGCGACGTACGGAGACCAGGTCCGTCCGGGCGTCGGCGGGCGCCTCGGCCACCGTCGCGGGCGCGGGCACCGAACCGCACGCGCCACCGCCCTCCTGGGACCCGCAGCCCGCCTCGGCGTGCGAGCCGCAGCCGGCGGCGCCGTGCGAGCCGCACCCGGCCTCCGCGTCGGAGCCGCAGCCGCTCTCCGCGTGCGAGCCGCAGCCGCCGCCGGACGGTGCGCGGTGCTCGGGGAGCGTCACCTCGCCCGCGTTCTCCACCTCGAAGCCGGCGTCTGCGATCATCTCCAGGTCGGCCTTGCCCGCCTGGCCCTCGCTGGTGAGGTAGTCACCGAGGAAGATCGAGTTGGCGAGGTGCAGGGCGAGCGGCTGGAGGGTGCGCAGATGCACCTCGCGGCCGCCGGCGATACGGACCTCGACGTCCGGGCAGACGAAGCGGACCATGGCGAGGATCCGCAGACAGCGCTGCGGGGTGAGGTTCCACTCCTTGGCGAGGGGCGTTCCCTCGAACGGGATCAGGAAGTTCACCGGAACGGAGTCGGGGTCGAGCTCGCGCAGCGCGTACACCACGTCCACGAGGTCCTCGTCCGACTCGCCCATGCCCGCGATCAGACCGGAGCAGGCGGACAGTCCCGCCGCGTGCGCCTTCTGGACCGTGTCCACCCGGTCGGCGTACGTGTGGGTGGTCGTGATCTCCCCGTACGTCCCCTCGGACGTGTTCAGGTTGTGGTTGTAGGCGTCCGCGCCCGCCTCGCGCAGCCGTTCGGCCTGGCCGTCGGAGAGCAGACCGAGGCAGGCGCACACCTCGACGTTCTCGTTCTGCTCCTTGATCGCCTTGATCGTGTCGGAGACCCGGTCCACGTCACGGTCCGTCGGGCCGCGCCCGCTGGCCACCAGACAGACCCGCTTGGCGCCCCCGGCGAGCCCGGCCGCCGCGGCCTTGGACGCCTCGTCGGGCTTGAGCCAGCTGTACTTGAGGATCCCGGCCGTGGAGCCCAGACGCTGCGAGCAGTACGAGCAGTCCTCCGGGCACAGGCCCGACTTCAGGTTGACGAGATAGTTCAGTTTCACCCGTCGGCCGAACCAGTGCCGGCGCACCTTGCCGGCCGCGGCCACCACGTCGAGTACGTCGTCGTCGGAGGTGGCCAGTACGGCCAGCGCCTCGTCGCGGGTCGGCAGCTCGCGCCGAAGCCCCTTGTCCACCAGCGTGTTCAGCAGGTCCATGAGGTCCGATCCTGGACCATGCGACCGCTCCCGGCCAAGGAGAGTTTGCACAACAGAGATGGTTCGACGTGTGGGTATTGCCACATCATGCGCCGTCGAAGCGCCCGCTAGGGTCTGTTCACAGCCTACAAATCAGCGACACCGCAGGTGCGGCGAGACCCGGAGGACACATGGCGTTCGGCTGGATCGACGAGCAGGCCGAGGCGCGCCGCCGGGCCGGACTCGTCCGTACGTTGCGCCCCCGTCCCGCCCACTCGCCGCTCCTGGATCTCGCGAGCAACGACTATCTCGGGCTCGCCCGCCATCCGGAGGTCACCGAGGGCGCGGCAGAGGCGGCGCGCCGGTGGGGCGGCGGCGCGACGGGCTCCCGGCTCGTCACCGGCACCACCGAACTCCACACCGAACTGGAACGCGAGCTCGCCGACTTCTGCGGCTTCGAGTCCGCGCTCGTCCTGTCCTCCGGCTACGCGGCCAACCTCGCCGCCGTCACCGCGCTCGCGCCGCACGGCTCGCTGATCGTCTCGGACGCCGGCAACCACGCGTCCCTGATCGACGGCTGCCGGCTCGCCCGCGGGACCACGCAGGTCGTCGACCACGCGGACCCGGAGGGCGTGCGCAAGGCGCTCGGCACCCACGACGGCCCCGCCGTCACCGTCTCCGACACGGTCTTCTCGGTGGACGGGGACGCGGCCCCGATCGCCGAACTCGCCGTCGCCTGCCGTGAGTACGGCGCGGGGCTGATCGTCGACGACGCGCACGGACTCGGTGTCCTCGGCGACGGCGGCAGGGGCGCGCCGCACGCCGCCGGGCTCGCGGGGGACCCGGACGTCGTCGTGACCGTCACGCTCTCCAAGTCGCTCGGGAGCCAGGGCGGGGCCGTCCTCGGCCCGGCGGCGGTCATCGACCACCTCGTCAACGCCGCGCGTACCTTCATCTTCGACACCGGTCTCGCACCCGCGGCGGCGGGCGCGGCGCTGTCGGCGCTGCGGCTGCTGCGCCGTGAGCCCGGGCGGGCCGCCCGGGCGCGCGAGGTGGCCACGGCTCTGCACACGCGGCTGACGGCGGAAGGCCTGTCCGCGGTACGACCGGACGCGGCGGTGGTCTCCGTGCGGGCACCGTCCCCCGAACGGGCGGTGCGATGGGCGGCCGACTGTCGCGAGGCGGGCCTCGCTGTCGGCTGTTTCCGTCCCCCGTCGGTGCCCGACGGTGTTTCGCGGCTGCGGCTGACGGCCCGCGCGGACCTCACCGAGGAGCAGATCGAGCACGCGGTGGACGTGATCAGCAGGAACCGGTGAACCTCTGGAGCCATGGATCGACGAGCGGGTGGAGCGTGCGGCCGGTCAGGTGCAGGGGTGGCCGGCCGGTGATGCGGTGGAGCGGTGAACCGTGCGGGGTCAGTTCAGCCCGGTGATGAACCCCTCCCAGACGTCCGGGGTGAACAGCAGGGCAGGTCCCGCGGTGTTCTTGGAATCCCGCACGGCGACCATTCCGGACCAGGGTCCGGTGCTCGGGCGCGCGGTCTCGACGCAGTTGTTCATCCCGGTACTGCGGCTGCTGCGCAGCCATCGCACATGGCGCAGTGAAGTGCTGGAAGGTACGTACCGAGGCATTGCGGGCATGACGTGCCTCCTTACGCGGCGTCACCTATCGCGGCGATGTAGTCCGACGAGTCCTCGGGCGAAAGTGCGTGGAACTGAAGGGCGTTGAAGGCCTCCGTGTAGGCCTGGAGGTCTTCTTTCCGTTCGAGATAGAGGCTACTCGTCAAGTGGTCGAGAACAACCACATCCAGATCGGTTGTGTTCGGAAATGAGAAAATAACGAAAGGGCCGGTTACACCGATGTGTGCCCCGGCGGCGAACGGCAGTACCTGGAGCCGTACTTGGGGCAGTGCGGCGGCCTCCCGCAGCCGGCGCAGCTGGCGTGCCATGACGTCGGGGCCGCCCACCTCGCGCCGTAACACCGCCTCGTCCAGCACGGCGGACAGCTCCAGCGGCGGGTCCGCGCGCAGGACGTCCTGCCGGGCCAGGCGCACCTCGACCAGGGCGTCGAGCTTGCTCTCCTCCAGTCCGTCCACCGCGGCCCGCGTCACCGCGCGGGCGTACTCCGGCGTCTGGAGCAGTCCGGGTACGACAGAGGTCTCCAGGGTGCGCATGCTGCTGGCTCCCGACTCCAGGCTGATGAAGTCGCGGTAGGCCGGGGGGAGCAGGCCGCGGTACGCGTGCCACCAGTGGTGACGCCCGTTGCCCTCGGCTCCCGCCAACACCACGAGGAGCTCGCGCAGTTCCGGGTCCTCGACACCGTATGCGTGCAACAGGCGTTCCACGTCGGCCGGTTTCACTCCGCTGGTGCCCGTCTCGATGCGGCTCACCTTCGACTGGTGCCAGCCGAGCAGGCGGGCCGCCTCGCCGCTCGTGAGACCCGTGCCCGCGCGCAGCGCGCGCAGTTCGGCACCGAGCTTGCGGCGGCGGACCGCGGGACCGTGCTGCATGTTCGTTCTCCTTACTCCTTCCAAGTCGCCCGAATACGCTCTGCCGACGCAGAGTTCACCGCATCGAGCGACAGATATATGCATTACTCGGTGGATCGCACCCGCGACCGGCCCGGTAATGGCAGTCTGGCGCAAGCACCAGTCCGGGACCGTACTCGAACCATCCGCTCGGTGTCGGGCTCCGGTCCCGTGGGAAAGGGACGAGCGTCGCCATGGCAGACCATCAGGAAGCATCCGTCACCCTGCCGAGCGAACCGGCCTCGGTTTCCGTGGCCCGGAAATTCGTCGCCGAAGTTCTGGCCGAATGGGGCCTGCCGCGCGAGGCCGAAGCGGCCGAGACCGTCCGTCTGATCGTGTCCGAACTGGCGACCAACGCCGTCCAGCACACGTTCGGGCAGTCGCCCACCTTCACGGTCGGGGTGCGTCTCGAACGGGAGGAGCGGCTGTGCATCGGCGTGACCGACAGTCATCCGCGCTTTCCGAAGCGGCTGCCGGCCGCCGTGCAGCAGGACAACGGCCGCGGCATGGTGATCATCCGCTGGCTGACCGCCGAGAGCGGCGGCAGACTCACGGTGCTGCCGACCCGGGAGGGCGGCAAGACGGTCTCCATCGAACTCCCCTGGACGGCCCCGGCCCGCCCGGTACCGGCGGGCTGGCCCCAGGAGCCCTGAGGGACACCCTGGCGGCATCGCCCCGGCGCGCTGAGCCCCTGAAGGGCCGAGCGGGCGTCAGGGCGGCCGTGGGGAGCGTCCGCGCCGGCCGAGGGCCCCGGTGGAGGGGCAGGGGCCACGCGGAGGGGCGTGGGGCCGCTCGGGAGGGGCGAGCGTCGGCCTGGGGCGGAGAGGGGCTCCCTTGCGGCGATGCACACGCCCGGGGCGGCGACGGATCGCCGCCCCGGGCGTGTGGATCAGCCGACCCTGCCGTACCAGACGCTCCTCGTCCAGATGCGCTCGAGCTTCACCACTTCCCCGGACTTCGGGGAGTGCCAGATCTTTCCCTTACCGGCGTAGATGCCGACGTGGTAGACGTTCCGGCCCGAGTGGAAGAACACCAGGTCACCGGCCTTGCGGTGCGAGGCCGAGACGTGGTGCGTCTTGTTGTACTGGGCCGCGGCCGTACGAGGCAGCGTCTTGCCCGCCTTCTTGTACGAGTAGAGCGTGAGCCCCGAACAGTCGAAGCGGTGCGGTCCGGTGGCGCCCCACTGGTAGGGGGAGCCGTGCTTCGACGCCGCGACCTGGAGTGCCCGCGTCGCGAGCGTGGCCGCCTCGGCGTCGGGTGCGACACCGGGGACCACGAGGCTGCCGCCCACCGCGGCAAGGGTGAGGGCCGAGGCCGTACCGGCCCGGGTCCACAGCGACGGGACACGATTGAGCGCAGTCATGCGCAACCCTTCGTCAGCCGCCTGTGAAGGATGACCTGTCGGATTCGGGCTGGCGAAGTTGCCCGGCCGCGGCTGCGGCTTCACCCCAAGGACCGCCCGGAACTGTTCCGGCGGCCCGTCTAGCTGGGTCCTCCACTCCTGCCGATGCACTCCTGTCGACCGGGCATCCGGGCGGCGGCAGGACTCGGCGTCCGCCCGGACCGCCCCGCCGCTGTGGCGGGGGCTTGTCGTCGGAAGGGATCTTCACTCATCAGAGTCGGAAATTCCGAGCGGAACCGGTGTTTTGTGGGCTTACTCACCAATCAGCCGTTCGAGTGAACACCCCTCTGTTCGACCACGTGTTGGGGACACCGATGAGGCCCGCACCTGCGGCGACGGATCTCATCCGGCCTCCGGACCACGCGTGTTGCGCAACTCGGAGGGGTCGTGGAAAGGAGCCAGGAATACGCCATCGGTGGGTACACCATCCGGTCCGTTTGAGTCGTGCGCTGGACGTCACGGAGCCTCGGCGCGTACCGGCCTCCGGTGCCGGTCCGTCAACTTCCCGGCCCGGGAGGCACGGTGACCCGGGCCGCCCTCCGCTCGCCGTCGAGCACCCGCAGGGCCTGGGCCAAAGTGGGGGCGTGCACCTCGCTCTCGCCCCGCTGGTGCATCAGAGTGAGTGCGTCCCTCAGGGCCTCCGCCTTGCCGACCAGGGCCTGAGCCGCCCTCAGGCCGCGATAGGTGTCTCCGGGACGGGACGGGTTGATGCGGCCGAGCAGGTCGACCACGTCGAGATAGCGGTCGATCAGCTCGGCCTCGGCGCGGGTCAGCGCGGGCAGCGGGGGAAGGTCCGGGATCATCGGCCGCTCACCTCGCGCCGGGCGTCTCGCGCGAGGCCCTGCGGCCCGGCACGACCCGGTCGATCAGCCCGTAGTCCCGTGCCGCCGGGGCGTCGAGGATCTTGTCGCGCTCGAGGTCCGCCGCGACGCGTTCCGGGCTCTGACCGGTGTGCCGTACGAGCATCTCCTCCAGGAGAGCGCGGGTGCGGATCAACTCCTCGGCCCGGATGGCCAGATCGCTCGCGGGTCCCTCGACCGGCTCCGTGATCGACGGCTGCCGGAGGAGCACGCGGGCCCCCGGCAGCGCGAGCCGCTTGCCCTCGGTGCCCGCCGCGAGCAGCACCGCCGCGGCCGCCTCCGCCCGGCCGAGGCAGACCGTCTCGACGTCGCAGGTCACGAACCGCATCGTGTCGTAGATCGCGGTCATCGCGCCGAAGGAGCCGCCGGGGGAGTTGATGTACAGCGAGATGTCCTGGTCGGGTGCCTGGTGTTCGAGGTGCATGAACTGGGCGGTCACATCGTTGGCCGCGGTGGCGTCGACGGGTGTCCCGAGGAACACGATCCGCTCGGCGAGCAGCTTCGCGTACGGATCCAGGGTCCGCGCCCCCCAGGTCGTGCGTTCGGTGAACTCGGGCAGGACATGGCGGGCGGACGGACTGTCCATGACGAGCGCCTCCTCGGATCGACGTCTGTAAAAAATGTACAGGACGTACGTCGCCGGGGGAGGGGGCCATGCTGAGAGCGAAACGGCCGGATCCCGGGAGCGGACGCGGCCGACCGGCGCCGCGTACGGCCGGCCCGGGGGATCTCGCGCCCCGCGGAGTGCCGGAGCCCCGGTCTAAGCTGGACGTCATGGCCTACGAGATTCCGGTGACGCAAGCCAGGGCTGAGCTCGCCGAACTGATCAACCGCGTCGTGTACGGCGGTGAGCGCGTCGTCGTGACGCGGCACGGCAAGCCACTCGTCGCCCTCGTCTCGGCCGCCGACCTGGAGCGCCTCGAAGAGCTCCCGGAGCCCGCCGACGACCAGGTGGTCAGCTCGCTGTCCAGCGTCCGTGACGTGGCCTCCGCGCCCCGCGAGCGCCAGCGGTTCGGCATCGCCGCGGAACACCGGGGGCCCAGCGCCTCGTAGCCGCTCGCGGGAGTGGACCACGAGGTCCCCCGCGCCCATGTCCGGCCCGCGCGCGGTTCGCCGTATACGGCCAGGCCTCCGACGGCCTCACCGCGCCCAGGGCCGCGGCGGCGGTCCGCCCGGGCGGACCGGGCAAGCGGGACGGTGCAGGCGGCTCCGACGACTCCCCCGGTCCGGCCCGAGACGATCACGGTCCGGTTAACGTCCTCGAAACCCCGGCCAACTAGCGTGCCCCTCCACGCCACCAGGGGTTTCGGTGGCTGCGGCCACCGGGCCCCGCACGGCCCGGAGCGAGGATGTGAGGTGGGACGTCGTGCAACTGACCCCGCACGAGCAGGAGAGGCTGCTCATCCATGTGGCGGCCGATGTCGCCGAGAAGCGCCGGGCCCGCGGGCTGAGACTGAACCACCCCGAGGCCGTCGCCCTGATCACCTCGCACATCCTCGAAGGCGCCCGGGACGGCCGTACCGTCGCCGAACTGATGTCCTCCGGGCGCAAGATCCTCACCCGGGACGACGTCATGACGGGCATCCCCGAGATGATCCACGACGTCCAGGTCGAGGCGACCTTCCCGGACGGCACCAAACTGGTCACCGTCCACGACCCGATCGTCTGAGGGGGAGTACGCCGTGATCCCCGGAGAGATCCTCTTCGCCGACGGGCCCGTCGTGTTCAACGAGGGCCGTGAGACCACCCGCCTGACCGTCCTCAACGCCGCCGACCGCCCCGTCCAGGTCGGCTCGCACTACCACTTCGCCGAGGCCAACCCCGGTCTGGAGTTCGACCGCGGCGCCGCGCACGGCAAGCGGCTCAACGTCGCCGCCGGCACCGCCGTGCGCTTCGAGCCCGGGATCCCCGTCGAGGTCGAACTCGTCCCGATCGCCGGTGCCCGTGTGGTGCCCGGGCTGCGCGGGGAGACCGGGGGTGCCCTCGATGCCTGAGATCTCGCGTGCCGCGTACGCCGATCTGTTCGGCCCGACCACCGGCGACCGGATCCGCCTCGCCGACACGGACCTGCTGATCGAGATCGAGGAGGACCGCTGCGGCGGCCCCGGGCTCGCCGGCGAGGAGGCGGTGTTCGGCGGCGGCAAGGTCATCCGGGAGTCCATGGGCCAGGCCCGCGCCACCCGTGCGGAAGGCACCCCGGACACGGTCGTCACCGGCGTCGTCGTCGTCGACCACTGGGGGATCGTCAAGGCCGACGTCGGGATCCGCGACGGCCGGATCTCGGGCATCGGCAAGGCCGGCAACCCCGACACGATGGACGGGGTCCATCCCGACCTGGTGATCGGCCCCGAGACCGAGATCATCGCGGGCAACGGGCGGATCATGACCGCGGGCGCCATCGACGCCCACGTCCATCTGATCTGTCCGCAGATCGCCGACGAGGCCCTCGCCTCCGGCATCACCACGCTCGTCGGCGGCGGCACCGGTCCCGCAGAGGGCTCCAAGGCGACCACCGTCACCCCCGGCCCCTGGCACCTGGCCCGGATGCTGGAGGCGATGGAGGGGTATCCGGTCAACTTCGGGCTGCTGGGCAAGGGCAACACCGTCTCGCACGAGGCGATGCTCTCGCAGATCCGGGGCGGGGCACTCGGCCTGAAGATCCACGAGGACTGGGGCTCGACGCCCGCCGCGATCGACGCGGCGCTCACCGTCGCCGACCGCACCGGCATCCAGGTCGCCATCCACACCGACACCCTGAACGAGGCCGGGTTCGTCGCCGACACCCTCGCGGCCATCGCCGGACGCGGGATCCACGCGTACCACACGGAGGGCGCGGGCGGCGGGCACGCGCCGGACATCATGTCCGTCGTCTCCGAGCCGTACGTCCTGCCCAGCTCGACCAACCCGACGCGTCCCTACACCGTCAACACCGCCGAGGAACACCTCGACATGCTGATGGTCTGCCACCACCTGAACGCGGCGGTGCCCGAGGACCTGGCCTTCGCCGAGTCCCGTATCCGGCCGTCCACCATCGGGGCCGAGGACATACTCCACGACCTCGGCGCCATCTCGATCATCTCCTCCGACTCCCAGGCGATGGGCCGCGTCGGCGAGGTCGTCATGCGGACCTGGCAGACGGCCCACGTCATGAAGCGGCGCCGGGGGGCCCTGCCGGGCGACGGACGCGCGGACAACCACCGGGTCCGTCGCTATGTCGCCAAATACACGATCAACCCGGCGCTCGCGCAGGGGCTCGCCCGCGAGATCGGCTCGGTGGAGACCGGCAAGCTGGCCGACCTGGTGCTGTGGGAGCCCGCGTTCTTCGGGGTCAAACCGCTGCTGGTGATGAAGGGCGGCCAGATCGCGTACGCGCAGATGGGCGACGCCAACGCGTCCATCCCGACACCCCAACCGGTGCTGCCCAGGCCGATGTTCGGGGCGATCGGACGGGCTCCGGCCGCCAACTCGTTCAACTTCGTGGCGCCGCTCGCCATCGAGGACGGGCTGCCGGAACGGCTCTCGCTCGGCAAACGGTTCGTGGCCATCGAGTCGACCCGGGCGGTGACCAAGGCGGACATGCGGGAGAACGACGCCCGGCCCGAGGTGCGGATCGACCCCGACAGCTTCGCCGTGCACATCGACGGGGAACTCGTCGAGGCGACTCCGGCCGCCGAACTGCCCATGGCCCAGCGTTACTTCCTCTTCTGATGTCCCGGGCGGCACTTCTCGTCCTGGCCGACGGCCGGTTTCCCGCCGGAGGGCACGCGCACTCCGGCGGGGCCGAGGCGGCGGTCAGGGCCGGGCGGATCACCGACGGGGCGAGCCTGGAGGCCTTCTGCCGGGGCCGGCTGCACACGAGCGGTCTCGTCTCGGCCGCGCTGGCGGCCGCGGCGGCGCTCGGGGGCGAGCCTGCGTCTTTGGACGCGGCCGCCGACGCCCGTACGCCGTCGGCCGCGCTGCGCATCGCCGCGCGTCGTCTGGGCCGGCAGCTCCTGCGGGCGGCGAGGGCGACCTGGCCGTGCGCCGAACTCGACGCGCTGGCGGGGGAGTTCCCCAAGGGGGCGCATCAGCCGGTCGTGCTGGGCGTGACCGCGCGGGCGGCCGGACTCGGGCCCGAGGACGCCGCGTACTGCTCGGTGTACGAGTGTGTCAGCGGGCCCGCGTCGGCGACGGTGCGGCTGCTGAGCCTCGACCCGTTCGACGCGACGGCCGTGCTGGCCCGGCTGGCGCCGGAACTGGACGTCGTCGCCCACGCGGCGGTGAGTGCGGCGCGGTGCTCCCTCGACGAGGGCGTCGGCATACTTCCGGCGGCGTCGGCACCCCTGCTGGAGATCGGCGCCGAGGCCCACGCGGCCTGGCCTGCCCGGCTCTTCGCGTCCTGACGACCACACACCGCCGCGTTCCGGAGCGCCGGACCAGCGGAATGCCGGACCGCCGACCTGCCGACCTGCCGGAGCGCAGGACTGCCGGGCCGCCGTAACAACCCGCACCCGAACCTGAACCGGGACCCGACCCCAGCGCACGTTCCGACCCAGGCCCCAACCCCGACCCCGGTCCCGACCTCACCCCCTGGCCCGGGCCTCAGCCCCGTCACCTCCCCCCCCCGAACTGGAGTCACCATGCACCTCGATCATCCTCACGGCGGGCCGTCCGCGGTCAGTGCCGATGCCCGGCGGCCCGACGGACGGCGCCGTGCCCTGCGCATCGGGCTCGGCGGGCCCGTCGGCTCCGGGAAGACCGCCACCGTCGCCGCGCTCTGCCGGGCGCTGCGCGACGAACTGTCCCTCGCCGTCGTCACCAACGACATCTACACCCGCGAGGACGCCGAGTTCCTGCTGCGCGAGGCGGTCCTGCCGCCCGAGCGGATCACCGCCGTCGAGACGGGCGCGTGCCCGCACACCGCGATCCGCGACGACATCTCGGCCAACCTCGAAGCGGTCGAGGACCTGGAGGACGAGGTCGGGCCGCTCGACCTGATCCTCGTGGAGTCCGGCGGCGACAACCTCACCGCGACCTTCTCCCGCGGCCTGGTCGACGCGCAGATCTTCGTCATCGACGTGGCGGGCGGTGACGACATCCCGCGCAAGGGCGGGCCCGGGGTCACCACGGCCGACCTGCTCGTCGTGAACAAGACGGACCTCGCGCCGTACGTGGGCTCCGACCTGGCCAGGATGGCGGCCGACGCCAGGACGCAGCGAGCCGAACTCCCCGTGATCTTCCAGTCGTTGCGCACCGGGCCCGGTGTCACGGCGGTCGCCGGCTGGGTGCGGGAGCAGCTCGTGGCGTGGACCGCGTGACCACGGCAGGGGTGCGCGCGACCGCCCGGATCGAGGCCGTCGCCGACGGCCGCGGCGGAACCGCGCTGCCGGTGCTGGACGGTGAGGGACCCCTCGCGCTGCGCCGGATCCGCGGCAGCGGTGCCGAGGCGCGCGTCATGCTGGTCGGAGCGATGAGCGGACCGCTCGGCGGTGACCGCCTCGCCGTCGAGGCCCGGGTCGGCCCGGGCGCGCGGCTGCGGGTCGGCTCGGCCGCCGCCACCATCGCGCTGCCCGGGCAGGCCAAGGGGGAAGCCCGCTACGACGTCCGCCTCGACATCGCCGACGGAGGCGAACTGCACTGGCTGCCGGAGCAGTTGATCTCCGCCGGAGGCAGTGAACTGTCCGTCTCCTCGTGCGTGGACCTCCGGGGCACCGCCCGGCTCGTCCTCCGGGAGGAACAGGTGCTCGGCCGCGTGGGAGAGGAACCCGGACGCCTCACCAGCCGTCTCACCGTGCGGCACGACGGACGGGCCCTGCTCGACCAGGAGTTGTCCTGCGGTCCCGGCGCCCCCGGCGGATGGGACGGGCCCGCCGTCCTGGCGGGGCACCGGGCACTCGGCCAGCTCGTCGTCGTACGACCGGAGTTCGGGGAGAAGGTGCCGGCCGCCAGGCCGCTCGGGGAGTACGCGGCCCTCACCCCGCTCGCCGGACCGGCCGTGCTCGTGACCGCGCTCGCCCCCGACGCGCTGCGGCTGCGGCGCGTGCTGGACGAAGCACTGGACGAACTGACGTGATGTCAACAATATGGCCGAGAAGGCCAGTTCACGCCGACTTCACCGCTCAACGGAACAAGGCATACCGGCTATCGGATTGGTAAAGAACACCGGTCGCGTCTGTTCTCAGGGACCTCACAGCCGAAAGGATCCCCGTACCAATCGCAATTGTGTACGGGGAGGTCACACTTGAGGTCCAAGAGACCGACGAATCGCGTGGCGGCGTTCGGTTCGGCCGGCGTGCTCGTCACGGCGACCCTGATAGCCGGAGCCGTCGCGGCGCCGTCGGCCACCGCCGACGCGCGGCACGGGCAGGGCCACGGGCAGAGCCGCGAGCAGCGCGGAGCGGCCGTCGCCGCCGAACGTGCCGCCAAGGCCGGGATCGACTGGCAGGACTGCCCGGCCGACTGGGGCTTCGAGAAGCCGATCCAGTGCGGCTGGGTGAGCGTGCCGCTGGACTACGCACACCCCTACGGCAAGCAGCTCAAGCTGGCCGTCGACCGCATCGGCAGCACCGGGACCAAGGAGGAGCGCCAAGGCGCGCTCGTCTACAACCCCGGCGGCCCCGGCGGCTCCGGCATGCGCTTCCCGCGCCGTGTCACGACCAAGAGCCCCCTGTGGGTGAACACCGCCAAGGCGTACGACTTCGTGGGCTTCGACCCGCGCGGCGTCGGCCACTCGGCGCCGATCTCCTGCATCGACCCGCAGGAGTTCGTCAAGGCTCCGAAGGCGGACCCGGTCCCGGACACCGAGGCCGACAAGCTGGCCCAGCGCAAGCTGGCCGCGGAGTACGCCGACGGCTGCGCGGAGCGCACCGGCAAGGCCGTGCTGGCGCAGATGACCACGCCCAACACGGCACGCGACCTCGACGTCATCCGGGCCGCGCTCGGCGAGAAGAAGCTCAACTACCTGGGCGTCTCGTACGGCACGTACCTGGGAGCCGTCTACGGCACGCTCTTCCCGGGCCATGTGCGCCGCATGATCGTCGACAGCGTCGTCAACCCGTCGCGCGACAACATCTGGTACCAGGCCAACCTGGAGCAGGACATCGCCTTCGAGGGCCGCTGGAAGGACTGGGAGGACTGGGTCGCCAAGAACGACGCGTCCTTCCACCTCGGCGACACCCGCGCCAAGGTGCAGGACCAGTGGCTGAAGCTGCGCGCCACCGCGAAGAAGAGCCCGCTGGGCGGCGTCGTCGGACCCGCCGAGCTGATCTCCTTCTTCCAGAGCGCCCCGTACTACGACTCCTCGTGGGTACCGGTCGCCTCGGTGTTCAGCAAGTACGTCGCCGGTGACACCCAGGCGCTCGTGGACGCGGCGTCCCCCGACCTGTCGGACACCGCGGGCAACATCTCCTCGGAGAACGGCAACGCCGTGTACACGGCCGTCGAGTGCACCGACGCGCAGTGGCCCACCAGCTGGAAGAAGTGGGACCGGGACAACACGAAGCTCAACGCCCAGTACCCGTTCATGACCTGGGCCAACGCGTGGATGAACCTTCCGTGCGCCAGCTGGCCGGTCAAGCAGCAGTCCCCGGTGGAGGTGAGGACCGGCAAGGGTCTGCCCCCCGTCCTCATCGTGCAGTCCACCAACGACGCCGCCACGCCGTACCCGGGCGCCGTCGAACTGCACAAGCGGTTCAAGGGCTCCCGCCTGATCACCGAGCAGGGCGCGGGCTCGCACGGTGTGACCGGCCTGGTCAACCCGTGCATCAACGGGCGGGTGGACACCTACCTGCTCACCGGCAAGACGGACGCGGCCGACGTGACGTGCACCCCGCACGCCACCCCGCAGCCGTAGTGCCGCAGCCGTAGTACCGATCACACGAGGGGGGCGGCCGGGAAACCGGCCGTCCCCCTCGCCGTGCACGGCGAGGGGGACGGCACGGACACGCGTCCTCAGCTCAGCGGCATCCGCGGGAACCTGCGTCCGGACTCGGCCTTCCCCGCGGCCTCCTCGGCCTTGACGACGGCCGCGTACCGGTCGACGTACTCCTGCTCGGACAGCGACAGGATCGCGTACATGATCTCGTCCGTGATGGCCCGCAGGATCGCCTTCTCGCCCTCCATCCCGGCATAGCGCGAGAAGTCGAGCGGCTTGCCGAACCGGATCACCACGGGATGGATCCGCGGGAGCTTCCGGCCCGGGGGCTGGGCCTCGAAGGTGCCGATCATCGCGCAGGGAATCACCGGGGCCTGCGCCCGCAGCGCCATGACGGCGACGCCGACCTTGCCCTTGTAGAGCCGCCCGTCGTGCGAACGGGTGCCCTCGGGATAGATGCCGAGCAGCTCGCCCTTGCGCAGCACGCCGAGCCCCTCGCGGATCGCGGCCTGGCCCGCCTCCTTGCCGGAGCGGTCCACCGGGATCTGCCCGATGCCGCGGAAGAAGGCGGCCGTCAGCCGCCCCTTGATCCCCGGCCCGGTGAAGTACTCGGCCTTCGCGAGGAAGGTGATCCGGCGCTTCAGGACGGACGGCATCAGGAAATGGTCCGCGAAGGACAGATGGTTGCCCGCCACGATGGCGGGACCCGACGACGGTATGTGCTCAAGGCCCTCGATCCGAGGCCGGAACACCAGCCTCAACAGTGGACCCAGAAGCACATATTTGAGCACTTGATAGAACACTGGGGCGCTCCTCTTTTCCCCTGGGGAGCGATCAGTGTAGGCGCGGCCGTCGCCGGGCGTAACCGCCACGGTGTCACTCTCTGTGGCCACTTGGCCGGTATCAGACCCCTTGCGTCAGAACTTTCTCCAGAGACCCGAGAGCCGACCGGAGTTCCTCGGCCGTGATGGTGAGCGGCGGCGCGAGACGGATCGTCGAACCGTGGGTGTCCTTGACCAGAATCCCCTCCTCCATCAGCCCGCGGCTGATCTCCCGGCCCGTGCCGATGGACGGGTCGATGTCGACGCCCGCCCACAGTCCCCGGGACCTGAAGCCCTCGACGCCCCGGCCCACCAGGGCCGCGAGACCGCCCCGCAGCACCACGCCGAGCTCGGCCGCCCGGCGCTGGTACTCACCGGTCTCCAGCAGGCCCACGACCGCCGAGCCGACCGCCGCCGCCAGTGGATTGCCGCCGAACGTGGAGCCGTGCTCGCCCGGACGCAGCACGCTCAGCACGTCCCGGCGCCCGACCACCGCCGAGACCGGCACGATGCCGCCGCCGAGCGCCTTGCCGAGCAGCAGCAGGTCCGGGACCACCGCCTCGTGTTCCACCGCCAGGGTGGTGCCGGTGCGGCCCAGGCCGGACTGGATCTCGTCCGCGACGAACAGACAGCCGCTGCGCCGGGTCAGCTCGCGGACGCCCGCGAGATAGCCGTCGTCGGGGATGATCACGCCGGCCTCGCCCTGGATGGGCTCGATCAGCACCGCCGCCGTCGTCTCGTCGATCGCCGCTTCCATCGCGGCCAGGTCGTTGTACGGCACGACCCGGAAGCCGGGAGTGAACGGCCCGAAGCCCGCACGGGCCGTCTCGTCGGTGGAGAAGCTGACGATCGTGGTCGTACGGCCGTGGAAGTTGTCGGCCGCCACCACGATCGTGGCCCGGCCGGGCTCGACGCCCTTCACCTCGTACGCCCATTTGCGGGCCACCTTGACGGCGCTCTCCACCGCCTCGGCGCCCGTGTTCATCGGCAGGACCATGTCCAGGCCGGTCAGGGCGGCCAGCGACTCGGCGAACCCGGCCAGCTGGTCGTTGTGGAAGGCCCGCGAGGTCAGCGTGAGCCGGTCCAGCTGACGGTGGGCCGCCTCGATCAGCACCGGGTTGCGGTGGCCGAAGTTGAGGGCCGAGTACCCGGCCAGCATGTCGAGGTAGCGGCGCCCCTCGACGTCCTCGACCCAGGTGCCCTCGGCCCGTGCGACGACCACCGGCAGCGGGTGGTAGTTGTGCGCCAGGACGGGTTCCTCGGCCCGGATCAGTTCCTCGGAGCTGCGCGCGCCGGAGCCTGCGGGTGTGGTCGTACGGGCGGGAGCGGTCATGAACGGATCTCCTGTGTGCAGCACTTGATGCCGCCGCCGGCCTTGTGGAACTCCGACAGGTCGACGGGGACGGGGACGTAGCCGCGGGCCGCGAGCCGGCCGGCGAGGGCCTCGGCGCGCGGCGCGATGAAGACGTGACGGCCGTCCGAGACCGAGTTGAGGCCGAAGGCCAGGGCGTCCTCGCGGGTGGCGAGCACCGCGTCCGGGAACATCCTGGCCAGCACCTCGCGGCTGCCCGGTGAGAACGCCTCCGGGTAGTACGCGATGTTGTCGTCGTCGAGGACGAACAGGGCGGTGTCCAGGTGGTAGAAGTGCGGGTCCACCAGGCGCAGGCCGATCACCGGGACGCCGAAGAACTCCTGGACCTCGCGATGGGCCTCGGGCGTGGTGCGAAAGCCCGTGCCGGCCAGGATGTGGCGGCGCGTCGGGACGAGATCGCCCTCGCCCTCGCACACCGACTCGGGACGGTAGACGTCGAAACCGGCCGTCTTGAACCAGGTCTCGTACGCCGTGGACTCGGGGCGGCGCTCGGGCGCGTGGAAGGACGAGCCGAAGACCCGGCCCTCCAGGACGAGCGCGCAGTTCGCGGCGAAGACCATGTCGGGCAGGCCGGGGACCGGCTCGACCGAGTCCACGGTGTGACCGTGGGCGCGGTAGGCGCTGATCAGCGCCCGCCACTGGACGCCCGCGAGATCGACGTCCACCGGGGTGTCGGGACGCATCCACGGGTTGATCGCGTACTGCACGGCGAAGTGTCTGGGTTCACAGACGAGGAAGCGCCGGGGGCGCGGCACACGGCTTTCGGACACAGAGAGGTTCCTCCGCTTCCTGCGGTGTCATCTGGTGGGATGCCTCAACGGTAAGAAGCGGAGGACACGGGCGACAAGCGACAAAAGCTGCGCGTATACGCAGCACTGCTGCGTGATCGGCTGGCTCAGCGCACGTTTCCTGCGTCGTCCGGGGCCGCCTGGGTCGCCCCCGCCTCCGGGGCCTCGGGCAGCAGATGGGACAGCACCATGTAGCTGATCGTCTTCCGGATGAACGGCTCCACCCGGATGCGTTCGAGCACCTCCTCGAAGTGCTCCACATCCACGGCCCGCACGTGCAGCAGCGCGTCCGCGCCCCCCGTCACCGTCATCGCCGCGGTGATCTCCGGATGGTTGCGCACCACCTCCGCGAGGCGCCGGGGCGGCGCCGCGCCCTCGCAGTACACCTCCACGTACGCCTCCGTGCGCCAGCCGAGCGCCGCGGGCTTCACCGTCGCCGTGAACCCGGTGATCACGCCCGTCTCCCGCAGCCGGTCGACCCGGCGCTTGACCGCCGTCGCGGACAGCCCGATCGTCGCGCCGATCTCCGCGAAGCTCGTCCGGGCATTGGCCATCAGGGCTGTGATGATCTTGCGGTCGAGCTCGTCGAACATCGCGGGCTTGCTGCTCATGGCGGCACTGTATCCAGCGGCGGCCGCCACCCCGCCGGGCGCGACGCCCGTGTCCGGCACATGTCCAGCCGCGCGATTCGCTCCTACACTCCACTCTCATGCTGCGCGCGCTCGCCGTCGACGACGAACAACCCTCCCTCGAAGAGCTGCTGTACCTGCTGAACGCCGACCCCCGGATCGGCAGCGCCGAGGGCGCGAGCGACGCGACCGAGGCCCTGCGCCGGATCAACCGGGCCCTGGAGAGCGGACCCGGCGGACCCGAGGCCATCGACGTCGTCTTCCTCGACATCCACATGCCCGGCCTCGACGGACTCGACCTGGCCCGGCTGCTCGGCGGATTCGCCCGGCCGCCGCTCGTCGTGTTCGTCACCGCCCACGAAGGGTTCGCCGTCCAGGCCTTCGACCTCAAGGCACTCGACTACGTCCTCAAGCCCGTCCGCCGCGAACGGCTCGCCGAGGCCGTCCGCAGGGCCGCCCAACTGCGCGACACCGCACCGCTGATCCCCGTCCACGAGCCCGACCCCGACCACATATCCGTCGAACTCGGCGGTGTGACCAGGTTCGTGGCCGTCGAGGACATCACCCACGCCGAGGCCCACGGCGACTACGCCCGGCTGCACACCGCGCAGGGCAGCCACCTGGTCCGCATCCCGCTGTCCACCCTGGAGGAACGCTGGCGCTCCCGCGGCTTCGTCCGCATCCACCGGCGCCACCTCGTCGCCCTGCGCCACATCGGCGAACTCCGCCTGGACGCCGGTACGGTGAGTGTCCTCGTCGACTCCGTCGAACTCCAGGTGAGCCGCCGCCACGCCCGCCAACTGCGCGATCTGCTGCTGCGCCGGACCACGAGCTGAGGAGCGCAGCGTGCCGCAGGACCCCACCGAACGCCGTGTGGTCGTCACCGGAGTGCCCCGGCGCACCCTTCCCCCCGCCCGGCTCCGCTCGCGCGGACGCCACCCCCAAGTCCCGGGCCACCACGGGCCGAGAGTCGAGATCGACGAACAGACCACGCTCGGCCACACCTACGTCCGCTCCCTGATGCGCAGTCAGCTCCGGGCGGCCTGCTCGACGTTCGCCGTGCTCATCCTGCTCGTCGGGCCGTTGCCGCTGGTCTTCGCCGCGATGCCCGACGGCGCCGCCCTGGAATGGGCCGTCCTCGGCTTCTGCCTCTACCCGCCGCTGGTGCTGCTGGCCCGCTGGTACGTGCGCCGGGCGGAACGCAACGAGAAGGACCTCGTGCGCCTGGTCGAGGACCGCTGAACCGTGAACGAGAACTACTCCGTTCCCGCCGTCGCCCTCGTCGTCGTCGCGACCGTCCTGGTCGGCGCGTTCGGGCTGCGCATCTCCCGTACCACCTCCGACTTCTACGTCGCCTCGCGCACCGTCGGCCCCCGGCTCAACGCGGCCGCGATCAGCGGCGAATACCTCTCCGCCGCCTCCTTCCTCGGCATCGCGGGCCTGGTGCTCGTCCAGGGCCCCGACATGCTCTGGTACCCGGTCGGCTACACCGCCGGCTATCTCGTGCTGCTCCTGTTCGTCGCGGCCCCCCTTCGCCGCTCCGGCGCCTACACCCTGCCCGACTTCGCGGAGGCGCGGCTCGGGTCCCAGGCCGTCAGACGGCTCGCCGGGGCCTTCGTCGTCGGCGTCGGCTGGCTCTATCTGCTGCCCCAACTCCAGGGTGCGGGGCTGACGTTGGCGGTGCTGACCGAGGCGCCCGACTGGTTCGGCGGGGTCCTGGTCGCCGTCGTCGTGGTGGCCACCGTCGCCGCGGGCGGAATGCGCAGCATCACCTTCGTCCAGGCCTTCCAGTACTGGCTCAAGCTCACCGCCCTGCTCGTCCCCGCGCTCTTCCTGGTCCTCGCCTGGCAGTCCCACGGAGCGCCCCGCGACGTCTTCGGGGAACCGCCGGCCTTCCGCGAGCAGCGTCTCGTCCGGGTCGACTCCACGCTCGACCTGAAGCTGTCCCGGCCGCTCACCGTCACCGCCACGGGCACCGTCGACGGCCGGCGCTACGAGGACGCGCGCGTCCGGCTCCCGGGCGGCACCCACCGCATCGCCGGCGGCACCCGGCTGACCTTCGACCGCGGTACCCCGGTCCCGGCGGCGGAACGGGGCGGCGACGCCACCCTGTCCACCTCCCCGTCCGCAGGACACGGGGAACGCCCGCTGTACGCCACCTACGGACTGATCCTCGCCACCTTCCTCGGCACGATGGGCCTGCCGCACGTCGTCGTCCGCTTCTACACCAGCCCGCACGGCGTCGCCGCCCGCCGCACCACCGTCGCCGTGCTCGGCCTGATCGGCGTCTTCTACCTCCTGCCGCCCGTCTACGGGGCGCTTGGCCGGCTGTACGCCCCCGAACTCAGCCTCACCGGCGACGCGGACGCCGCCGTGCTCCTGCTGCCCGACCGGATGATCGGCGGAGCCGGAGCCGACCTGCTCGGGGCGCTCGTCGCGGGCGGAGCCTTCGCCGCGTTCCTCTCGACGGCCTCGGGACTGACCATGGCGGTCGCCGGCGTGCTCACCCAGGACGTGCTGCCCTCCCGCGGCGTACGGCACTTCCGCCTCGGCACCGTCCTCGCGATGGCCGTGCCCCTCGCCGCGAGCGTGCTCGTCGGCGGGCTGCCCGTCGCCGACGCGGTGGGGCTCGCGTTCGCCGTGTCCGCGTCCTCCTTCTGCCCGCTGCTGGTCCTCGGCATCTGGTGGCGCAGGCTCACCCCGCCCGGGGCAGCGGCCGGGATGCTCGGCGGCGGCGGCGCGGCCCTGCTGGCCGTCGGCGCCACCATGGCCGGCTATCCGGCGACGAGCGGCTCCCTGCGCACCCTGCTCGCCTGGCCGGCGCTGTGGTCGGTGCCGCTCGGCTTCGTGACGATGGTGCTGGTGTCGCTGGCCACCGCCGCCCGCGTACCGGCCGGGACGGCGGCGATCCTCGCCCGCTTCCACCTCCCCGAGGAACTCACGGACGACCAGGTCCGCGCCGCCGCGGGCGGGACAGCGGGCGCCGACACGGGCGGGACAGCGGGCGCCGACGCGGGCGGGACAGCGGGCGCCGACACGGGTGGGACAGCGGGTGCCGACGCGGTCCGGGACGGGACGGTGAGCGGGTGAGCGGCTTCGTCGCCGGGCTGTGCGTGGCCGTCCTCCCGCTGCTGGCGGCGGGATTCTGGCTCGGCAGGCGCACCGCGCGGCCCGAGAACCTCGGCGGACTCGGCACCCCGGTCGAGCACGCCACCTTCCAGACCCTGCACACCGCCTCGCTCGCCGCGCCCCCGCTCCGCGCCGGACTCACCGAGGAGACGGCCCGCCGCTCCGCCCGGCGGCTGCGCACCCTGCTCGGTACGGACGCCCTGTGCCTCACCGACCACGAGACCGTCCTCGCCTGGGACGGCGCCGGCGCCCACCACCGCACCGAGATCATGGAACGCCTCGGCGGCCCGCTGGAGACCGGCCGCGGCGAGGCCTTCCGGCTGGCCTGCGACGCCCCCGACTGTCCGCTGCGCTGGGCCGTCGTGGCACCGCTCACCGTCGACGAACGGGTGCACGGCGCGCTCGTCGCCTGCGCTCCCCGCGAGTCCGCGGTCCTCGTCCGCGCCGCCGGCGAGGTGGCGCGCTGGGTCTCCGTACAGCTGGAACTGGCCGATCTCGACCAGTCGAGGACCCGGCTGATCGAGGCCGAGATCAAGGCGCTGCGAGCCCAGATATCCCCGCATTTCATCTTCAACTCGCTCGCCGTGATCGCCTCGTTCGTGCGGACCGATCCGGAACGCGCCCGGGAGCTCCTGCTGGAGTTCGCCGACTTCACCCGCTACTCGTTCCGCAGGCACGGCGACTTCACCACCCTGGCCGACGAGCTGCACGCCATCGACCACTATCTGGCGCTCGTGCGCGCCCGCTTCGGCGAGCGGCTGTCCGTCACCCTCCAGATCGCCCCCGAGGTGCTGCCCGTCGCGCTGCCCTTCCTCTGCCTCCAGCCGCTGGTGGAGAACGCCGTCAAGCACGGCCTCGAAGGCAAGACCGACAAGAGCCACATCAGCATCACCGCGCGGGACGCCGGTGCCGAGGCGCTCGTGGTGATCGAGGACAACGGCGTCGGCATGGACCCCGGGCGGCTGCGCCGCATCCTGTCGGGGGAGGCCGGCGCCTCCGGGGGGATCGGCCTGTCCAACGTCGACGAGCGTCTCCGCCAGGTGTACGGCGACGATCACGGGCTGGTCATCGAGACCGCGGTGGGAGCGGGAATGAAGATCACCGCCCGGCTCCCCAAGTACCAGCCCGGCGTCCACTCCGCGGCCGGGCGCCCCGTGCAGTGAACCACCCCGGGCGCCGCCCCGGCCGTGGCACCGGGCGGGTCCGGGTCCCGGTCCGTGAGGTCAGGCGCTGCTGGAGACCACCATCCCGAGCGTGATCAGGCCGAGCACCACCCAGCCGAACCACAGCCAGCCGTTGCTGCCCAGCGCCACCGTGTAGGCCGTCACCACGACGAGCCCGCCCACGGTGAGCACCCCCATCGTCTTCGTCGATCCGGGCATCGCAGCACCCTCCTCCAGGCGGGTCCGCGACGCGGGCCGTGGCCTCTGGGGCCATTTTCACCCGGAGGGAGTCACATCGCCAGGGCCGTGCCGCTCACCGGGGCCACCGTGACGGGCGGTGCCCCGTCAGCGGCCGCGTGCGTTGAGGGACGCCAGATAGGCGTTGTAGGCCTCGAGTTCCTTGTCGCCGTCCCGGTCCGCGGCGCGGTCCAGGCGCCGGGACTGCCGCTGCTCGGAGTTGTACCACTGGAACAGCAGCGCGAGCAGGACGAGGACCGAGGGGATCTCGCTGAAGGCCCAGGCGATCCCGCCGGCGGCGGTCTGGTCGGCGAGCGCGTCGATGCCCAGGGAGGCGGGCGGGTTCTTGTACGACTCGACCATCGGCCCCGAGGCCATCATCAGCGAGATGCCGAAGAACGCGTGGAACGGCATCCCCGCGAACAGCTCCAGCATCCGCATCAGATAGCCCGGCCGGTGCGGGCCCGGGTCCACACCCATGATCGGCCAGAAGAAGAACAGGCCGACGAGGAGGAAGTGGCACATCATCACGATGTGGCCGGCGGTGGAGCCCATCAGGAAGTCGAAGAGCGGGGAGAAGTACAGCCCGTAGAGGCTCGCGATGAACATCGGGATGGTGAACGCCGGATGCGTGACGATCTTCATGTACCGGCTGTGCAGGAACATCAGCAGCAGTTCGCGCGGGCCCTTGCCGCCGCGCTTCGCGGCCACCGGCAGCGCCCGCAGCGCCAGCGTGATCGGCGCCCCGAGCAGGATCAGGATCGGGGAGAGCATGCTGATCACCATGTGCTGGACCATGTGCACGCTGAACATGACCATGCCGTAGTCGTTCAGCCGGGTGCACATGACGAGCATCACCGTCAGCACGCCGACGACGAAGGCGGCCGTACGGCCCCACGACCACGCGTCGCCGCGCCGGGCCAGTCGTACGACCCCCCAGCCGTAGAGCCCGAGCCCGAGCAGGCACGCGACGAGGAAGAACGGGTCGGCGGACCACGCGAGCCCCCGCCCCAGCGTGAACGGCGGCAGGTCCATGGTCATGCCGTGCCCGCTGTGATCCATCCGCCGGCTCCTGTTTCTGGGGTGCCTCCGAGGCCCTTTTAAGGCACTGGGGGAGGTTGTGCGCTGTCTGTCCGCACCAGAGTAGAACCGCCCCCGGTCGCGGCTGCGACCGGGGGCGGTTCCGACGGCGTACGTCTCAGAGCACGCACTCCGCCTCGGCGTAGCGCTCGTCCGGGACCGTCTTCAGGGTCTCGACCGCCTCCGCGAGGGAGACCATCACGATGTCGGTGCCGCGCAGCGCGGTCATCATCCCGAACTCGCCCCGGTGCACGGCCTCCACGGCGTGCCATCCGAACCGGGTCGCGAGGACGCGGTCGTACGCCGTCGGGGTGCCGCCGCGCTGGACGTGCCCGAGGATGACCGGCCGGGCCTCCTTGCCGAGCCGCTCCTCCAGCTCGATGGACAGTTGCCGGGCGATGCCCGCGAAGCGCTCGTGGCCGTAGACGTCCTTGCCGCCCTCGTCGTAGCGCATCGAGCCCTCGCGGGGCTTGGCGCCCTCGGCGGCGACGACGATGGCGAACCGCTTGCCCGCCTCGAACCGCTCGCCGACCCGCGCGGCCAGCTCCTCGATGTCGAAGGGCCGCTCCGGTACGACGATGGCGTGGGCGCCCGCGGCCATGCCGGAGTGCAGGGCGATCCAGCCGGTGTGGCGGCCCATGACCTCGACGATCAGGACGCGCTGGTGGGACTCGGCGGTGGTCTTCAGCCGGTCGAGGGCCTCGGTCGCGACGCCGACGGCCGTGTCGAAGCCGAAGGTGACGTCCGTGACCGCGATGTCGTTGTCGATGGTCTTGGGCACGCCGACGATGGGCAGGCCGCCGTCCGAGAGCAGCCGGGCCGCCTTCAGGGTGCCCTCGCCGCCGATCGGGATGATCGCGTCGAGCCCGAGGTCGGCGACATGGCCCTTGGCCCGCTCCACGCCGTCACGCAGATGCGCGGGCTGGACCCGGGAGGAGCCGAGCATGGTGCCGCCGCGAGCGAGGATGCCGCTCACCGCGTCGAGGTCGAGCTTGAGGTAGTCGCACTCCAGGAGACCCTTCCAGCCGTCCCGGAAGCCGATGACCTCGTCGCCGTGGTCGACGACGGCGCGGTGTACGACCGACCGGATGACGGCGTTCAGGCCGGGGCAGTCGCCGCCGGACGTGAGGACACCAATGCGCATAGCCCGAAATACCTTCTCAACGTGGTCCGGGGACCGGACCACGTTGTCCGGTGAGGATCGGCGCCAGCCTACCGGCGGAAGGGGGCCGCGCCCTACCGTGCGTCCGCCTGCTGGACGCCCCCGCTCACCTGTGCGGATGCCGTTTCAGACGCGCTGCGGACTCGGCCGGAAGGAACCGTTCCGACGCGAGGAAACGGTTCTTCGCGGCCCACGCAAAGAGGAACCGTTCCTCCACGAGAAACGGTTCCTCTGACCCGCCGGGGCGGGCCGGCGCTACGCGGGCTGCGTGGCGGACGCGATGCGCTCGGAGCGCAGCGCCTCGTACCAGCGGTCGTCGGTCGGCGGCAGCGCGTTGACGTCGAGGGCCAGCTTCAGCAGCAGGTCCGCGATCTGCGGGTTGCGGGCGAGGACGGGCCCGTGCATGTACGTACCGAACACGGTGTCGTTGTACGCGCCCTCGGTGCCGTCGCCCGTGCCGTTGCCCTTGCCGAGCCGCACGTTCGCGAACGGACGGGCCGTGGCGCCGAGGTGGGTGACGCCCTGGTGGTTCTCGAAGCCGGTCAGCTGGGGCAGACCGAGCCGCGGGTCGATGTCCGCGAGCACGTCGCCGACGCACCGCTCGCCCTCGCCGCGCACCGAGACCACGTCGAGCAGGCCGAGGCCCGGCTCGCGCTGGCCGAGGTCGTTGATGAACTCGTGCCCGAGGATCTGGTAGCCGGCACAGACGGAGAACACGATCGCGCCGTTGCCGACCGCGCGCTCCAGACCGCCGTCGCGGCGCAGACGCTCCGCGGCCAGCCGCTGCGGCCGGTCCTCGCCGCCCCCGATGAGGTAGATGTCCCCGGAGGTCGGGACCGGCTGGTCGCTGCGCACGTCGACACGGGCCACGTCGAGGCCGCGCTGACGCGCCCGGCGCTCCACGACGAGGGCGTTGCCCTGGTCGCCGTAGGTGCTCAGCAGGTCCGGGTAGATCCACACCAGGCGCAGGCTGTTGTCAGTCATTCTCTTCGTCCTCCGTGGCTCAGTTGCCGACACGACGCCTCAAGTCCTGGAATGCGGTGTAGTTCGCGATGACCTCGATGCGTCCGGGCGGTGCCATCTGCACGGCCTGGTCGAGGGTGTCGCAGACCTGGAACTGCTGGTTGGCGACTTCGAGACGGACGGCGAGGTCGAGCTTGCGGTCGCCGAGGACGAAGATCGGGTGTCCGGTCAGGCGGGTGTAGTCGACGTCCCACAGCCAGGAGGTGTCCGTGCCGTCGGCGCCGCGCGCGTTCACCGACAGGATGACCGGGGTCGGCGGCGGGTCGATCAGGGAGAAGGTCTCCAGCCAGCCCGCGGGGTTCTTGGCCAGCAGCAGACGCAGATCGCGCTCCATGAACTGGACCACGTCGTAGCGTCCGGCCACCGCCTGCACCTGGTACATGCGCTCCAGGGCGACCTGCGGCGGCACCCCGAAGACGGCGGCCACGGCGGCCGACGAGGCGGCGTTCGCCTTGTTGGCGCGGCCCGGCAGCTGGAGGTGGATCGGCCACGCGGAACCGTGCGGGTCGAGGACGTGGTCACCGGAGAGCGCCCAGGTCGGCGTCGGACGGCGGAAGCCGCACTCGCCGCAGAACCAGTCGTCGCCGGGGCGCTGCATCACGCCGCCGCACGACGGGCAGGACCAGGCGTCCTCCTTCCACATCTGGCCGGCCGCCACCCACATGACGTTCGGCGAGGAGGAGGCGGCCCAGACGACCAGCGGGTCGTCCGCGTTGGCGACCACGACGGCCTTGGATCCGGCCAGCCCCTCGCGCCAGTGCTCGGCCATCATCCGGGTCTCGGCGGCACGGTCGAGCTGGTCGCGCGAGAGGTTCAGCAGCGCGATGCACTTCGGGTCCGTGTCACGGGCCACACCGGCGAGGTACTTCTCGTCGACCTCGATGACCGCGAACTTGGCGTCCGAGCCCCCGGCCAGCGCCGAGGTGATGCCCGCGGGCATGTTGGCGCCGAGAGCGTTGGACACGACCGGGCCCGCGGCGCGCAGCGCCTCGGCGATCAGCCGGGTCGTCGTGGTCTTGCCGTTGGTCGCCGACACCAGGATCACGTCCAGGTGCGTGGCGAGCCTCGCCAGCAGGTCGGGGTCGAGCTTGAGCGCCACCCGGCCGCCGATCACCGATCCGCTGCCGCGTCCGGCGGCTCGCGAGACGGCTGCCGCCGCCTTGCCCGCCGTCACGGCCAGCTTGGCCCGCGGCGACAGCGGGTCCGAGTTGCCTGACATCGTTTCTCGATCCTCCTTGCGTACGCGCCGCGCCCCTGCCCCCGGCACATGTGGGGCTCAGCCTATCGAGATCCACTCACGGGCCCGAATCGCGGCACCACCTCGGTGCCGGCGCGACCTGCGCGCGCCTACCAGGACCGTACCCTTGCCGCCATGCGACACGGATCCATCCCGGGCACCCATGGGCGCGTCCGGCCCCTCATCCTGCTCGGTGACCCCGTCCTGCGTACAGCCTGCGCGGACGTCACCGAGTTCGGCCCCCAACTCGCGGAGCTCGTCGAGGACATGTTCGCGACGATGTACGCCGCCGAGGGCGTCGGCCTCGCCGCGAACCAGATCGGCGTCGGCCTGCGGGTCTTCGTGTACGACTGCCCGGACGACGACGATGTCCGTCATGTCGGGCATGTGGTGAATCCCCGTCTGGTCGAGGCGGACGGCGTGGTCCTGCGCGGGCCGGAGGGCTGTCTCTCGCTGCCCGGCCTGGAAGCCGGCACCGAGCGGTTCGACCACGCGCTCGTCGAGGGCCGCACGGTCACCGGCGAGCCGGTCACCGTGCACGGCACCGGCTGGTTCGCGCGGTGCCTCCAGCACGAGTGCGACCACCTCGACGGCGGGGTGTACGCGGACCGGCTCACCGGGTGGCGCCGGAGCCGTCTGCTGCGCCAGGTGGCGAAGGCCTCCTGGAGCGGGTGACGGAGGGGCCGGGGCAGGGCTGGGCGGAGCTGGGCCCAGCCCGGCCGGTCTCCGGGTCCCGGCCGCCGGAGCCGGTGCCGGTGCCGGGCCGTGCCGGTCCTGTCTCCCGCCGTCGGTGCCGGGCCGCGCGGTCCTGTTCTCCCGCGTTCGCGCCGCCGGCGCCGGGCCGCGCCGGTCCCGTATCCCGCCGTTGGGTGCCGGGCCGTGCCGGTCCTGTCTCCGGCCGTCGCGGCCGGGCCCGCTGACGGGGTGTCCGTGTGAACCCCGGTCAGAAGCCAGGGCCGCCGACCCGGTCGCCGGCCGCCGCGAGGCGGCCCCACAGCAGGTCGGCCAAGCTCCGTACCAACTCGGCCCGCGTGCACGGGCGTTCGCCGAGCCACCAGTCCCCGGCCGCGTGCATCATGCCGACGATGCCGTGTCCCCACACCCGTGCGAGCTGCTGGCTGCCCGGCCCGAGGTCCACCCGCTCCTCGATCACCTCGGCGAGTTCCTCGCCCATGCGGCGCAGCACCGGCGCGGAGTACTTGCCGATGTCGAATCCGGCGTCGCCCGGCTGGCCGCCCTCCGCCGGATGCATCAGGAACCGGTAGACCTGGGGTCGCGCCTCGATGGCCGCCAGGTAGGTGTCGAGCGTCGCCTCGACACGCTCACGGCGTTCGGCCGGGGCGTCCAGTGCCGCCCGCAGCGCTTCGAGGAGGGCGTCCGTGTGGCGCTTGGCGAGCGCGGCGTAGAGGCCGCCCTTGTCCCCGAAGTGGCGGTACAGGATGGGCTTGGTGATGCCTGCTTCGGCGGCGATGGCGTTCATGGAGGCCCCGGGGCCGTCGCGCAGCACCACTCGGTCGGCGGCTTCCAGCAGTTCGCGCCGGCGGCGGTCGGCGGACCTCTGCTGATCGGTCCGCTGTGTGGTGTCCATGTGCTCTCCCCACCCGTGGTGATTCGGTGACGCCTGCGCAAACTAACACTCACCGGCGTATGGGTATCGAACGGGATGCCGAGCCGAGCCCGGGAGTTGACTTTTCCTACTAGCCAGTAACACACTCCAGTTACCGCAAGTAACAGTTTAGTGCAGCGCTGGAGGGGACATGGCCGAGTTCACCATGGAGCTCAACGACGAACAGAAGGAGGTCCGGGACTGGCTGCACGGCTTCGCCGCCGATGTGATCCGTCCCGCTGCCGCCGAATGGGACGAGCGTGAGGAGACTCCCTGGCCGGTCATCCAGGAGGCGGCCAAGGTCGGCATCTACTCCCTGGACTTCTACGCGCAGCAGTACTTCGACGCCACCGGGCTCGGCATACCCATGGCGATGGAGGAGCTGTTCTGGGGCGACGCGGGCATCGCGCTGTCCATCGTCGGCACCGGCCTCGCCGCCGTGGGCGTCCTCGCCAACGGCACCGAGGAGCAGATCGGCACCTGGATCCCCCAGATGTACGGCGATGCCAACGATGTCAAGGTCGCGGCCTTCTGTTCCTCCGAGCCCGACGCCGGCTCCGACGTCGCCTCGATGCGTACGCGTGCCGTCTACGACGAGGCCAAGGACGAGTGGGTCCTGAACGGCACGAAGACCTGGGCGACCAACGGCGGCATCGCCAACGTCCACGTCGTCGTCGCGGTCGTCGACGCGGAGCTCGGCTCCAAGGGCCACGCCTCCTTCATCGTGCCCCCGAACACGCCCGGCCTGTCCCAGGGCCAGAAGTTCAAGAAGCACGGCATCCGCGCCTCGCACACCGCCGAGGTCGTCCTGGAGAACGTCCGGATCCCCGGCTCCTGCCTGCTCGGCGGCAAGGAGAAGCTCGACGAGCGCCTGGCCCGGGCCCGTGAGCGCGCCAGGGCCGGAGGCGGCGAGCGGGTGAAGAACGCCGCGATGGCCACCTTCGAGGCCTCCCGTCCGGCCGTCGGCGCCATGGCGGTGGGCACCGCGCGGGCCGCGTACGAGGTGGCCCTCGACTACGCCAAGACCCGTGAGCAGTTCGGCCGCCCGATCATCGACAACCAGGGCGTCGCCTTCCAGCTCGCCGACATGCGCACCTCCATCGACGCGGCCCGGCTGCTGGTCTGGCGGGCGTCCTGGATGGCGGTCAACGGCAAGCAGTTCACCGCGGCCGAGGGCTCGATGTCGAAACTGTTCGCCAGCGAGACGGCGAAGAAGGTCACCGGCCAGGCGATCCAGATCCTGGGCGGCAACGGATACACGCGCGAGTACCCGGTCGAGCGGATGCACCGCGACGCGGCGATTTACACGATCTTCGAGGGCACCAGCGAGATCCAGCGCCTGGTGATAGCCCGCACCCTCTCGGGCATGCCGATCCGCTGACGCGGATCCCCGCCGGGACGCGCATCGCGTGCCTCCCCGCAAGCGGCCCTCCCGGTCCCGGGAAGGGCCGCTCGGGCGTGCCCGGATCCGGGACCGGGCTCGCCTTGACCCGTACCCACAGTGATGTGACGTGGCGATAGGTTCGGGGGGACGACTGCACGGGGAGGTGGGTTTCTGTGGTGCGCAGGGTGCGGCCGCGGGTGCATCTGGTCGCCGGTGGCCCGGCTTGGGAAGAGCGGCGGGCCGTGCCCGGGGACACCGGTTTCACGAGGCGGCAGAAGGATGCGCGGAAGCCGTTGACCGGGCTCATGGCCGCGTTGGACGACGCCGTGAAACGGCGTGACTGGCGTGCGGCTCGTGCGGCGCGGGCGGCTGCCTGGGACGAGGTGGACCGTCTGGCGGACTACCTGACGAGGGACGAGCGGCAAAGGCTCTGGAACTACAAGCGGCAGATCGTCGTCGGGGAGGCGCAGGACCGCCGGCTCCCGGGCCCGGCGGACAGGCCGGGGAACCGCCCGGCGCCCCCGGGGGCCTAGGTCGTGTCCGCGCTCGTCGGCCGGTCGCGGGAGTGTCACCCCAGCGGACCTGGGAATTCGCGTCGCAGCGGGGGGAAGTGGGGGTGACCGTGCACTCTGGTCGCGGGGGGTCGGAGTCGGGCGACCGAAGGAGTGCGTGATGGTGCGGACGGCCAGGGAACTGCTGGAGGGCGTCACCGGGCAGCTCGCCCCCGATCCCCACGCCAACCGGCTGCTGCCCCTGATCGCCAGGGGCGCCGCCCAGCCCGGAACCCTCGCGGCCCTCGCCCTGGAACAGCGCCATGTCATCGCCGCGGACCACCGGGCCTTCGTCCACCTGGCCGAACGCTCGGCCGCCGGCACGAAGGAGTCGGCCCCCGACCCGGCGAGCGCCGCGTTCTTCGAGCTGCTCGCCGAGGGCGAGGCCCTCGCGGCGGACCGGCTCGGCGCGTTCGCCGCGGCGGTGGGAGCCGACGACGCGCAGGCGGCGGAGTACGAACCGCTCGCCGACTGCCAGGCCTATCCCGCGTACGTCGCCTGGCTCGCCCTGAACGGGGAACCGGCCGACGTGGTCCTCGCGCTCGGCGCCAACGTCGCCGCGTGGGGCGGCTACTGCGAGACCATCGCCGAGGCCCTGCGCCGGCACTACGGCTTCGACGACGAGGCCTGCGGCTTCTTCGACCTCTTCGCCGCGCCCGCGCCCGACCTGGAGGACCGGGCCCTGGCCGCCGTCCAGGCCGGCCTCGACGCGGACCGCATCTCACGGGACGAGGTCCTGCGCCAGGGCCGGCTGCTCCAGGCCTACGAGTCGAGGTTCTGGCACGCGCTGTGGGAGCTGGACCAGCGGGTCGCCTGACCCCGGCGCCGCCGCCCCGGGACGCCGCCGTCCCGGCGGGCCCGGATGGCGCCGCGTACCCCTCGGGCGGGGACTGGGCCGAGCGCCGGTCGGGCACCGCCGCCCGGGTTCAGCGGCCGCTGGGTCCGCTGCTGTGCGCGATGCAGGCCACGTCGATCCGGTCGGCCAGCTTGGCCAGTTCGATCGTGAGCGCGGCCACCGTGTCCTCGTCGAGGCCGTCCTGGCCGGCCTCCACCAGATGCAGCCACCGGCCGCCCACCGTGCGCAGCAGCTTGCTGACGTCGGCGGCGGCCACCTGCAACGTGCCGCGGTCGTCGACGATCAGGGGGAGGGTCACTTCGCGGTTCACACGAGGGATCGTAGCCGCGGAACGCTCACGCTCCGTGCCATACGGTGGTGATGTTGCAGAACTCGCGGATTCCGTGTCCCGACAGTTCACGCCCGTAGCCGGACCGCTTCTCCCCGCCGAAGGGGAACGCAGGGTGGGAGGCCGTCATCCCGTTGACGAACACCCCACCCGCCTCGGAATCACGTACGAACCGCTCCACCTCGGCCTCGTCACGGGTCCACAGGTTCGAGCTCAGCCCGAACGGGGTGTCGTTGGCGAGGGCGACCGCGTCGTCCAGGTCCTCGGCCCGGTACAGCGTGGCGACCGGCCCGAACGTCTCCTCCAGGTGGATGCGCATGTCGGGCGTGATGTCGGTGAGCACGGTCGGCGCGTAGTAGTACCCGGCGCCGAAACCGTCGGGTCGTTCGCCGCCGCACAGCAGCGTCGCCCCGTTGTCGACGGCGTCGTCCACGAGTTCCTCCAGGTCCGCGCGCCCCTGCTCGGTGGAGAGCGGCCCGATGTCGGTGTCCTCCTCCAGCGGGTCGCCGATCCTGAGGGCCCGCATGCCCGCCGTGAACCGTTCCGCGAAGGCGTCGAACACGTCCCTGTGCACGATGAACCGCTTGGCGGCGATGCACGACTGCCCGTTGTTCTGGGCACGCGCGGTGACGGCGACGGTCGCGGCGCGCTCCACGTCCGCGGACGGCATCACGACGTACGGGTCGCTGCCGCCCAGCTCCAGCACCGTCTTCTTGACCTCGTCCCCGGCGACCGAGGCGACCGCACGGCCGGCCGGTTCGCTGCCGGTGAGGGTGGCCGCCTTGACCCGCGGGTCGCGCAGGACGCCCTCGACGGCCCCCGACCCGATCAGCAGCGTCTGGAAGCAGCCCTCGGGGAAGCCCGCGCGCCGGAACAGATCCTCCAGGTAGAGGGCGGTCTGCGGCACGTTCGAGGCGTGTTTGAGCAGGCCCACGTTGCCCGCCATCAGCGCGGGCGCGGCGAACCGGACCACCTGCCAGAGCGGAAAGTTCCACGGCATCACCGCGAGCACGGGCCCGAGCGGCCGGTAGCGCGCGATCACCCGGGAGGCCCCGGAGTCGGCGGCGTCGGCGGGGGCGGCGAGCTCGTCGGCGAGGAGGTCCTCGGCG
Source organism: Streptomyces sp. NPDC127038 (assembly GCF_042725875.1). Classification (NCBI taxonomy): domain Bacteria; kingdom Bacillati; phylum Actinomycetota; class Actinomycetes; order Kitasatosporales; family Streptomycetaceae; genus Streptomyces; species Streptomyces sp. NPDC127038. Next base: position 181,072 of record NZ_JBHXDQ010000001.1, on the reverse strand, counting down.
TGGTCGGCGTACCAGCGCATCGCCTTGGCGCACTTGGCGGCCTCCGCCCTGGCCTGCTTGACCGGCTTGCCCATCTCGGTTGTCATCACCCGGCCGATGTCGGGCACGTCCTCGTCCAGGAGCGCGGCCGCGCGGTGCATGAGCCGGGCACGCTCGGCGAAGGGCGTGGTGCGATACGTGCGGAACGTGGCCTCGGCGGCAGCGAGCCTGCGCTCGATCTCCTCGGCGCCGAGGGCGTCGTACGTCTTGAGCGTCTCGCCGTTCGCCGGGTTCACCGTCGCGATGGGCATGGCCGACCTCCTGAGAGCTGACTGTTCCCCGACCCTCCCGCGCGGCGCGCCGCGGCGCAACGCGGGCGGCGGGGTTCCCTGGCGAGCCGGCGCTGGCTGCCGAACGCCGGCTCTCAGGCCGAGTGCTCCGCCAGCCGGTCGAGAAACACGGTCTGGGCGGTCACCAGCAGGGTCCTGGCCCGCTCCGGGCTCATCCACTCCACCCGGTCCAGCTCGGGGAACTCCCGCCGCCGTCCCGATCCGGGCGGCCACTCCATCGTGAACGTGCCGGGGACCACGGCCGCGGGATCGAGGTCCGCCTCGATCGCCCAGGCCGTGACCACCTTGCCGTTCGTCTGGGTGACCTCGCCGAGCGCCAGCGCCTCCCCGTCGGGCGGTGGCAGCCCGAGCTCCTCGCGGAACTCCCGGCGGGCGGCGTCCCAGGCCGTCTCGCCGGGCTCGTACTCGCCCTTGGGGAGGGTCCAGGCCCCACTGTCGCGCCGTGCGAAGAACGGGCCTCCCATATGGCCGACCAATACCTCGACGCCATGATCGGTGTGTCGGAACAACAGCAGTCCGGCGCTCCTCTTTCCGCGCTGTCCTCCGCTCATCGCGTCACCTCCGGGTGGGCCGCCAGCAGGGTGTCGACGGTGTCGGCCTCGGCCGCCGGCTTGTCCTCGCGATAGCGCACGACCCGGGCGAAGCGCAGGGTGACACCGGCCGGGTAGCGGGTGGACCGCTGGAGCCCGTCGTACGCGATCTCCACGACGAGCTCGGGTCGTACGGTCACCACAAGGCCGTCGTCATCCACGGCCAGCTCCCGGAAGCGTTCCGTCTGCCAGGTGAGCATCGCGTCGGTCATGCCCTTGAACGTCTTGCCGAGCATGGCGAAGGAGCCGTCGCCGGTGCGGGCGCCGAGATGCAGGTTGGAGAGCTTGCCGGTGCGCCGTCCGTGGCCCCATTCGGCCGCCAGGACGACCAGGTCGAGGGTGTGCACGGGTTTGACCTTGAGCCAGGCGGCACCGCGCCGCCCCGCGCTGTACGAGGCGTCGAGGGCCTTCACGACCACCCCCTCGTGCCCGCGGGCCAGGGTGTCGGCGAGGAAGGTCTCCGCCCGCCCGGCGTCCTCGGCCCCCGGCACGAGCGTGCGCCGGACCCGCATCGGCTCGGGAACCAGCCGTGCCAGCTCCGCGTGCCGCTCGGTGAACGGCAGATCGAGCAGGTCCCGCCCGTCGACGGACAGGGCGTCGAAGAAGACGGGGGAGACGGGCACCGTCCCGGCCGCCGTCGCCACGTCCACGCGCGAGCCCACCCGGGCGGCCGTCTCCTGGAAGGAACGCGGCCGCCCCTGGTCGTCCAGCGCGATCACCTCGCCGTCCAGGATGAACCGCTCGCCCGGCAACTCCCGCGCCGCTGAGGTCAGTTCAGGCAGCCGGTCGGTGATGTCGTCGAGGGTGCGGGTGTAGACCCTGACCTCCTCGCCGTCCCGGTGCAGCTGCACCCGGATGCCGTCGAGCTTCTCCTCGACCGCGCAGGCGCCGAGCTTGCCGACCGCCTCGGCGACGGAGGAGGCGGAGTGCGCCAGCATCGGCAGCACCGGCCGGCCGACGGTCAGCCGGAAGCCGGCCAGGGCCTCCGGCCCGTCCGCCAGGAGCGCCCGCGCCACCGCTCGCAGCGAGCCCGCCAGCATCACCGCCCGCCGCACGTCCGCCGCGGGCGCGCCGGTCGCCTCCGCGAGCCCCTCGACCGCGAGGGCGTCCAGCGCGCCCTGCCGCACCTCGCCGGTCAGCAGCCCGAACAGGAAACGCTGTTCCGCCTCCGTGGCCGCCGCCATCAACTCGCCGACCAGGCGCGCCCGTTCGGCCTGCGAGCCGGTGCCGGACAGCTCGCCGAGCGCGGTGAGCCGGGCGTCGACCTCACGCACGGTGAGGGTGGGGGCGGCCGCCGGGGTGACCGGTGCGCTCAGCACCTTCCAGCCGACGCCGATGCGGCCCTGCGGCAGGCGGCCCGCCAGATACGGGATCACGATCGGCGCGTCGTCCGCCTCGGCGTCCCGGAACAGCTCGGCGAGCAGAGCGGTCTTCCGGGACCGCGCCGAGGTGGCGGCGACCTCCTGGGACACATGGGCGAGCCGGCTCAGCAGCATGCAGCCATCGTGCAACGCGGGAGCCCGCCGCACACCTGTACGGCGTCCGGGGCGTGTCCCCGCACGTCGTGTCCCCGCATATCGTGTCTCAGCCCTGTCCGCGCGTGATCGACGCGTCGAGGTCGGCGAAGAGGAGCTCGCCGTTGAGCGTGGCCGCCGCGCGGTAGCCGCCGCTCGCCGCGTTCACCACCTGCTCCGCGAAACCGGCGGCGTTGCCGGCCGCCCAGACGCCGGGGACGCTGGTCAGGCCGGTCGGGTCGGTCACCGGGTAGCTGCCGAACGGCGTCTCCCGCAGCTCCGCGCCCAGCCGCTCCAGCAGGCCGGTCCGCGGCACCGGGCGCGGTGCCACGAACAGCACCGAGCGCGCGTGCGTGCTCCCGTCCACGAGCCGTACGCCGGTGAGCCGGTCCTCCGCGACCACCAGCTCCGCGACCTCGCCCGGGACCACGGCGACACCCGCGGCGGCCAGCCGGCGCAGGTCCTCGTCGGAGAGCTCGTCCTCCGCCACCGTGTGCAGGAACAGGGTGACGTCCTTCGACCACTGGCCGACCATGAGCGCCTGGTGCACGCTCAGCGGGGTCGTGGCCAGGACGCCGAAGGCCTGGTCGCGCACCTCCCAGCCGTGGCAGTACGGGCAGTGCAGCACATCGCGTCCGAAGCGCTCGGCGACTCCGGGCACCGGCGGCATCTCGTCGGCCAGCCCCGTCGTGACGATCACCCGGCGGGCGTGGAAGGTGGTTCCGGAGCCGATCGTGACGTCGAACTCCCCGGCGCCGTCCCGGACGGCGTCCACCACCCGGCCCCTGACGATCTCCACCCCGTACCCCTCGACCTCGCGCCGGCCCTGGGCGAGGAACTCGGCGGGCGGCATGCCGTCGCGGGTCAGATATCCCTGCAGGTGCGCGGCCGGGGCGTTGCGCGGCTCGCCCTCGTCGACGACGAGCGTGCGGCGCCGGGCCCGTCCGAGGACCAGGGCCGCGGAGAGCCCCGCCGTGCCGCCGCCGACGACGACCACTTCGTAGGTCCCCGCAGACGTTCCGGTGGATGCTCCGGTCGATGTCTCGGGCAATGTCTCGGTCGATGTCTCGGTCATGCTGACCACCTCCACCCAGAAGGTCGCCCGGAACCCGCCGTATTGACAAATGGCTTTGCCGATTCTGCAATGGAGGGATGACTGACGCGGCCCGTGCGGGCGAGAGCGAACGGGACCGGAGCGGACGCGAGGCGGCGGCCGGGGAGGACACGACGGACGCTGTCCTCGCCGAGGTGGGTCCGCGGCTGCGGCGGATCAGGAAGGAGCGCGGGGCGACCCTGGCCGGGCTGTCCGAGGCGACCGGCATCTCGGTGAGCACCCTCTCGCGCCTGGAGTCGGGTCTGCGCAAGCCGAGCCTGGAGCTGCTGCTGCCCATCGCGCGGGCCCATCAGGTGGCCCTGGACGAGCTGGTCGGCGCGCGGCCGGCCGACGACCCCCGGGTGCGTGCCGAGCCGATCGTGCGGCACGGCCGCACCTACTGGCCGCTGACCCGCCAGCCGGGCGGACTCCAGGCCTACAAGGTGCGCGAACCGAAGCGGACGGCGGAGCCCGATCCGCGCACGCACGAGGGCTACGAATGGCTGTACGTGCTCTCCGGGCGGCTGCGCGTGGTCCTCGGCGAGCACGACGTCGTCATGGAGGCCGGAGAGGCGGCGGAGTTCGACACCCGCGTGCCGCACTGGTTCGGGTCGACGGGGGAGGGGCCCGCGGAGTTCCTGAGCCTGTTCGGGCCGCAGGGCGAGCGGATGCATGTGCGGGCGCGGCCGAAGACGCGGTCCGCGGACGCCTGAGGACGGCCGACGGGGCCGGCGAGGCGGTCGGCGGTGCGGCGGGCGAGACGGTCGGTGGAGCGGCCGGCGAAGGCGGCCGGCAGAGCGGTCACCGGGTGGGCCGCAGGGAGGTCGGCAGGCGGGCCGCTGGGCGGTCGGCGGTCGATCCGAGGCGCCACGGGGGCGTCGGCGGTCGATCCGTGGCCCATCGGGGGGCGTCGGTGTCCCGCGTGGCGAAGACGACGGCGGTCCGCTGTTCCCAGGGTGGCAAGCGACCGCTTAGTATGCGAAGGACCCCGGTCAGCAGACGCAGTCCCCCTGGAGGCCCCGCATGCAGGCATGGCAAGTGCACCAGAACGGCGAGCCCGCGGAGGCGATGCGCCTGGTGGAGGTGGACCGGCCGACGCCCGGTGACGGCCAGGTCCTGCTCAAGGTGCGCGCCGCGAACATCAACTTCCCGGACGCGCTAATGTGCCGCGGCCAGTATCAGGTCAGGCCGCCGCTGCCGTTCACGCCCGGCGTGGAGATCTGCGGCGAGACCGAGGACGGCCGCCGGGTGATCGCCAACCCCGCGCTGCCCCACGGCGGCTTCGCCGAGTACGCGGTCGCCGACGCCGCCGCACTGCTGCCGGCCCCCGACTCCCTCGACGACGCCGAGGCCGCCGCCCTGCACATCGGCTACCAGACCGGCTGGTTCGGCCTGCACCGCCGGGCCCGCCTGGAGGCCGGCGAGACGCTCCTCGTGCACGCCGCCGCCGGAGGGGTCGGCAGCGCCGCCGTCCAGCTCGGAAAGGCCGCGGGCGCGCGGGTCATCGGTGTCGTGGGCGGGGCCGACAAAGCGGCCGTGGCACGCGAACTGGGCTGCGACGTCGTCGTCGACCGGCGCTCCGAGGACGTGATCGGCGCCGTCAAGGAAGCGACCGGCGGACGCGGCGCGGACGTGATCTACGACCCCGTGGGCGGCGAGGCCTACACCCAGTCCACGAAGGTCGTCGCCTTCGAGGGCCGGATCGTGGTCGTCGGCTTCGCGAGCGGCTCCATCCCGAGCCCCGCGCTGAACCACGCCCTCGTCAAGAACTACGCGATCCTCGGCCTGCACTGGGGCCTGTACAACACCAAGAACCCGAAGCTCGTCCTGCACTGCCACGAGCAGCTCACCGAGCTGGCCGCACGGGGCGCGATCAAGCCGCTGGTGAGCGAGCGGGTGCCGCTGAGCGGGGCCGCGGCCGCCGTGCAGCGGGTCGCCGACGGAGTCAGCACCGGACGGATCGCCGTGGTGCCCACACTGGAGAACGGAGCCGCCGCATGACCGACGCAGCCGAACTGCGCCGCCGCACCCAGGAGTTGCTGACCGCCTGCCCGCCCGGGGAGACGGACCGGCTGGACTTCCTGCGGGCCCGCTTCGACGCCGGGCTCGCCTGGGTCCACTACCCCGAGGGCCTCGGCGGACTCGGCGCCCCGCGCCGCCTCCAGGCCGTCGTGGACGCCGAACTCGCGGCGGCCGGCGCTCCCGACAACGACCCGCGCCGGATCGGGATCGGCCTCGGCATGGCCGCCCCGACCATCCTCGGCTTCGGCACGGAGGAGCAGAAGCGCCGCTTCCTGCGGCCCCTGTGGACCGGCGAGGAGGTGTGGTGCCAGCTCTTCAGCGAGCCCGGCGCCGGCTCGGACCTCGCCGCCCTCGGCACCCGCGCCGTCCGCACGGACGGCGAGGACGCCGAGTGGGTGGTCAACGGGCAGAAGGTGTGGACCTCCAGCGCCCACCTGGCACGCTGGGCCATCCTCATCGCCCGCACCGACCCGGACCTGCCCAAGCACCGGGGCATCACCTACTTCGTCTGCGACATGAGCGACCCGGGCGTCGACGTCCGGCCGCTGCGCCAGATCACCGGCGAGGCCGAGTTCAACGAGGTGTTCCTCACCGACGTCCGCATTCCCGACGCCCACCGCCTCGGCGAGGTCGGCGACGGCTGGCGGGTCGCGCAGACCACCCTGATGAACGAGCGCGTCTCCATCGGCGGCATGCGCATCCCGCGCGAGGGCGGCATGATCGGCCCGGTCGCGAAGACCTGGCGCGAGCGGCCCGAACTGCGCACCCACGACACGCACCAGCGCCTGCTGAGGCTGTGGGTCGAGTCCGAGGTCGCCCGGCTGTCCGGCGAACGGCTGCGCCAGCAGCTCGCCCAGGGCCAGCCCGGCCACGACGGAGCCGGCATGAAGCTCGGCTTCGCCCGGCTGAACCAGGAGATCAGCGGCCTCGAAGTCGAACTACTCGGCGAGGAAGGCCTGTTGTACGAGGACTGGACGATGCGCCGGCCCGAACTGGTCGACTTCACCGGCCGGGACGCCGGATACCGCTACCTGCGCTCCAAGGGCAACAGCATCGAGGGCGGGACCAGCGAGGTCCTGCTGAACATCGTCGCCGAACGCGTCCTCGGCCTGCCGTCCGAGCCGCGCACCGACAAGGACGTCGCATGGAAGGACCTCGCCCGATGAGCCAGGTGAGCACCGAGCCCGATCTGCTCTACACCGAGGAGGAGGAGGCGCTGCGGGCCGCCGTCCGCGACCTCCTCACCGACCGCTGCGCCGCGGCCGACGTGATCACCCGCAGCGAGTCCGACACCCCGCACGACCCCGAACTCTGGAAGGCGCTCGCCCAGGGCATGGGCCTGGCCGGGCTGCTGGTGCCCGAGGAGATGGGCGGTCAGGGTGCCACGCACCGCGAAGCCGCCGTGGTCCTTGAGGAGTTGGGCCGCGCCGTCGCGCCCGTCCCCTATCTGACCAGCGCCGTTGTCGCGACCGAGGCCCTGCTGGCCTGCGAGGGGGCGGCCGCGGCCGACCTGCTCGCCGCGCTCGCCTCGGGCCGGACCGTGGGCGTCCTCGCGGTCGCGCTGAACGTGGGACCGGGAGCCGCCCACAGGACCGTCCGGCTGGAGAACGGTTCCCTGCACGGGGAGTTGACGGGCATCGCGGACGCGGCCGCCGCCGACGTCCTGCTCGTCCCGGCCGAGGACGGCGGGCTGTACGCCGTCGACGCGGCCGCCGTCACGATCGCGCCGCAGGTCAGCCTCGACCTGACCAGGCCGCTCGCCCGGATCACCTTCGAGGCGGCGCCCGCGCGGGAGCTCACCGCCGATGCCGCGGGTGCCGTGCGGCGGGCGCTGCGGGCCGGTGCCGGACTGCTCGCCTCCGAGCAACTCGGCATCGCCGAGTACGCGTTGACGGAGACGGTCCGCTACCTCAAGGAACGCAAGCAGTTCAACCGGCCGGTCGGCGGATTCCAGGCGCTCAAGCACCGGCTGGCCCAGGTGTGGCTGGAGGTCGTCGGCACCCGTGCCGCGGCCCGCAACGCCGCCGACGCCCTGGCTACCGTCAGTGCGGACGGGGACGTGGCCGTCGCCGTCGCCCAGGCGTACGCGGCACCCGTCGCCGTGCACGCCGCGGAGGAGGCGGTCCAGCTGCACGGCGGCATCGGCATGACCTGGGAGCACCCGGCGCACCTCTACCTCAAGCGCGCCAAGGCCGACTCGATCGCCTACGGCACGGCGGGCGCCCACCGCGAGGCCCTGGCCGGACTGGTCGACCTCCAGGCACCCTGACCGCGTCCCGCGAAGGGCCCGCCCCGATCCGGGGCGGGCCCTTCCCGTGCGCGGGGGCGGAACCGGCTCCGCCTGCGGGCGCCGGAGGCCGATCCGCGTGCCGTGGCTGGAGCCGGTTCCGCCTGCCGGCGCCAGAGCCAGTTCCGCCAGCCGGCGCCGGATCCCGATCCGCCTGCCGGCGCCAGAGCCCGTTCCCCTGCCGGTGCCGGGGGCGGAGCCCATTCCGTCTGCCGGCGCCAGAGCCGGTTCCGCCTGCCGGTGCCGGAGCCCGTTCCGCCCTCCGCGGCTGAGGCCAGTTCGTCCGCCGGGGGCCGCGACCTGGTCGTTTCCGGGCCCTCACGGACGACGGCGCAACTCCACCCGATCGGGGGACACGTCAGCCGCCCGGACCAACCCTCCGCTACGCCACACTTACGGCCGAACGCCGCGAAGCGGACGTGGCGGAGGAGGTTGACGATGGCCATTTCCATCTCTGCGGTGCTGTTTCTCCTGGTGCTGGCGGTGATCTTCCTGCGCAACGGCGGGCTGAAGGTCTCCCACGCCCTGGTCTGCGCCCTGCTCGGGTTCCTGCTGGCCAGCACGAGCATGGCCCCGGCCATCCACAGCGGTATCACCTCGACGGCCGACCTCGTCGGCAGCCTGTCACCCTGACCGGCGGACGCCTCGAAGGTCCGTGAACACCCCGATGCCGTTGGGGACGGGACGCTCGGCGCCGCCGCTCGGATGGTTGAGGACACTGACGCCGTCCGCCCCCGCCGGCCGGGCGACCATCGTCGTGGATCCGCCGCCGTCCAGGCTGAACGCGGACTGGGACCCCAGTCGCCTCATGGCGCGGGTGACCTCGGCGATGGTGAGCCCGGCCCGGAACCGGGGAGCGCCGTCCAGGGCCAGGAGCTGCATCCGGTGCCCGTGGTCGGAGAAGCCCACGGCGGTGCGTACGGCGGAGGTCCTGTCGTCCAGACCCGGCAGCGGTACTCCGCCGGTCATCATCGGATAGCCGCCGATCGCGAACCGGTAGGGCACCCGGGAGGACTTCGCGACCAGCCGGTGCCGTACCCCGACCCGCTCGCCCACCGACAGCTTCCGCAGTTTCCCGGCGCCCGCCTCACGGCCGACCAGCACGGTGGTGCCCCGGGCGATCGGTCCGCTTCCCGGAGTCCCGGTGGTGGACACGACCCGCCCGCGCCGGAGCGTCACCTCCCAGGTCCGCGTGCTGCACGGCGCTGCCCGGTCCGTGTCCGTGCCGCAGGTCGCCCGGACCCGTGAGACGCCGCCCCAGTCCGAGGTGAACTCGCCGACGGAGCCGACCGGGAGCGCGTACTGGTTGAGGCCCCCGAGCCGCCAGGTGCCGGCGGCGCTGCGGACCGACCCTTCGAGGGCCACGTGGTCCAGCCGGGCCCGGCCGTCGACGCCCACGCCGAACACCTCCTCGGTGTTCGTGCCGGGCGGCAGCGCAGGACCGAACCGCTGGCCGTCGGGGACGGCCCCCTTGAGGCCGCGGCCGCTCGCGATCTCCGGGCCCACCGTCGCGCCCGTCGCCTCCACGCCCGGATGCTGTGTCTCGGTGATGTCGAAGAAGTCGCCGTTGACCCCGGCGACCGCGCCCCGGGAGTCGGCGAGTTCGGACACGGGTGCCCGGGACGCCACGGCACCGGGGTGGAGGAGATCGACCCGTACCCGGGGATTGCGCAGATCCACGGTCAACACATGGGCGTGGGCCATGCCTTTGGCCGAGGGGATGTCCAACTGCGTGTAGACGACGCCGGGTGCGAGGGAGGCCGCCTTCTCCGCGCCGCTGGCCGGCGCCGCCCCCGTCAGGGCCGCACCGGCCAGCGCTCCGCCTGCCGTGAAGACCGTGAGTGCCGTTCTGAACCGTCTGCCAAGACGCGTCACCGTGCCCCCTGATGTCTCGTCAACTCTGCCGGGAATCAGCAGAATTGCATCAGAGACGGGGACCCGGGGCGGTGGCTAGGCGCCGACGACGCGGGAACGGATGAGAAAACGCACTCCTTCGGGTGCTTCCAGGGAGAAGCCGCTGCCACGGCCCGGTACGACGTCCACGATCAGGCGCGTGTGGGACCACAGCTCGAACTGGCTCTTCGACATCCAGAAGGACACCGGCTCCGTGACGCCCTCGACCTCCAGATCGGCCAGCAGGACGTCGGAACCGCCGGTGCGGAACTCGCCCTCCGGGTAGCACATGGGCGCGCTGCCGTCGCAGCAGCCGCCGGACTGATGGAACATCAGCGGTCCGTGCTCGGTGCGCAGCCGCCGCAGCAGTTCGGCGGCCGCGGGTGTCAGTTCCACGCGCGGGACGACGTCCATCGGCTTCCCCTCGGGTCTCGCGGCTGTCGCGGATCAGCCGACCAGACCGGACGTTGCGAGAGGGTTGCACGCGCCGGACACACGGAGGAGGCCGGTCCCCGTTGACGCCCGGGGGGTGCGGGCCGTCACCGAGGACCGGCCTCGGGAGGGTGCGACGCCGGGCCCGCCCGTCGGCGGCGGGCCCGGCGGTGGGTCAGCAGATGCGGGGCAGCTGCTCTCCGAGCGGCATGTCCACCACCCGGGTGCCGCCCAGACCGGTGGCCGCGACCACCATGCCGGGATGGTCGGGGACGCAGTGCCCGATCGCCACGGACTCCTTGCCCAGCGGATGGGCGCGCATCGCGGCGAGGACGGCGTCCGCGTGCTCGGCCGCCACGAAGGCCACCAGCTTGCCCTCGTTGGCCACGTACAGCGGGTCGAGGCCCAGGAAGGCGCAGGCGTTGGCGACCGTCTCCGGGACCGGAAGCGACCGCTCGTCGAGCCGGACGCCGACCCCGGCCGCCGCCGCGATCTCGTTCAACGAGGTCGCCAGACCGCCGCGGGTCGGATCGCGCAGCACGTGGATGTCGGGGCAGACGGCCAGCATGTCGGCGACCAGGCCGGCCAGCGACGCGGTGTCGCTCTGGATCTCGACGCCGAACTCAAGACCCTCGCGCACGCTCATGATCGCCACCCCGTGCACGCCGATCGGGCCGCTGACCAGCACCACGTCACCGGGGGCCGCGCGCTGCGGACGGATGTCGACGCCGTCCGGGATCAGGCCGATCCCGGCCGTGTTGATGAAGACGCCGTCTCCGTGACCGGCGTCGACCACCTTGGTGTCGCCGGTCGCGACCGTCACCCCGGCCGTCCGCGCCGCCTCGCCCATCGCCTCGGCCACCCGCCCCACGACGGAGAGCTCGACCCCCTCCTCCAGGATGAACGCGCAGGAGAGATAGGCCGGTACGGCCCCGGCCATGGCCAGGTCGTTGACCGTGCCGTTGACGGCGAGGTCCCCGATGCTGCCGCCGGGGAAGAACAGCGGCCGTACGACGAAGGAGTCGGTGGAGAAGGCGAGCCGGGCACCGCCCATCAGCAGACGCGCGGAGTCGCCGAGTTCGGCCAGCACCTTGTTGCCGAAGGCGGGCGCGAACAGGTGCTCGACGAGTTCCGCGGAGAGGGTGCCGCCACCGCCGTGCCCCATCACGATCCGGTCGTGGTCGCGCAGCGGCGCGGGACAGGTCCACGAGGAGAAGTCGGCGGGAGCGTAAGCCGAGTCAGCCAACGGAACTCGCCTCCTTGTCCGGGGTCTCCAGACGCCGGTAGAGGTAGTACGCGGCGCACGCGCCCTCGCTGGAGACCATGGTGGCGCCCAGCGGATTGCGGGGGGTGCACTCCTTGCCGAACGCGGCGCACTCGTGCGGCTTGATGAGTCCCTGGAGCACCTCGCCGCTGCGGCAGACCGTCGACTCCTCGGTCTCGATGCCCGTCACCGAGAAGCGGTGCTCGGCGTCGAACTCGCGGTACTTGGGCGACAGCCGCCAGCCGCTCACCGGGATCATGCCGATCCCGCGCCAGGCCCGGTCGGTCACCTCGAAGACGTCGGAGAGCATGGCCCGCGCCGCGGGACTTCCCTCGGGCTGCACCGCGCGCGGATAGGCGTTCTCCACGGTGTGCTGCCCCGCCTCCAGCTGGATCACCGCACGGCGGATGCCCTCCAGGATGTCGAGCGGCTCGAAGCCCGTCACGACGATCGGCACCCGGTGCCGCTCGGCGAGTTCGGGGTACTCGGCCGTGCCCATGACCGTGCAGACGTGCCCGGCGGCGAGGAACGCCTGTACCCGGCAGTCCGGCGAGTTCATGATCGCGTCGATGGCCGGGGGCACCCGGACGTGCGAGACGAGCAGGCTGAAGTTGGCGATGCCCAGCTTCTTGGCCTGGTAGACGGTCATCGCGTTGGGCGGTGCCGTGGTCTCGAAGCCGATGCCGAAGAACACGACCTGCCGGTCCGGGTTCTCCTGGGCGATCTTCAGCGCGTCCAGCGGCGAGTACACGACCCGCACGTCCGCGCCCTCGCTCTTGACCTTGAACAGGTCGCGGCCGCTGCCGGGCACTCGCAGCATGTCGCCGAAGGAGCAGAAGATGACGTCGGGCCGGGAGGCGATCTCCAGCGCCTTGTCGATGATCTCCAGCGGGGTCACGCAGACCGGGCAGCCCGGTCCGTGGATCAACTGGATCTCCTCGGGCAGGAGCTGGTCGATGCCGTGGCGGATGATCGAGTGGGTCTGGCCGCCGCAGACCTCCATGAGCGACCAGGGCCGGGTGGTGACCGCCCTGATGTCGTCGAAGAGCCGCTTGGCGAGGACCGGGTCGCTGAACTCGTCCAGATACTTCATGACCGCGCCTCCTTCTCGGCGCCCTCCAGGGGCGGAAGTCCGGTTCCCGCGGGGCGTTCGGCGCCCGCGTCCCGGGCCGCCTTGCCCCAGGCGTCGCCGAACTCCTCCTCCAGCACTCCGAGGTTCTCGAAGAGCTCCAGGGTCTGCTTCGCCGATTCCTCGTCCAGCCGCTGCAACGCGAATCCCACATGGACGATGGCGTAGTCACCGACCTTCATGTCCGGCACGTACTCCAGACACACGTCCTTGACGACACCGCCGAAGTCCACCTTGGCCATCCGTGTCGCGTCACGTTCCTCGATCTCCAGCACTCGGCCGGGTACGGCCAGACACATGAGTCGCTCCTGCCTCGCTCGTGCGCTCCGCCCGGTCAGTCCGGCGACCTGGCGGCGACGGCCAGCTGGCCGAGGGCCAGACCTCCGTCGTTGGGGGGAACCCTGTGGTGCCTCAGCACGGTGAAGCCGTCCCGTTCCAGGACGGCCCCGCAGCCCTCGGTGAGCAGGGCGTTGCAGAACACCCCGCCGCTGAGGGCGACGGTGCCGATGCCGGTCCGCTTCCGTGCCGTCGCGCACACGTCCAGGACCAGGTCCGTGACGGCCCGGTGGAACCGGCGGGCCACGGCACCGGCCGTGACACCGGCACCGACGTCCGCGACGGCGGCGGCCAGGACCGGCGCCGGATCGGCGACCAGCGGCGCCCCGGGGTCCTGACGGACCGCTCTCAGAATGAACCGGTACGCGTCGTTCCGCTCGTCGTCGGCGAGCGGTCCGGCCAGGTCGGCCAGCGCCGCGTTCTCCAGCTCCATCGCCGCCTGGGCCTCGTACTCCACCCGGTGGCACACCCCCGCGAGCGAGGACACCGCGTCGAAGAGCCGGCCCATGCTGGACGTGGGAACGCAGCCCAGCCCGCGTTCCAGCTGCCGTCCGAGCAGTCGCCGCTCCTCCGGGGTGGCCGCCGCCGCGCACGGCAGCCCGTCGTGCCAGGGCAGTCCCGCGGCCCGCAGATGCGACAGCGCCATCCGGTAGGGATTGCGTACGGCCGCGTCGCCGCCCGGCAGCGGGACATAGGCCAAGTGGGCGAACCGCCGGTATCCGTCGTAGTCGGCGATCAGCACCTCGCCGCCCCACACGGCACCGTCGTCGCCGTACCCGGTCCCGTCGAAGGCGACCCCGATCACCGGCGCCGAACCGTCGAGACCGTGCTCGGCCATCGCCGAGGCGACATGGGCGTGGTGGTGCTGCACCTGGCGCAGGGGCAGCCCGAGGGCGGCGGCGGCGCGCCGCGCCCACTGGGTGGAGCGGTAGCCGGGATGCCGGTCGGCGACGAGCAGCCGCGGTCTGACGCCGGTGAGGTCCGTGAGATGGCCGGTGGCCCGCTCGAAGGCGTTCAGGGTGGCCAGGTCGTCCATGTCCCCGACGTGCGCGGACAGCCAGGCGTAGCGGCCGTCCCCGGCGCAGAAGGTGTTCTTCAGGTCCCCGCCCACGGCCAGGGCCGGGACCACCGGAACCGGCAGCGCGACCGGGAAGGGGGCGTAACCGCGCGACCGGCGCACCGGGAGCTCGGCGCCCGCGCACACCCGCACCACCGAGTCGTCGCAGGGCACATGGACGGGCCGGTCGTGGCCGAGCCAGGCGTCGGCGAGCCCCGCCAGCCGGGTCAGCGCCTCCTCGTCGTCGGTGACGATGGGCTCGCCCGAGCGGTTCCCGCTGGTCAGCACGAGGACGGCGGGACCCGGCGGATCACCGGGCAGCCCGAGCAGCAGCCGGTGCACCGGCGTGTACGGGAGCAGGAAGCCGAGGTCGGGGCTGCCCGGCGCGACGCCCGCGGCGATCTCGTCGCCCGCCGTCGGCCGCCGCCGCAGCAGGACCACCGGCTTGCGCGGCCCGAGGAGCAACTCCCGCTCCTCGGGCCCGACATGGGCCAGCCGCCGGACGGTGTCCAGCGATCCGGCGAGCACCGCGAAGGGCTTGCCGCCGCGGTTCTTGCGCTTGCGCAGGGACCGTACGGCCGCGGGATCTCCCGCGTCGCACGCCAGGTGGTAGCCGCCGATCCCCTTGACCGCGACCACGGCACCCTCGGCCAGCAGCCGGCGGGCCTCGGCGAGCGCGTCCCCGTCGCGCAGCTCGCCGGGATCGTCCGCGCCGGTGCGCAGGGTGAGCCGGGGACCGCAGGCGGGGCACGCGATCGGCTGGGCGTGGAACCGCCGGTCGGCCGGGTCCGCGTACTCACGGGCGCAGTCCGCGCACATCGGGAAGCCCGCCATGGTGGTGCTGTCCCGGTCGTACGGCAGCGAGGTCACGATGGTGAACCGCGGCCCGCAGTGCGTACAGGTGATGAAGGGGTGGCGGTACCGCCGGTCGCCGGGGTCGGCGAGTTCGTCCAGACAGGCGTCGCAGGTCGCGGTGTCGGGGGAGACCAGGGTGCGGCCCGGCCCGCCGGAGGAGGGCCGGATGGTGAACACCGGGCCGTCGTTCCCCAGGGGCACGGGCCGGTGCTCGACCGACTCGACGACCGCCAGGGGCGGGGGCCGCGTCCCGATCCGCGCGCAGAACTCCGCCACGCCCGCGGCCGGGCCTTCGACCTCGGCCTCGACGCCCCGCGCGTTGTTGGTGACCCAGCCGGTCAGCCCGAGCTCCTGCGCCAGGGTGTACACGAAGGGCCGGAACCCCACTCCCTGGACCACCCCCGTGACGACGACGTGCCGGCGCTCGCGCCCCGGGGACCCGTTCACCGGACGTGCCCCCGGACGCCGGGACGCGTGTGCCCGTCGGCGTGGTCGTGGCGGTCGCCGTGGCCGTGTCCGTCGGCGTGTTCGTGGCCGTCGGCGGGGTGTCGCCGGTCGGAGGGCTCGTGCCCGTCGGCCCGGCCGTGCCCGTCGTCCGGGTCGTGCCCGTCGACCGTTTCGTGCTCGTGGTGGTGCAACTGGCGCTCGTGCTGCCGCGCCAGGACCGGTACGTGCGCGGGCTCGCCGGCCGCGCAGCGCAGGACGTGCTCCAGCAGGGCCTCGACCCCCTCGCCGGTACGGGCCGAGGTCTCCAGCACCGGCACTCCGGGATTCACCTGCCGCACACCCCGCAGGAACGCCTCCCGGTCGAAGCCGACGGCGTCCGCGAGGTCGGTCTTGGTGACCACGACGAGCTGCGCGAGCCCGAACGCCGTCGGGTACTTGACCGGCTTGTCCTCGCCCTCGGTCACCGACGCGAGCGCGATCCGCAGGGTCTCCCCGAGGTCGTAGGAGGCGGGACAGACCAGATTGCCGACGTTCTCGACGAACAGCAGCCGGGTGCCCTCGGGCAGCCACCCCTCGAGCCGCCGCCTGAGCATCCCCGCCTCCAGATGGCACAGCCCGTCGGTGAGGATCTGCCGCACCGGCGCGCCGGATCGGGCCAGCCGGGTCGCGTCGTTCTCGGTCGCCAGATCGGCGGTGACGGCGGCGGCGGGGACACCTCCGGCCACGGCGCGCGCGAGCAGCTGTTCGAGCAGGGCCGTCTTGCCGCTGCCCGGACTGGACAGCAGATTCACCGCCACAGTGCCGCGGTCACCCAGATAGCCCCGCAGGGCCAGCGCGTTCGCGTCGTTCTTGGCGAGTACGGCCTGATGCAGGTCAACGGTGCGGCACATGGCTCGCCTCCTCGTCGCGTACCTCCGGGGGGCCGTCGGCCAGCGTCACCCGGACGATCTCCAGCTCCCGGCCGCCGAGCAGGGTCAGCGGTGCCCCGCACCCGGCGCACCACAGCACCGGAGGCATCCCGGTCGCCGCCTCGCGGCCGCAGCCCTCGCAGCGGCCCCGTGCCTCGACAGTCTCGATCAGCAGCCGGGCCCCCGCCAGCGCGGTGCCCTCGGCCGCGAGCCCGAACGAGAAGTCCAGCGCCTCGGGCACGACCCCCGCCAGCTCGCCGATCCGCAGGGTCAGCGAGGCGACCTCGCGCCCCTGGTCCCGTACGGCCTCCTCGACCTGTTCCACGACCGCGACCGCGATCGACAGTTCATGCATCACGCCCACCTCCCGCCGCCCGTCCCTCGCGCGGGACGGCCCCGCCCGGATGTGAGGCCCGCGCATGGCTGGTTACCCTGAGGACACGATGACCGGGCACGAGGTCGAGCGACGCGCTCTGCTCACCCCGGTGCTGCTCCTGTTGCTGGCCGAACGCCAAGGTCATGGCTATGAACTGGTGCAGCGCCTGGGCGCTTTCGGCTGCGGCGACGCGGACCAGGCGCATGTGTACCGGCTGCTGCGGGGCATGGAGAGCAGTGGTGAGGTCACCTCGCACTGGCACGCCTCGGAGAGCGGCCCCGCGCGCCGTGTCTACGCGATCACGCAGCAGGGCGCCATGAACCTCGCCCTGTGGTTCGTCCGTCTGGGTGAACTCCACGGCACCCTGCATCTCTTCCTGGAGCGGTACGTACAGCTCGAGGACGTCGGTGGCCGCGCCGGGCGTGACGGCGGGGGTCCCCGCGCGGGGGCGCGTCCCCCGGATCACGCACGGCCGCCCGGTCATTCAGGTCCGCCGGATCACATCCGCCGCATGCGCAAGTAGCGGCGGATGTCCGACAGGTTCCTCGCGACTCCGTAGGCCACTACGAGGCCCGCGGCCAGGCCAACCCATTGCCATTCCATCGTTGCCTCCATCGTGGTCAGCTCCGCTGGGGTACGGAGGTGGCGCGGCGTACCAGGTCGAGAACGAGGCCGGCGGCGGCGTCCACGGCACCGGCCACCGGGGGAGTCAGCCCCATGCCCTCGCCGGTGTCCAGGGGGACGCAGCCGACGACGTACACCTCCTGGGGGAGGGTGCCGCCCGCGCCGGCGTGCAGGTCGTGGAGCAGGGCCAGGACGGTGGCGGGGTCCATGGCGTGCGTATCCAGCGGGCCGGGTCCGGTCCGGGCGGCGGGGGGTTCGGGGCCGACGTCGATCGTGTGGAGCGTGCCCGGCGGACCCTCGCGGGCGACGAGGTCCACCAGGACGAGCGCCCGGTAGCCCTCCAGCAGCCGGTAGGCGAGGTGCACCCCGCGGATGCCGGCGTCCATCAGCTCGACGCCGGGCGGCAGTTCGGAGGTCCGGGCGGCGAGGCGCCGTACGGTCTCCACCCCGAAGCCGTCGTCGCCGAGGAACACGTTGCCGACCCCGGCGACGAGGACGCGGCCGGTCGCGTGCTCCTCGGTCCCGCCGGACGGGCCGGGCCGGTCGGATCCGGTCATGGCGCACCCTCCTCCCTGTCCCTGTCCGTGTCCGTGTCCTCGTCCGTGTCCGTGAGCGGGGCCACCTCGTCGGGCTTGAAGTACAGGAAGCGGCCCTGGGCCCTGCGCACGTCGGTGCCGGGGTCGTCGTCCACGACGACGGCCAGGTGCGTCTCGCCGTCGAGGTCGCCGACCACCGCCTCGACGGTGGCGTGCCGGCCGTGCAGGAAGGCGTCCTGGGCGTCGGAGCGCCGGGCGCCCGGGGTGAGTCTGACCCTGCTGCCGGCCCGTACCCTCGCGCCGTCGATGACGACGACGGCGGGCACCTCGGCGGCCCCGGCGTCCTGGGCCGGGTCCCACCAGGGATGGCCGGACCCCTCGGGCAGACGCAGACCGGTGCTGGTGGTGGTGCCGGGAGCGGCCGGGACGGGCTCGGCCGCGGGGTCCTCGCCGGTGATCTCGCGCAGCCCGCGGATCGCCCCGTGCAGCCGTTCGCGGACCGCGTCCGGCATCTCGTCCACCAGGTCGATCACCCCGGCGGCGCGCGCGTCCGTGCCGCGGGCCTCGCGCTTCTCCCGGTCGGTGAGCGCGGCCGTGCGCAGCGAGAGGATCTCGTCGATCTCGGTGGCGTCGTAGAGGGGCCCCGGGCTCTCCTCCGCGACGGCCGGATGGTCCTCCAGGATGATCGGCGAGGACAGCATGACGTCGTCCGTGCCGGGCGGGCCCGCGAGCACGGGCCAGGTGCGGTCGTTGTGACAGGTCGCCGCGGCCGGACGGGCCCACTCCGGCGGGTCCGTCAGCGACAGGAACCGTCCCCCGGGGATGCCGAGCAGCAGATGGGTGCCGATCAGGCTGTGGGCGAGGGCGGTCTCGCGGTCGGCGCCGGCCTCCTCCGGCACGGCGGTGGTGTTGTGCACGCTCACCGTGAGCCGCAGCACCCGGTACGGACCCGGCAACTCCTCGACATGAGGGCGCAGTTCGCCGGTCAGCCGCTGTCTGCGCCGCACGAGCCGGCCCACCGTCCGGCCCTCGGCGTCGGTCACCGGTTCGTACTCGACGGCGTCCGGGAGGTCGAACCGTACGGCGTGTGCGGAGGCTTGATCGCCCGTCAGTTCCTCGAGCGTCTCGTGGATCAGGACGCGTTCCTCGTGTCCTTCGTCCCAGGGCACCAACACGCGGTCGGGCAGCTCCAGTTCGGGAACCTCCGTGTACCCGCCGTCGGCTTCGAGCCGTTCGACGGTGCGCCGCCTGACGTGCAGGAAGCGCAGTTCGGCGTGCAGCCGGTCGCCCTTGCGGGGTTCCAGCAGACACTCGGTGCGCTGGACGGAGTGTTCTCCGGTCGTGGCGGTCCAGGCCGGCGGCACCAGGACGCCGAACTGCCAGCGCAGCTGGTTCTTCGCCGCGGAGGCGCGGTAGGGGTACAGGACGTATCCCTCGAACAGGACGGCGTCCGCGACCGTGCGGGCCCGCTCGAAGCGGTCCTCCAGGGGATGGCTCATCTCAGTCGGCCCCCTTCGCGTCGGCCTTCGCCTCGGCGGTGGCGAGGAGTTCGTCGAAGACCC
This sequence comes from Streptomyces sp. NPDC127038, assembly GCF_042725875.1. Taxonomy (NCBI): domain Bacteria; kingdom Bacillati; phylum Actinomycetota; class Actinomycetes; order Kitasatosporales; family Streptomycetaceae; genus Streptomyces; species Streptomyces sp. NPDC127038. The sequence goes on along the minus strand of NZ_JBHXDQ010000001.1, from coordinate 161,818 downwards.
GCTCCCAGGACGGCAGGGCGCGGGAGGAACGGTAGCGGCGCAGCGCGTCGAGCACGTCGAGACGTACCCGCAGCCAGCCCGAGTTGGGGAAGTACTGCTCGATCATGTTCCGCCACACGTCCACCGGCATCCGGTACGTCGTCTCCTTGTGCCAGGGCACCGGCTCGGCCCGGAAGCCCTCGCGGCCGGTGAACACCGTGCCGGAGAACAGCAGGAGCAGGGGCACCTCGCCGCGGGTCAGCGCCCGGAAGTACGAAGCGGACGCGACCTCGGTGTCGTACGTGCAGGGCACCGGGAGATCGACCTCGGTGGAACCGGTGAACCCCGGGACGGTGATGGAGGCGTGGGCGAACTGCAACGGCTTCAGCGTGCTGTTCCAGCGGCTCGGCTCACCGAAGAGGTCGCCCAGCATGCCGACCTCCTCCGGCTCGTAGGAGCGTCCGGCCGGCTCGATACGGATCTGGCAGCGGAGCGCGAGGGCGTGCACCGGTTGGTGGTCCGCCTCCTCGATGCGCAGCCCGAACAGCAGCGTGGGCCCGGCCCCGTACGGCTCGGGGCGCACACCGGTGCAGGTGAACTGGAGATCGGTCACGGCGCACCCCCGGTGCTCTCCAGCGGGCGGGCCGCCGTGGTGATCCGCTCCAGGAACTCCGCGATGTCGGCGCGGGCCTCGGCGCCGCCGTCGAAGCCCTTCCAGTGCAGCCGCATCCGGCCGACCAGTTCGTAGCAGACGTCGACCGGGACGAGCGTGCACGTCACCGGTCCGCTCCGCCCGCGGTGCAGCAGCAGTGCCTCCACATCCGGCTCCAGCAGCTCCGCCAGCCGGCTGCGGCCGAGCACCGCGTCCCAGGTCGCCGGGTCGAGTTCGCTCTCGGTGGCGCCCGCCGGGCTCGGATAGAAGGCGGCGAGCCGGCCGAGTTCGGAGTTGCGGAAGAAGAAGGCGAGCGCGACCGGGATCTGGAGCCGGTTCCAGTCCGCCTCGTCCAGCTCGAACCCGGGGTCGGCGAGGTACCGGTCCGGGACCGCCCGGAAGCGGCCCTGCCCCGCGCCCGGCCGGGTGAAGAGCAGATGGCAGGGAGGGCAGGCGCACTTGAGGGACCGCCGGGAGGTGTCGACCAGATGCCGGTGCCCGGCGGGCAGCGGCTCCCCGCACAGGTCGCAGCGCTCGCCCTCGGGCGGGGGCCTGCGGGTGAACTGCCTGAGGATGTCGGTGGTCACGGGCCCGCCCCCAGCAGCTGGCCGGGCAGCGCCACCCGTACCGACCCGCCCTCCGCGAGCAGCGGTACGGGATCCAGGTGACCCCGGTCGCCGCGGCCGGCCATGCGGACGTCGAACGCGGCGCCGCAGCCAGCGCACCGCAGCAGTTCACCGTCGAGGACGGCGGGAGCGAGACCGGCCGCGCACAGGGGGCAGTGGTCGCGGTAGGCGTACAGCTGCCCCGGCAGACGCACCAGCAGCAGGGCCCGGCCGGCGACCTCGGTGACCCCGGTGGTGCCGTCGCCCACCGGCAGCGCGTGCGGGCCCAGTTCGTACCAGCGTGCCGTCCCGTCCGGTTCCCCGGCGGGCGCCGGCTCGCCTGGGGCGTCGCCCGGGGCGTCGTCCGGGCGGTGCGGCAGGATCTGGAGCAGCGCGGGCTGCGCGCTCTCGGCGGTCATGCCCTCGACCTCGATGTGCGCGACCTCGGGGGCGATCCGGGCGACCGCCTCCTCGATGGTCCAGCGCACGGTCTGGGTGGAGGAGGGACAGCCGTCGCAGCTCCCGCGCAGCCTGAGGCGCAGCGTCGGACCGTCGTCGGCGTCGAGGTCGAGTCCGGCCACCTCGACGTCGCCCGCGTGCGAGCCGAGGTAGGGGCGGACCTTGTCGAGGGCCCGTCCCACCCGGGTCGCGGTGTCCTCGGGGTGCAGATCGTGCAGGATCAGCAGGTCGCCGACGAGTTCGTCGGCGGTGAGGACGGCGAGGGGGTCCGCGCCGTCGGGCGCGGAGCGCAGCAGGCGTACGGCCCGGGCCAGGCCCTCGCCGTAGAACTCCATGAGGCAGCGCACCAGTTCGTCCGCGACGTCGCGCGCCTCCGGTCCCGCCCGCTGCGCCAGCTCGTCGAGCAGCGCGCCTATCCGCTCGCCCGTCTCCTGTCCGGCCATCGGCAAGCCCCTCTCGTGAGGCTCCTGAGGAAGGTCGCATCGCGGTGGTGCCCGGGTCGCGCGAGGCGTCGGACCGGATCGCGATGGACGTGAACGTCGGATCCCGGGAAGGTCAGACCGCCAGTCCGCTCAGCCCTGTCGGCAGGTGCGTCTGCTCCACGGTCCGGCCGCCGCCGACGTACATGTGCACACCGCACGGCAGACACGGGTCGAAGCTGCGGACGGCCCGCATGATGTCGATGCCCTTGAAGTTCTCGGGCGGGTTCTCCTCGAAGATGGGGGTGTTCTGCACCGCGTCCTCGTACGGGCCCGGTGTGCCGTAGCTGTCGCGCACGCTGCCGTTCCACGGGGTCGGCGGGTACGGGTGGTAGTTGGCGATCTTGCCGTCCCTGATCACCATGTGGTGGGAGAGCACGCCCCGGACCGCCTCGGTGAAGCCGCAGCCGATCGACTCGTCCGGCACGTCGAACTTCTCCCAGGTCTGGGTGCGTCCGGCTCGGACCTCCTCCATCGCCTGTTCGGCGAAGTGCAGGGCGGCAGCGGCGGCGTAGGCCTGGAAGTAGGTGCGGGCCCGGTTGCGTTCGAGGGCGTTGCTCCACTGGGGGATCTTCCACTCCAGCGCCATCTCCGGCTTGGTCATCGTGCGCGGCAGGTTGATCTGCACGCTGTGCCCGGTGGCCTTGATGTAGCCGATGTCGACGAGTCCGGACAGGGCCGTGGACCACAGGCGGGCGATCGGGCCGCCGCCGGTGTCCAGGGCCAGGTGGTCGGTGCCGTCGAACCAGCGCGGAGACATGACCCAGCTGTACTTGTCGTCGAAGTCCCGCTTCTGCGGGGCCGGGATGGTGTGCTGGTTCCACGGGTGCCGTTCGTCGACGGGGTTCCCGAGCGGGTCCCGCTCGACGAACTTCTCCATGCCCGCCCAGTCCTCGTAGTACGAACTGCCGAGCAGGATGCGGATGCCGAGGTTGATGTCGACGAGGCTGTTGGTGACCAGCTTGCCGTCCACGACGACGCCCGGGGTGACGAACATCCGCCGGCCCCAGTTCTCCATGTTGGCGTACTGGAAGTCGCAGTACTCCGGGTCGTTCAGGGCGCCCCAGCAGCCCAGCAGCACCCGGCGTCTGCCGACGTCCTCGTAGCCGGGCAGGGCGTCGTAGAAGAAGTCGAAGAGGTCGTCGTGGAGCGGGACGACCCGCTTCATGAACTCCACGTAGCGGGTGAGCCGGGTCAGGTAGTCGGTGAAGAGCTGGATCGTGGCGACGGTGCCGACGCCGCCCGGGTAGAGCGTGGAGGGGTGCACATGGCGGCCCTCCATCAGGCAGAACATCTCCCGGGTGTAACGGCTGACCTGGAGCGCCTCACGGTAGAACTCGCCCTCCAGCGGGTTGAGCGAGCGCATGATGTCGGCGATCGTGCGGTAGCCGTGGTCGGCCGCGTGCGGGGCCTCGGTGCGCTCGGCCAGTTCCAGCACCCCGGGGTTGGTCTCGCGGACCATCCGCTCGCAGTAGTCCACGCCGACCAGGTTCTCCTGGAAGATGTTGTGGTCGAACATGTACTCCGCGGCCTCACCGAGGTTGATGATCCACTCGCCGAGGTGCGGGGGCGCCACCCCGTACGCCATGTTCTGGGCGTACACCGAGCAGGTGGCGTGGTTGTCGCCGCAGATGCCGCAGATCCTGCTGGTGATGAAGTGCGCGTCGCGCGGGTCCTTGCCGCGCATGAACACGCTGTACCCGCGGAAGACGGACGAGGTGCTGTAGCACTCCGCGACCCGCTTCGCCTTGAAGTCGATCTTCGTGTGGATGCCGAGACTGCCGACGATGCGGGTGATCGGGTCCCACGACATCTCCGTGAGGCCGTCACCGGCCGGCTTGTTCGTCGCCGTCGCCATGGTGCCGCGCCACCTTCCTGTCGAGTGTCTGCTCAGCGGGCGACCGTGGTCACCACGGGGCCTTGTAGCCGGTCGTGAGCTCCTCGCTCCTGCCGCGCCACTTCGGTTCCTTGTCGACGGTCTTCGCGGTGATGTTCCGCAGCCGCCGGATGACGGATCCGTAGATGCCGCTCGCCGTCGCGGACACATGACCGCCCGGCGGCTCGTCCATGAACGGCATGAACTTGTCGGGGAAGCCGGGCATGGTGCAGGCGATGCAGATCCCGCCGACGTTCGGGCAGCCGCCCACGCCGTTGATCCAGCCGCGCTTGGGCACGTTGCACTTGACCACCGGGCCCCAGCAGCCGAGTTTGACCAGGCACTCGGGAGATCCGTACTCCTTCGCGAACTGCCCCTGCTCGTAGTAGCCGGCGCGGTCGCAGCCCTCGTGGACCGTGGCCCCGAACAGCCAGGTCGGCCGCAGCTCCTCGTCGAGCGGGATCATCGGGGCCGCGCCCGCCGCCTGGTACAGCAGGTAGAGCAGGGTCTCGGAGGCGTTGTCCGGGTGCACGGGGCAGCCCGGGATGCAGACGATCGGGATGCCCGCCTTGGACTTCCACTCCCAGCCCAGGTAGTCGGGCACGCCCATCGCGCCCGTCGGGTTACCGGCCATCGCGTGGATCCCGCCGTACGTCGCGCAGGTGCCGATGGCGACCACCGCGAGCGCCTTGGGGGTGAGCCGGTCGAGCCACTCGCTCGTGGTGATCGGCTGGCCGGTCTCGGGGTCGTCCCCGAAGCCGCACCAGTAGCCCTCGGGCTTGACCCGCTCGTTGGGGATGGATCCCTCGACGACCAGCACGAACGGCTCCAGCTCGCCCCGGTCCGCCTTGAAGAACCATTCGACGAAATTGTCGGCGCCCTCCACGGGCCCGCACTCGAAGTCGATCAGGGGCCAGTGGACCGCCACCTTGGGCAGTCCCGGCAGGGCGCCGAGCGCCAGTTCCTCGATGCTCGGCTGGGTCGCGGCGGTGAGCGAGACCGAATCCCCGTCACAGCTCAGCCCCGCGTTGATCCAGAGAATGTGGACGGTCGGGTCCTCCTGCGCGTCGTCCTGCGCGGCCGGGCCCGCCGTCGTCTCGGTCGGGGCGTTCATGAGCCCTCCTGGATTCAGCTCATTCAGGTCATAACTGTCCGAACAGTCCTCCCCATGGTTACCGCCCGGGAGCGGCGGCGGTAAGTGCAGACGGGCCCTATCGCCGCCCCGCACTCCCGGTCCGTGCGATGGCTCGAAATGTTCGCAAAATTGCTGGGTATTTTGTTAACAATCTTGTAGCGTGCGTGACGCCCGGGGCCCCGGTGCCAGCCGATCACTCGCCACGCAACAAGAGGAGATCCCATGCAGTCGCTCTCGGAATCCTCCGGTCGAGCAGCCTCCGCCCACCCGGCGGGTACGGGGAAAGGGCGCGGCCGCGGGCGCCGGGTGAGGGGCGTGGCGATAGCGGGCTCACTCGCCCTGACGGCGTTCGCGGTGCCCACGTCCGCGCTCGCCGACGAGGCGCGGACCGTCCCGCACGTCCGTGCCGCGGACCCCCAGGACGCGGCCCTGGCCTTCGACCCCGGCGCGTACACCACGCTCACCGTCACGGTCGACGGCCGGCCCGTCGAGGTACGGGCCTACAGCGAACTCTGCTACGTCGCCGACCCGGTCGCGGCGGCCGCGCAGCAGTCCGGCATCTTCGGGACGACCACCATCGACAACACCCGCTGCGGGTACGAGAGCATGAACGTCTTCGTGCCCGAGAGCGCCTTCGGCGACCAGCGCGCGCCGATCTACTTCGCGGTGAACAACGCGGGCTGGATGGCCAGTTACATCAGAGCGAGCGTCACCGACGGCGCCTCCTACAGCAGTGCGACCAGCAACGTCGGTGCGGCGCTGAAGGCCGGGTACGTCTTCGTGGACGTCGCCAACCGCAGCCGCGGCCTGGCCGGCGCCGACGGCTCCTCGCCGGGCAAGGCCCCCGCCGCGGCCGTCGACGCCAAGGCCGCGGTCCGCTACCTCCGCCTCAACGACGCCGTCATGCCCGGCAGCGCCGAGCGCATCGTCGTCAACGGGACCAGCGGCGGCGGCGCGCTGTCCGCGATCCTGGGCGCCTCCGGCAACAGTCCCGCGTACGACCCCTACCTCGCCGCGATCGGCGCCGCGGGTGTCGACGCCGAGGGCCGCAGCACCCTGCGCGACGACGTGTTCGCGGTGAACGCCTACTGCCCGATCACCGACCTCGGCGACGCCGACACGGCCTACGAGTGGCTCTACAACGTCCTCGGCACCCGTGACGCGACCGGCTCGAACGCCACGCCCCAGGACGCCGCCGAGATCGCCGCCCGCTTCCCGGCGTACGAGAAGAGTCTCAAGCTCCGCAACCCCGACGGCTCCCGGCTCACCGCCGACGACATGCTCGACACGATCAGGAAGGAGGTGATCCGCTCCGCGGAGACCTTCATGAAGGCCGACCCCGCCAACACCGTTCCGGCGCTCGGGGCCACCTTCGACATCACGTCCGGCGGGCCCGGCGGGACCACCACGAAGTCGTACGTGAACGACTGGATCGACGTCGACAACGCCACGGACACGGTGCTGTCGGTCGACATGGCGAAGTACCTGAGGTTCGTCGCCACCCAGGCCGCCCTGAAGTCGACGCCCGCCTTCGACGCCGTGGGCGTCCACGGGAACACCACGAGCGGGACCGAGACCAACCTCTTCGGCCCGTACACCCAGAAGTACATGAACTACACCGAGTGGAGCTGGAACCACAACGACGTCCCCGGCGACGGCAGCGGCATCGACGACACCGGGCTGACCTGGGACCAGTACACCGGCAAGAGGAGCACGACCCTCGACGACCAGATCCACCTGATCGACCCGATGGACTTCATCGGCACGAAGGCCGACACCGCGCCCAACTGGTACGTCCGCAACGGCACCCGGGACCGGGACACCTCCTTCATCGTCTCGGTCAACCTGGACCGGGCGCTGGAGGCGGACGAGCAGGTCGAGAACGTCGACTACCGGCTCGCCTGGAACCAGCCGCACGCCGGCAACTACGACGTGCCCGAAGCCATGGCCTGGATCGCCGAGGTGGTCGGCAAGGCAGGCGACCCGCTCGCCGCCCGTCACCACGGTTCCGCCCGCGGCTAGGCCCCGAGCCGATCACCAGGCGTTCCTCCCGCTCCCGGACGCCGCCTCCGGGGGCGGGCCGGCGCCCCGCCCCGGCCTACGCGGTGTCAGATATCGCCAGCGGCGACCAATTGGGGATGTATGACCGAATTGTTCCCTCGCGTGTCGGACGTCACTGGGGCGGGCCCGGTGCGGCCAACTCGGTCGCGGGGCACGTGAATCCGGGCGGCGCGGGCGTGCGCGTACGCCGGTGAGGCACTTGCGGAACGGGTTCGCCTCGCGCAGAGTCCATGACCGTTCAGTCCGCCATGGGCCACTTGTCCGGCACATGGTCCAGCTGTCGCCTGGGGGGCGAAAGGTCACGCGTACATGCCAATGAATTGCACACCTGGTAAACGGAAACACCGTCGCCCTCGCACCCTGCGAGCGACATTGGGCGTGCTCGCGGTCACCACCACCGCGCTCGCCGGAGGCGTCCTCACGCAGACGGACCGGGCCGAGGCCTCCACCCCCGACGTCGTGGTCGACTCCCTGTCCGTGGTGTCGGCCGCGAACGGAAAGTCCAAGGCCACCGCCACGGTCCACGGCGCCAGGACGGTCAAGCTGCAGGCGCTGACCGTCGCCGTACGGTCCGCGGACGGCGCCAACCGCGACTTCCCCGGAGCGGTCTCGACCACCCTGGGAACCGGGCCGACCACGTTCACCTCGGGCTCCCGCACCTTCCCCGCAGGCACCTACACGTACTACGTCGCGTACAAGGTCCACGACCACTGGCACAGCGTCTCCCCGGTGAAGTCCTTCACCGCCGGATCCGGCGGCGGCGCCGGCACCGCGACCCCCGCGCCGACGGCTTCGACTCCCTCGGGGACGGCCACGGGGACGACGCCCGCGGCCACCGCGTCCTCGACACCGGCACCCGCGGCGACGGCCTCCTCGCCCGCCCCGAGCACGCCGTCCTCCGCGCCGGCCACGACCGGCGCCACGACCGGAACCGCGCCCGTCGGCATCCCCGGCACCTGGCACCAGGTGTTCGGCGACGAGTTCAACGGCGGCAGCCTGGACACGTCCAAGTGGAACGCGAACTGGTTCGGCTGCGCCACGTGCGTCACCAAGCCGCCGAACTCCGCCGAGGGATCCGCCTATTCGCCGTCGCAGGTCTCGGTCGGCGACGGCTCCCTCCATCTCAAGCTCGCCCAGCAGCCCACCACCGTCGGCGGCAAGACGTATCCCTACGTCTCCGGCCTGGTGACCAGCAACGGCAAGGCCCAGTTCACCTACGGCGCCTTCGAGGCCCGTATCCACACGCCCTCGTCCGGATCGCAGATGGCCAACTGGCCCTCGTTCTGGGCGGACGGACAGAACTGGCCGACCGACGGCGAGCTGGACGTCCTTGAGGGCCTGGGCGGGTCCGCCTGCTACCACTTCCACTCCACCGCGGGCGGTCCGGGAGGCTGCGCCTCCGGCACCTACTCCGGCGGCTGGCACACCTTCGGCGCCGACTGGAAGCAGGGCTCCGTCACGTACTACTACGACGGGAAGCAGGTCGGTCAGATCACCTCGGGGATCACGTCCGCCCCGATGTACCTGATCCTCAACAACGCCGTCAATCCCAGTCACAGCGGAACCAATGTGGCGCCCGCCGACATGCAGGTCGACTACGTCAGGGTCTGGCAGCACTGACCCCACGGACGTGCCGGGGCGCCGGCCGCATCACGCGGCCGGCGCCCTCCGGGCTGCCGGCCCCCGGGCCGCCGACACCCGCGTGACGGCGCGGTGCACGCCACCCGCCGTCCCGCGTCACGACGGGCCGGCCGCCACGGCCCGCTCCGGCGCCCGCGCGGATTCACGGGCCTCCGCCACGAACCAGTCGACGGTGCGCCGGAGCCCCTGCTCCAGAGGTACCCGCGGCTCCCAGCCGAGCGTCTCCCTGGCCCGGGTGATGACCGGGCGCCGGCGGAGAGGATCGTCGACGGGCAGCGGAAGACGGCGCAGCCCGCCGCCGGATCCGGTGATCCCCGCCACCAGCTCCGCCAGTTCCCGAACCGTGTGCTCCTCCGGATTGCCCAGGTTGATCGGGCCGGGATCGTCGGAGTCGAGCATGGCCACCAGGCCCTGGACCAGGTCGTCGACGTAGCAGAAGCTTCGGGTCTGGCTGCCGTCGCCGAAGATCGTCAACGGCTCCTCCCGGAGCGCCTGCCGGATGAAACTGGAGATCACCCGGCCGTCGTAGGGGCGCATGCGCGGGCCGTACGTGTTGAAGATCCGGACGATCCCGGTGCCGACCCCACGGCTGCGCCGGTACGCCATGGAGAGGGCCTCCGCGAAACGCTTGGCCTCGTCGTAGACACTGCGCGGGCCGATCGGATTGACGTTCCCCCAGTAGCCCTCCTCCTGAGGATGCACCGCGGGGTCCCCGTAGACCTCGCTGGTGGACGCCAGGACGAAGCGGGCCTTCTGGCTCTCGGCCAGCCGCAGCATGTTCTCCGTTCCCCGGCTGCCCACCGCCAGCGTCTCCAGCGGATGGCGGTGGTAGTCGGACGGGGAGGCGGGAGACGCGAGATGCGCGACGGCGTCGACCGTCCGGGGGAAGCGGAACCGCTCCGTGACGTCGCACGGAACGAAGTGGAAGCCCGGCCGCTTCAGCAGCGGGGTGATGTTGGCCTTGCGGCCCGAGGAGAAGTTGTCCAGGCAGTAGACGGTGTCACCTCTGCGGACCAGTTCCTCGCACAGATGGGACCCCAGGAATCCGCTGCCACCGGACACCACGACACGCATGAGACTCGTCCTTCCGCTCAGCCGAGCCGCGGACGGCCCGGGGCGCTCAGCCGCCAGCCCGCCGAGCGCCAGCTCGGGGCGTCGAGGGTGTTGCGGGCGTCGACCAGGGCCGGGCTGCGCACCACGGTGGCGAGGGCGGCGGGGTCGAGCTCCCGGTACTGGGGCCATTCGGTGAGATGCAGGACGACATCGGCCTGCTCGCAGGCCTTGGTCACGTCCAGGGCGTACTGCAGCTCGGGACAGACGGCCCGGGCGTTGTCGATCGCCTCCGGGTCGTGCACCCGGACCCGGGCCCCGCGCAGGCGCACCGCCTCCGCGACGGCGAGCGCGGGGGAGTCCCGCACGTCGTCGCTGCCGGGCTTGAAGGCGGCCCCGAGCACCGCCACGTCGCGGCCTTCGAGGCTTCCGCCGGTGAGCCGCTCGGCGAGGGCGACGGTGCGCAGGCGCTGGCGGGTGTTGATCTCGTCGACCTGGCGGAGGAAGGCCACCGACTCGCCCCGGCCGATCTCCTCCGCCCGTGCGGTGAAGGCCCGGATGTCCTTGGGCAGGCAGCTGCCGCCGAAGCCGAGACCGGGGGCCAGGAACGAGGGGCCGATACGGGAGTCGCCGCCCATCGCCGCGGCGAGGGTGAGCACGTCGCCGCCCATGACGTCACAGATCTCGGCCATCGCGTTGATGAAGGAGATCTTGGTGGCGAGGAAGGAGTTCGAGGCGACCTTGACGAGTTCGGCGGTGACGGTGTCGGTGGCGATGAACGGCGCGCCGGCCGCCGTCAGGGGGGCGTAGACCGCGCGCAGCCGCTCCTCGGCCCACGCCGACCGTACGCCCGCCACGATGCGTTCCGGCCGGAGCGTGTCCTGGACGGCGGATCCCTCGCGCAGGAACTCCGGGTTCCAGGCGATCTCGGCGCCGGGCACGTCCAGCCGCGCGGCCAGCCGGTCCGCCGTGCCGACGGGGACGGTGGACTTCCCGACGACCAGGGCACCCTCGTGGCCAGCCTCGCGCAGACCGGGCGCGAGCCCGTCCACCACGGCCTCGACGTAGCGCAGGTCGGCGGCGCCCGAGTCGGGCCGCTGCGGGGTGCCGACGCAGATGAAGTGCGTGTCGGCGAACCGGGCGGCCTCGTCCAGCGAGGTGGTGAAGCGCAGCGCGCCCGCGGCCACCGTCCGCTGGAGCATCGCCGGGAGGCCGGGCTCGTGGAACGGGGGATGCCCCGCCGCGAGCGCCGCGACCCGCTCCTCGTCGACGTCGACGCCGAGCACCTCATGGCCTGCCTCCGCCATGCAGGCGGCGTGGACCGCTCCTACGTACCCGGTGCCGATGACTGTGAGGCGCATGTCTGTCTCCGAGGGGTTCCGCCCGTATATTTACGACGTATACGTACATGTTCACCCCAGGACGGGCTCAGGTCAAAGCGCAGGGAGGAAAGGCCGTGAATTCGGCGGTCGTGCGGGGTCGGCAGGTCGCGCCGGCCGTGGCCGGGAGGGCGTCGGTCAGGCGCGGGCCGCCGGGCCGGGGTGCTCCGGCCGGAGCAGGCGCCAGGTGACCAGCCCGGTGAACCGCATCGCTTCGGCCGCGGCCGGCACGGGATCGTCCCAGGCGAGCCAGGCCCGCTCGGTGGGCCGCACGTGCAGCAGGTCGGACGGCAGCCGGCGCTCGCGGCGCAGCCAGGCCCCGGCCGACGCGAAGTCCAGCTGGCCGGCGACGAAGACCCGGCCCTCCGCCTGCTCGCCGTCCGGAACGGCCCGGCCGGTCAGGTCGAGATGCATGGCCCGGACGACGTCGACCCCGTGGACGTTCTCGAAGAGGCGGAACTGGGCGCCGGCGCGCGGATTGAAGTCGACCAGCTTGTACTGACCGTCCCGGCGGTCGTAGCGCCAGTCGAGATCCGCCAGCCCGCTGTAGCCGGTGCGGCGGCACAGCCGCTCGGCCAGGACGGCGAGTTCGGCGTTGCGCAGGGCCACCGCCCGGGCGGTCATCCCCGCGTAGGGAGGCCAGGAGCGCAGCTTCAGGCCGGTGAACAGGACGAGCGGAACACCGCCCGCACCGCAGTACAGATGGGTGATCCAGTCCTCCGCCTGCTGCCGCGGGATGTACTCCTGCACGAGGACGGGCGGCGGCACGGCCCCCGGGAAGCGGGCGAGCAGCGCCCGTTCGGTGGGGACGACGGTGGTGGTGCCGCTGACGGCCGGGGTGCGGAGCCTGCTGAACGGCGCCAGGTTCTTCAGCACCAGCGGATAGCCGAGCTCGCGGCCCGCGTCGACCAGTTCGTCGCGGCTCTCCGGCGCTCTCGACGACGGCGAGGGGACGCCGGCCTCGGCGCAGATCCGGTGCAGGCTCGCCTTGCAGGCCAGCAGCCGCGGCAGACCGGGCGGAGCGGGCGGGATCAGGAAGCACTCCTTGAGCCGGTGCGCGTGCTCGGCGAGCACGATCGCCGCCTCGTCGTCGGTGGGCACCGCCACGCAGCGGGTGCCGATCCTCCGGCCCAGGGACAGCAGGCCGTCGGCGAGCCGCTCGGGTTCCTCGCAGCCGGTGGTCCGCCACACGATCGCGCTCGTCAGATGGCGCGAGAGGGCGACCGGGGTGAAGCGGTCCTCGACGACGGCGTGGACCGGGACGCCGAGCCGTCCGACCGTGCGCACGACGCCCAGACTGCCGTGGTGCAGCGGATAGTTGCCGACGCGGGCGAGGAGCACGGGTACGCCGGTGTCCAGCAAGGGGACCACCCGTCCCTCTCCGGGAAGCTTCCCCCGGAAGGCACTAACATGGACAAAGCTCGTAGATCGACTCGAAGGTGATGGATCGCCCGTCATCATTATCCCCGGCAAGCACGGGTCGTGCCGCTGACAGCCCGGCAAGGTCTGGTATGAAGACACCCGCCAAGATGTCCTCGCTCTCCGGTCTGCTGCCCCTCTACTTCCCCCGCGCTCTGGCCGGTCTCGACGACCGTCTGCGGGCCCACTGGCTCGTACGCGGCGCCGGACCCAGGGACATCACCGTGGTCCGGCGCCCCTCCCTGCCCAAGGCCGGCCTGCTGGTGTTCGAGCTGCGGGACGGCGGGCGGAGCCTGGTGATCAAACATCCCCGGGACGCGGCCGGCGCGGCCGTCACGGCGCGGGAGCGGGAGGTCCTGCTGGAGCTCGCCGAGGACGGCAGGCTCGACCCCTGGCGCGCCCTCCTGCCGCAGGTCGCCGGTTCGCCCGGACCCGCGGGGACCCTCGCCCAGACCGCGCTCCCGGGCGTCCCGGCCGAGCGGCTCATCATGGCCCCCGCAGGAGACCCGTACACCGCCATGGCCCCCGCCCTGCGCCTGCTGGCCGACCTGAGGGCCGCCACCGGGCGTCCCCGCAAGGCGGCGGACCGGACCCCCGCCTGGTGCGAGGAGCAGCTCTCGGACCTGGCCGCGGGAATGCCCCGCTACCGGACCGGGCGGCGGGCGGCCGAACTGGAGGCCCTGCGCCACCGGCTGGACGCGGCCCTGACCGGCGCCGTGCTCACGGAGGGCTGGACCCACGGCGACTACCACGCAGGCAACGTGCTCCTCGGCCGGGCGCCCCTGCGGGTGACCGGTGTCTTCGACTGGAGCAGCGGCCGCGCCGACGGGCCCTGCGAGATCGACGCCTACTCCTTCGTCCTGGCCCTGCGCGCCACCCTCACCGGCCGCCCCCTCGGCGTCCTGGTCGCCGAGACGCTCCGGGCCGGCCGCGTGCCGGACACCGACCGTGCCCTGCTGGCACAGGCCGGTCTCGACCCGGACGACGGTGTCGTCGATCCGGTGGCGATTCCCCTGCTGAGCTGGCTGTGGCACGTGGCGAACAACGTCCGCAAGTCACCGAGGTTCGGCCTCAGCTACGGGTGGCTCACCCACACGGTCGCTCCCGTGCTCGCCGAATGCGCCCGCTGGGCCGGTGCACGGACATGACGGCCGCCGCGCCGCTCGGGACGGAGGGAACGACCATGCCCAGGACCACCCGCTTCGGCCTCCGGCACGGAGCGGCCGGGGGCGCCCACGGCTCTCCCCGACGGCCGCCCACGGTCGTGATCGGGGCCGGCCCCTACGGGCTCGCCACGGCCGCCTGGCTGAGCACGGCGGGAACACCGCGGCGGGTCTTCGGCGACCCCATGGAGTGCTGGCGCGCCAACATGCCCGAAGGCATGTACCTGAAGTCCGTCCCCTCCGCCTCCTCCATCTCCGCGCCGGAGTCCGGGTACGGTCTGGACGCCTTCCGCGCCGCACGGGGACGCGGGCCCGTCGGTGACCGGTACCCCGTCCCCGTCGAGGAGATGATCGCCTACGGGCAGTGGTTCCAGGAGCGCCGCGTACCGGAACTGGAGCGCCGTCGGGTCCGTACGGTCAGCCGTGCCGACGGGCTGTTCGGCGTCACCCTGGACTCCGGGGAGGAGTTCCTCGCCGGGAACGTGGTGATGGCCACCGGACTGGTCCCGTTCGCCCACGAGCCCGCGGAACTGGCCGGGCGCCTCCCGGCGGAGCTGGTCTCCCACACCAGCCGGCACCACGACCTGGGCCGGTTCGCGGGGCAGCGGATCGCCGTGCTCGGCGCCGGGCAGTCGGCCCTGGAGAGTGCCGCGCTGCTGCGCGAGGCCGGGGCCCTTCCCACCGTGATCGCCCGCGCGCCCTCCGTCGCCTTCGGCAGCCCGCCCGACACCGACCGGCCCTCCGACCGTCCGCGTCCGGTACGGATCGCCAAGCCGGCCTCCCCGCTCGGACCGGGCTGGTCGCTGCTGGCGTGCACCCACGGAGGCGGAGCGATCCGCCGTCTGCCGCGGGGGTCACGGCTGCGGCTGCTGCACACCGTGCTCGGTCCGTCCGGCGCCTGGTGGCTGCGGGACCGCGTGGACGACCGGATCCCGGTGCTGTGCGGCCGTACGGTCCGCTCAGCGGAGGCCGAGGACGGCAGGGTGCGGCTCGACGTCGAGATCATGGACGGCGAAACCGGACCGTCGGGCGACCGCGGTCCGTCGGACGGCGTCGGTCGGTCGGGCGGAGGGCGTCGGCCGGGCGGCGGCGGGACGACGGAGACCTTGGTGGCCGACCATCTGCTGCTGGCCACCGGATACCGGGTCGACGTCGGCCGGCTCACGCTGCTGGCACCCGAACTCCGCCGGGAGATCGAGACGTTCCGGGGCGCGCCGCGGCTGTCGTCCGGGTTCGAGTCCTCCGTGCCCGGGCTGTTCTTCACCGGACTGGCCGCCGCCCCCACCTTCGGACCCGTGCTGCGGTTCGTCGCCGGCACCGGATTCGCCGCGCGCCGGCTGGCCGGCTCGGTCGCGGCCGGGAACCGCGCCCGCCCATGAGATCACGGGGCACGGCGCTCGGGGCGCTCATGCTGCTGCTGGCGGTGGCCTGCGGTGCCGGCGGGCCCGCGCCCGGAACGGCGACGCCCCGGCCGGTGGCGCCCGGTCACTGGCGGCTGGTCTTCCACGACGAGTTCGCCGGCTCGCGTCTCGACACGGGCCGCTGGGCCACCTGTTACGACTGGAACAAGCACGGCTGCACCATCAGCACCAACAACGAACTGGAGTGGTACCAGCCGGGCCAGGTCGCCGTGGGCGGAGGAAAATTGACGCTCACCGCCCAGCGCCGGGCCGTCCGCGGCAGCGACGGGAAGGTCTACCCGTGGGTGTCCGGCATGGTCTCCACCGGCCGCGACGACTGGTACGCACAGCCGCGGAAGACTTTCACCTACGGCTACTTCGAGGCCGCGGTCCGCATCCCGGCGCAGGGCGGGATGACACCGGAGTTCTGGATGATGCCCGCGAGCCGCTACACCCCGCCCGAGATCGACATCATGGAGTTCCTCGGCACCACGCGCACCCTGTCGATGTTCGTGCACTGGAAGAACGCCGAGGGCGCCGAGCGCAAGGAGCGGGGGACCTTCACGGCGAACGGCTTTCCCGACGGCTACCACCTCTTCGGGCTGCTCTGGGAGAAGGACCGGCTCGTGTGGTACGTCGACGGGATCGAACGGTTCCGGGTGACCCAGCCCGAACGCATTCCCCATGTGCCCATGGAAGTCATCATGAACCTGGCCGTCGGCCTCCCGTACCCCCCGCCCCCGGGCACCGACTCGGCACGTCTGCTCGTGGACTGGGTCCGGGTCTGGCAGCATTGACGGACCGTCGGCCGTGTCGCCGGGTGCGCTGGTTCCCCGGTTCGGCCGCTCGGCCAGGTCAGACGGGTCAGGCTGATCGGGCGGGTGAGGCGGGAAGCGCCCGGTACGGCAGTCCGATCGCCGCTCTCGTCCGCCGGTAGGCCCGCCAGCCCCTGGTCCGCGCGCCCTCGGCGAACGGTGCCACGGGTGCTCCCTCGCCACCGGTCCAGCGCGCGAAGCGCTCCCGGCCGGTGTCGGCGCGGACCATGAGCCGGGCGAACCGCAGCGGGTCGTCCGTCTCCGAACTGAACGCCGAGTCCGCCCGGATGGCGGCCGCCGACGTCCATCCGGCCTCGCGTACCAGCGCGCGCACGGCGCGGCTGGAGTAGCCGTGCGGATAGGCGAAGGCGTCCACCCGGTGCCCGAGCGTGTCCTCGATGTCCCGCTTGCAGCCGGTCACCTCCTCCCGGACCGACGCCCGGGGCAACGTGTCCAGCTGCGGATGCGTGACGGAGTGTCCGCCGATCTCGACCCCGGCCGCGTCCAGCTCCCTGACCCGGGCCCGGTCGAGCGTGGCCACCGACGGGAACGGCCCGCGGCCCGGCGGCCCGCCCTCGGGGCTCAGGGCGCCCGTCGTCACGTACAGGGTCGAGGGAAGCCCGCGGGCGGCGAGCAGCGGAGCCACCGTGGAGGCGAAGTCCGCGTACCCGTCGTCGAAGGTGAGCACCGCCGACCGCGGGGGAACCGGAGGACCGCCGAGCAGGGCGGCGACCAGCCGCCGCAACGGGACGACCGTCAGCCCGCTGTCGGCGACCATGTCCAGCTGCTCCGCGAACGTACGGGGACTCACGGTGTACGGGGCCAGCCATGACGGCGCGTCGTCCGCCACCGCGTGATACAGGAAGACGGGGACGACGCTCATGACCGGGCCGCCGCGGCCGGCTCCGCGCCACCCTGCCGGACCCGGGAGGGGGCCGGGGATCCCAACGGCCTGACGGAGCCGACGAGATAGCCGGACACGGTCGCGCACACACCCCCGGTCAGCGCCCCGATCGTGCGCAGCGCGCCGGGCTGCCGGATGCCGGTCACCTTGCGGGCAAGGGCCCGCGAGATGGTCGACCGCACGTACACGCGCTCGTTGGCCAGGGCCGGTCCCCGGCCGCAGCGCCGTGCCACCAGGGCCTTGGACACCCCTTCGATGTAGCAGCGGTTGCGGAAGTAGGCCCAGCTGGTACGGGACTCGGGGACCCGGTGCCGTATCTCGGCGGCCGGCTCGTACAGCAGCACGGCCCGCGGGTCACGGGCGGCGAGCCGCAGACACAGGTCCGTCTCGTCGCAGCTGGCGACCGGTCGGCTGCCCACGCGCCCGAACGCGTCGAAGAAGCCGCCGACGGCGATCAGTTCGCTTCTGCGGAAGGACATGTTGGCGCCGATGAAATTGCGGACGCGAGCGGAGTGCCGGGGCTGTCCGCGGTAGGAGCAGCCGACCACCCAGTCGAACTCCGGCGGGAACCACACCGGTCGTCCGGTCAGCCACCACGGTCGGACGAACCCGCCCACGCCCACCACCCGGGGGTCGCGGTAGGGCGCCAGCAGCCGGTCCGTCCAGCCGGGTTCCGCGGTGGCGTCGTCGTCGAGGAAGGCCACAACGTCGGCGTGCGACACCGCGACTCCCGTGTTGCGGCCCCCCGACAGACCGCGGCGCCGGGCGTTGGCCACCACATGGACGCCGGCCAGTTCGCGCTCGGCACGCTCCAGGAGTTCCCGGTTGTGGTCGACCACGAGCAGGACCTCGTCGGCGGGCGGATCCTGGGCCAGTACGGAGCCGATCGCGGCCCGTATGTCGTCCCAGCGGTCCAGGGTGTAGGCGCAGATGACGACCGCGAGGGTGGGGACGGTGCGCTCGGCGGAGAGTGCGCTGTTCATGATGACCCTTCAGCGACGGGGACGAGCCAGCGGGACCGGGACAGGAGCAGGAACGCGGCGATCAGGCACTGGGTGACGAGCCAGGCGATGCCCGCGCCCACGAGGCCGACCACCGGCAGCAGCAGATGGGTGAGACCGAGCACCAGGACGCACATCGCGCCCTGCAGCCACACCGCCCAGCTCAGCCGTCGCTGCGCACGGACGACGTCGATGGCCACGCTCAGCAGCAGGTTGGGCAGCGCGGACAGGGCCAGCAGCCGCAGCAGGGTGCTGCCTTCGGCGGCGTAGGACGAACCGAAGATCGACAGGATCTGCGGGGCCGCGACGACCAGGACGAGGGTGATGCCGCCCAGCAGCAGACCCGAGTGGCGCAGGACGCGCCGGGAGTGCTCCACGAGCCGCCCGGGCCCGCGCACGGATTCGGCGAGCAGCGAGGTGCCCATGTTGCGGGCGATCAGGTAGGGCACGTACGCGACACCCCAGGCGACCGAGTAGAAGGCGCTCTGCTCGGCACCGCAGCTGTTCAGCACGATCAGCGGGACCACGGTGTATCCGGCGACCCGGAACAGGGAGCCCAGGTAGTCGGCCGCCGCGTACTTGAGCATGCGGGGCGGTGGCGGCGCGGTCGTCGTCTCCCGCTCGTGCCGGGGGATGCCTCTGCCCATCAGGACGGAGTTGGCCACGATCAGTGAGACCAGGAGGGCCCCCGCCCACGACAGGAGGATCCCGGAGAAGAAGCCCAGGGCGGCGCCGAGGCCGAGCAGCACGATCTTCACCAGGGCGAAGATCAGGTTCTCGCCCACGACCCAGCCCGGCATGCGGACCGCGGTGAGCGCGCCGTCCTGGAGGACGAAGACGGCGTAGCCGGCGGTCGCCACCACGAAGCAGGTCGCGGTGACCGGCGTCAGCAGGAAGCCGAGCCTCGGCGAGATCACCGGCACCAGCGCGAGGAACACCAGGGACACCACGACGCTGAACGAGACGCTGGCCGCGTAGCACAGGAGGACCAGACGTCGGCTGCGGCGCCCGGCGGTCGGCACGAACCGCACCAGGAAGTCGTTCAGGTTGAGCTGCCCGATGCCGGTGAGCAGGAGGGACGCCATGAGCGCCGAGTAACTCAGGCCCACGGTCCGCTCGTCGTACCAGTGGGTCGCGAAGGTCCAGAAGAAGAAGCCCAGTCCGGCGTTGACGAGGGAACTGACCGCGAGGACGTGTCCGGTGCGCAGGACGGGTTCTCCGGGGAGCACGGCGGCGACACCGGCGCGCAGCATGTCCAGGGGCCGTCGTCGCATCCCGGCGCCTCTCGCGGCGGAGTCGGTCACCCGGCTGGTGTCCACGCCGCTCACCCCGCCGTCAGTTTCCGGCGTCGGCGCCGGTGAGGCGTCCGCGCAGGTAGCCGCAGGGGCCGTAGAGCATCCCCCGCACCTCCAGGAGCGCCAGCCGCCGGGACCAGCCGGCCTCGGGGTCGGCGCCGCGGGCGCGTGAGCGGGTCATGGCGTAGCGGACGCCGCCGGGCAGCCGGCGCAGCAGGGCGGGCAGCCGGCGGGGGTTCCGCAGCAGCGCGCCGGCGAGATAGGCGCCGAGTCCCGCTCCGTAGCCGAAGGCCTGCGCGGCCACGGCGTCCATCGTGCGGTGATGGCAGTGCCAGACGATGGCGCCCGGCTGGTAGGCGAGGGTGTGACCGGCCGTCAGGATCTCGAAGAAGGCGAGCAGGTCGTCACCGCCCCGGCCGGGGGTCCCGGCGCCGGTCGCCGGGTCGAATCCGCCGAGGGCGCGGAGCGCGGTGGTACGGAAGGCCATGTTGGCGCCGGAGCCGAAGCGTCCGGCGGTGAAGGGGAACAGCGGGTCCGCGGGCGGATCGGACAGCGACCAGCTGCGCGGCTCGTACCCCTTCGCGAAACCGCCCTGGCGTTCCAGGGCGGTCTGGGCCCGGGTCTCCAGTTCGGCGGGCAGGATCAGCCCGGTGACACAGCCGATCCGCGGGTCGAGCGCGAACGTCCCGGCCAGCGCCGAGAGCCATCCGGGATCGACGAGCGTGTCGTCGTCCGTGAAGGCGACGATCGATCCGCGGGCCCGGCCGAGCCCCCGGTTGTGGGCGCGGGCCAGCCCGGCGACGGGCTCGTGGACGTAGTGGACGCGCCCGGTGAACTCCGAGCGGACGAGGACCTCGGTCGTGCGGTCCGCCGGGGCGTTGTCGACGACGATGATCTCGAACGTGGGGTACGTCGAGCGCAGCAGCGAGTGCAGACAGTGCCGCAGCTGCTCCGGCCGGTCCCGCGTGGCCACGATCACGCTGATGACGGGTGCCTGCTGGAGCGTCGGGTGCCGGACCGCGCCGTCAGGGGCGCCGGTCGCCTTCGCGGGGCGCTGCCCGGCGAGCCGGCCTCCCAGTTCCAGCCGGGCGGTGTCGGCCAGCGCCCGCCACAGGCCCTCGGGGTCCGAGGCGTTCCCGGCGCTGACCATGCCCAGGGGGTGGCCGTGCAGTCGTACGAGCGCCCGGGCGCTGTTCCGCGGCCGGGCGGGCCCGCGGTCGCCGGGCAGCCGGAACTCCCCCGGACGGGCCAGGTCGATGTCGACGACCGGCACCGGGGGCCGGACCCCGGGGGAGCGGGCCGGGGCGTGCCTCACGACGCGCTCCGCTCGGACCGTGCGGCGGAGGACCGGGCGCCGGGCCGTTCGGAGAGCAGGGTGCGCAGCACCCGGCGCCCGTCGGAGATGGCGTGGAGGTTCGAGCAGCCGCTGCGGCGGGGGAGTTCCAGGCTGGGGACCTCGGCGATGCGCAGCCCCGAGCGCAGGGCGTGCACGATCATCTCGGCCTCGATCTCGAAGCCGACGGCGTGCAGGTCGAGCTGGTCGAGGAAGCTGCGCCGGAAGGCGCAGAAGCCGTAGCACAGGTCGGTCAGGCTGGCGTCGTAGAGCCGGTTGGCGGCGAGCAGGAGGACGTGGTTGCCCAGCTTGCGGATGCGCGTGATGTCGAGCGAACCGCCGCCTGCGACGAACCGCGAGCCCTTGACGAAGTCGTAGCCGTGCTCGAGGAAGTGCACGAAGTGCGGGATCTCCGCCGGCGACATGCTGCCGTCGGCGTCCATCATGACCACGTAGTCGCCCTTGGCCGCGAGGAAGCCGGTGCGCAGCGCGTTGCCCTTGCCGGGGCCGCTCTGCCGTACGTTGCGCACCGTCGGCAGGCAGTGCTGCGCCATGGGGACGGTGGCGTCGGTGGAGTCGCCGTCGACGA
Source organism: Streptomyces sp. NPDC127038 (assembly GCF_042725875.1). NCBI lineage: Bacteria > Bacillati > Actinomycetota > Actinomycetes > Kitasatosporales > Streptomycetaceae > Streptomyces > Streptomyces sp. NPDC127038. The sequence goes on along the minus strand of NZ_JBHXDQ010000001.1, from coordinate 140,583 downwards.
GGATGACCTCGTCCACACAGGCCGGGATCTGCTCGAAGACCCACGCGATGTTGCGTGCCTCGTTGAGGGCCGGGACGACCAGGCTGACGGTGGACTGCGTGGACTGTGTTCCGGCCCCTCGCTCGTCACTGATGATCGGGTCCTTGTACATGCTCATGCATCTCCGAGTGCGCCCATACGGCATATGTTTACGACGTATATCTACACCTTCACCCGATTTGCGACCGACGTCAAGCGAGCGGGGCGGAGGCGGTGCGGCGGGGCGCGCGGGACCGCGGCGGGGCCTTCACCTGGAGCGTTGCGGTACGCCGGGGCCGGCCGGTGTGGGGCCGCGCCCGGAGACCGGGGGTTCGCGGCGGCGGTACCGCCCGGCGGCAGACGGCTCGGAGCGCCGGCGTCAGTCGGTGGCGGGAGGCTCGGAGCGGGGGCCCTGGCCGGCGGTGGGGGGCTCGGAGAGGGGGTCCCGGTCGGCGGTGGGCTCGGAGTGGGGGCTCCGGTCGGTGGGGGGCGGCTCGGTGCGGCCGGTGCCGGCCGGCCGCGGGTCCGGGCCGGGGGCGCCGGGTGCCTCCCGGCGCCGGCCTCGGCCGGGCCTGGGTGACAGGGCCAGGGCGGAGGTGACGGCGGCGAGCGCGAGCAGCGCCCGGGTGACGGAGAACGTGCCGCTGAGGAACAGGGGTTCCACGACGAGCACCCCGATCGACAGGCTCAGCGCCAGGGTCAGCACTCCCGTCTCCAGAGCCGCGGTGCGGTCCGTGAGGCGTCCCGCGTCCGACCGCGCCCACCGCGAGGCCGCCAGGCCGGGGCAGACGAGCACGAACGCCGTCGTCACCGTGGCGCGCAGCACCGAGGCGTCCGCCAGGAGGGTGACCACGGCCAGGGTCAGCCAGCCGGACAGTGCGAGTCCCCAACGCAGCGAGGTCATGGCCGGCTCAGCTCTTCGCGCCCTGGTACCGGTAGACCACGGCGTCCTTGCTGCGGTACACGGGGATGAAGCCCGGGGTCTTCGACAGGGCCGAGTCCATGCGCTGCACGGTACCGCCGGGCAGGATGCCCCGCTCGTAGAGGTCGGCGGCCTGGGCGCGGCTCAGGATGATGTAGGCGGGCTGTTCCGGGCTGGCCCGCTGGATGAACCCCTCCAGGCCCTTCACCGGGTCCTTCACCAGGCGCTCCCGGTCGCGGAGGTCCTGCTCGTCCATCTGCACCTGCGGGTTCTCGTCGTAGCGCAGGTACAGGCCGGGCACGGCCGATGTCAGGGAGACGACGGTGGACCCGGGCGGTGCGGTGGCCGCGACGAACCGGCCGGCCGCGACCTCCTCCTCGGTGAAGTAGTTCGCCGATTCCTTGCCGTAGTAGCCGAACATGAGTCCCCCGAGCAGGGCGACCAGCAGCGGATAGGCGGCCAGTGTCCGCAGGCGCGGACGGGTGTCCGGCCGTGGACCGGCGCTCCGCTCCGAACCGTCGCCCCCCTCCGGACGCGTGCCGGTCTCCGGGCGCGCCCTGCCCTTCAGGAGGAGGACCGCGATCAGGAGCGAGGCCGCCGGCAGGGCGAAGAGATACGCGCGAAAGATCATCTCGCCGCCGTAGGCGTTCGCCGCCAGCAGCGGCAGCGGGGCCACCACGAGCAGCGGCAGGCCGGTGCGGCGGACCCAGGGGCGGGCCAGGAAGGCGACGGCCGCCAGCACGAACACCGCCGCGGACAGACCCCGGTCCACCCAGGACACCACGACCTGGCCCGGGGCCGCGCTGCCGAGGGCGGCCAGCCCGGAGACGACGTTGGTGTCCGGTTTCAGCAGGGAGTTCAGGAAGTCGCCCAGGTTCTGCGAGAGATAGGGGCGGGCGACCGTGGCGTCCCACAGCGCGGCCAGCACGACCGTCCCGGCCAGCACGGGCAGGACGACCCGGCGGTTGCGCCGGGGGAGCGACAGCACCACCAGCGCGCTGATCAGCATGAACGGGGTCAGCGGGTGCGAGGAGATGATGACGGCCGCGATCACCATGACCGCCACGAAGCGGCCGACGGGCCATCGGTCCGAGGGGGTGCCGCTCGCACGGGTGCCGCTGGTGCGGGTGCCGCTCGCACGCGTGCCTCCCGTCCGGGTGTCGCCCGTCCGGTCCTCGCCCGTGCGGTACAGCACGGAGCCGGGCAACTGGCCCATGACCAGGGCGATCACCGTGACGAAGAGCAGGAACGCGAAGGCCTGGGGGGCGAAGTAGTCCTGTCCCACCCAGGAGCACGAGTAGTAGATCCACGCGGCCCCCCAGAGCAGCCGGCGGTCGCGCGTCACCGTCCGGTAGAGCAGCAGCAGGGGAGCGAGCAGCACCGCGTTGAAGACGGGCGGGGTCCACGTCGCGTAGCCGAGGGCCGAATGGAGGCCCGTGGCCTGAAGGAAGAAGGCGTTGAGGTCGAAGAACCCGGGCCACTGGTTGTAGATGGCGAGCTTGTCGGCGTGTGGCACCTCGCCGTGGTGGCGGATCACCGCGTCGACCACGGCGACGTGTTTCCACGCCCAGCTGTAGCGCAGGGTCGGGTAGAGGAGCGTGGGGGTCGCGTGGATGACCGCGATCAGCCCCAGGACGTACCCGGCGAACCATCCGCTGCCGGTCCGCCGGTCGGCCAGCGCCAGGCAGAAGCCGAGGGCGAGCAGGCCGAGGGCGACCCAGTAGAGCACCGGCAGCACCTGGAGCAGACCGTAGTCGCGCATGGCGCCGAGATCCACGTGGCGCAGCGAGAGCAGCCAGAGGGTGAGGGCGGCGGGGAGGATCAGACGGGTCGCCCACTGGAACGCCGTGAGCGGTGCCGACGGGCGCCGTTCCTCCGCGGCGGAACCGGGCCGCCGGGCCACGGCGTTGGTGAAGGACGCCACGCGCCCGCCTGTCAGCGTCTGGAGTCTGCCCATGAAGAGGTCTCCCGGGGACCGGCGCACCGGCTGCGGCGTTCCTGACGCGGAACGCCGACTCCTCGAGGCGACCGGGCGTCCTCCCACCGTCGGTACGGCCGTCGGCACTTCCGCTCGTCGGTCCGCATCAGCGCCGGATGTCGACCAGTAAGAGGTATCAATACCGATTGTGACGGTATTTCCGATTGCTGCAAGTGGCAGCTCGCAGCGGTCAGGCGCGGCAGGCGTCGAGACGGAGCCCGGACGGGGAGCGGTGAAGCGACAGGTGAGAGGCGTACGACGGGGGCGGGAGCGCCGTACGGAGGGAGGACTCGGCAGGCGCGGCCTTCCGGAGGGAGGTCTGCTCGCCGCGTGGCGCGTGCCGGGGAGAAGGCTTCTCGCCGCGTGGCGCCTTCGGGAGGGAGGGCTTCTCGCCGCGTGCCGCCTTCCGGGGAGAGGGCTTCTTGCTCCGCGCCGCCTTCCAACGCGCGGGTTCCGCACCTCGGGCCGCCGAACCGCCCGAGGGGTCCTCGCGCCGGCCGCCGTGCTGGCGGTGCTCCTGGCGGCGGGCTGCGGCGGCTCACCGGCTCGAAGCGGGCTTCCCCGGCCCGACCACATCGTCGTGGTGATCGAGGAGGACCAGTCGTACGACGGGATCATCGGCAACGCGGACGCCCCGTACCTCAACCGACTCGCCCGGCGCGGCGCGTCGCTCACCCAGTACTACGCCCTCACCCACCCCAGCCAGCCCAACTACCTGGCGCTCTTCTCGGGCTCCTTCCTGGGGGTCGACGACGACTCCTGCCCGCACCGGCTCACTTCGCGGAATCTCGGCTCCCAGCTCCTCCAGGCCCATCTGACCTTCGCGGGCTATGCGCAGAGCATGCCGCGCGTCGGCTTCACCGGCTGCGCAGACGGTCCCTATGTGCGCAGGCACAACCCCTGGGTGAACTTCGACAACCTGCCCGCGTCCGTCAACCGCCCGTGGACCGACTTCCCCCGCGACTACACGCGGCTGCCGACGATCGCGTTCGTCGTCCCGGACCTCGAACACGACATGCACGACGGCGATGTGCGACGGGCGGACGACTGGCTGCGCGACGGTCTCGGCGGCTACGCCGACTGGGCGATGACCCACAACAGCCTGCTCGTCGTCACCTGGGACGAGGACGATTCCCGGGGACCCAACCACATCCCCACCATTCTGGTGGGCGAACACGTCAGGCGGGGCGACGACGACCAGCCCAACAACCAGTTCGGACTGCTGCGCATGCTGCTGGACACGTACGGCCTGAAGGCCCTCCACCACAGCGCCGACGTGGAACCCGTCGACGTGGGATGACGGCCGGAGCGCGGTGCTCTCGGCGGTGCGGTGGATCGGGGTGCCGTGGACCGAGGTGCCGTGGACCGGGGTTGGCCTGGACCGCGGTGCCCTCAGGGGTCCTGAAAGCGGATCAGGCGTTTGACCGCTGTCCGCAGCCGGCGGTCGGCCGCCGAGACGGGAAGGCGTTCCCGGAGCAGGCGGGGCGAGGGGAAGCCCTCCGCCCCGAACCCCGCCTTGAACTCGGCGAGGGAGGACCCGGGGGCGGACTCACCCATGTCGAACGTCCGGCAGGACGCCTCGCAGGCGTCCTCGATCGCCAGCCGGTAGAGCAACGGTACGGCGCGGACCGGATGGGCCAGTTCCCGGTCCATGGCACTGCGCCACATCTTGGCGTGACCGCCGTGCCGCAGGACGATGCACGCCCCGGCCGGCTCACCCCCGCGCCAGGCCATCCAGATCGCGCACCCCTCGCCGAACCGCGCCGCCACCTCCTCCAGCCGGCTCACGGGGAACTCCCGCGTCCGGCGCCACCGGGCCAACGCCAGCGGCTCGTGCTGCTGTTCGGCCCAGCGCACGATCGACTTCCGGTACAGGTGGTAGAACGCGGGAACGAGCCTGCCGGTACGGTCCACCTCCGTCTCGACGTCCGAGCGTTCGGCCCGGCGGACCTCCCGTCGCATACGACGTCCGATGCGGCGCTCCCACACGGTGCCGAAGCCGCCGTCGAGGTTCACCATCTGCGTCATGTGGGGTTCGACCCCGAAGCCGGTCGCCGCGTCCGCCCAGACGGCCTGGTCCGCCGGCCGCAGCCGTACACCGACCCGCAGCGCGCGCAGCGCCGCGAGGTCGGCGAAGACCGCGCGCGCCTCCGCCGGACTCACCCGTTCCGGGCACACCGGACCCCCGATGCCCCACTGGGCGGGCCAGGACTCCTCGGCGCCCAGGATCCGCGGCAGACGCCTTCTGCCGACGAGGGGCAGCACCAGCCGCCGGCCCCGCTCGAACTCGTAGAGTCGGCTCGCGTCCCGGTAGGGCCCCGTGGCGCACAGACAGTCCAGCCAGTGCGGGGTCTGGCTCGGGTTGGTGTCCGGGTCCTTTCCCGCGAGCTCCCACCAGACGTCACGCGGAGCCGGTGTGGTGATCCGGGCGACACCGGCCGGTGTGTCGACGAGGAGTTGAGCAGGTGCGTTCACGGGCCTCTCCCGCCCGGCGCGGGGGCCCCGCGAGGTGGTGCTCGCGGACCGAGGTCCCACGTGCCCACGTCCGATGCTAGGCGGGGCACCAGGGCCGGGCATCTCGGTGGGATCTCCGATCGGGAACGCCGGACGGGGAACCTCGTACGCGGGTGTCACTCCTCCTTGAAACCGATGAGCCGCTTCACCGCACCCCGCAGGAGCTGGTCGCCCGCCGTCAGCGGAAGCACTTCCCTGCGGTAGCCGAACGACGGGTAGCCCCGAGCGCCGAGCCGTTCCTTGAAGACGCTGACGGAGGAATCCGGCGGCGAGTCGCCGAAGTGGTAGAAGCGGCAGCCGGTCGCGCAGGCGTCCTCGATGGCCAGCTTGTGCAGCAGCGTGCCGGCCCGGATCGGATTCGCCAGTTCCTTGATCATGCCGCTTCGCCAGTACTTGGCGTGCGGCCCGTGGCGGAGCACCATGATGGCCGCCACGGGCCGGCCTTCGTACGAGGCCAGCCACACCGCGCAGGACTCCGCGAACGTGTCGGCGACGGTCTGGAACTTGCGCAGCGGGTCGATCCGGTTCCTGCGCCAGCGGGCCAGTGCCAACGGCTCGTTCGCCTGCTCCGCCCAACGGGCGATGGAGTGCTGGTAGAGCGCGTAGAACGCCGGCACCAGACGCCCGGTGCGGTCGACCTCCACGTCGACCCCCGCCTTCTCGCCCTTGCGCACCGCCGTTCTGACCGACCCCCTGAACTGCCCCCACACATCACCGAATCCGCCACCGAGGTCCAGGATGTACGTCGTGTGGGGCAGGGTGGTGAAGGCGGACGGCACCGCGGATTGCCACACGGGGTCCGCGTTCGGCCCGAACCGCACCGACACGCGGTTGGAGGGGAGCCGGGCCAGATCCTCGAAGACGGCACGCGCCAGTCGTGGGGCGGGTGCTTCAGCGGCGACCGGTGCTCCGATGCCCCACTCGGAGGGCCAGGCGTCCTGGGCGACGAGCCGGGCGGGCCAGCCGCGGCGGCGGGCCAGCGGCACGACGAGTCCGCCGGAATCGCCGAACTCGTAGAAGCGGCTGGCGTCGTCGTAGGAATCCGTCGCGCAGATGCAGTCCAGCCAGTCCGGGGTCTGGGTGATCAGTGCCTCGTCGCTCTCGTCGGCCAAGCGCTGCCACGCGTCCCGGGGCGCCGGGGTCGTCACGCGCAGGCCGTCCAGGATCGACGAGGTTCGAGGGCCCGAAAAGCGCATGGCGCCAGTTCCTCACGCGTCGCGGACGGTGGGCGTTCTGAACCTTCACCCTCAAGGGTGCTCTGCCGCCCACCGGGCCGCACCTCGGCCAGGAGCAGCGGCACGAGGGCCAAGGACACCGGCACGCCGGCCGGGAGCACCGGCTGATCGATCCATCGGTGGCGAATTGTGGGAGATTGCCGTGAAAGGTACTGTTTTGTTGTTCTGACGTGGCAAAACGAGCGACCACATATCGCCAGCCGATAGAGGTACCCGTGGACCAGTTGGCCGGAACCCAGACCTCCACGCGCATGGTGCGGATCCACCAGAGATTCCCCGCGCTCCGGTTCCTGAGCGACGCGCGCCGCGTCCTCGACGACGGCATCGATCTGCTCCGCCTCAAACTCGACGCGCTGCCGGACGGCGTCTACCAGCCGGTCCCGGGTGTCCACGTCCGCAAGGCCAAACGGTCGGTCGGCACCGGGTCGCGCTGGGCGGCGATGGCACCGGTCGTCGAGCGGCTCGGCGTACGGAGCGCGCTGGACGTGGGCGCGAACGTCGGCTACTTCCCGATCAAGCTCGCCCAGCGCGGGATTCCCTCCGTCGCCCTGGAGGCGGACCCGAAGTGCGTCCGTACGGCGATGACGGCCGTACGACGGAACGGCCTGGACAACGTGGCGGTGATGAGCCTCGAGTTCCGCCCCGACACGGTCGGGCTCCTGCCGGCGACGGACTGCACCCTCCTGCTGTCCCTGTGGCATCACCTGGTGCGGGAGCTGGGTCTCGGCACCGCCACCGACCTGCTCCGGGAACTCTGGGACCGGACCGGCAAGGTGATGTTCTTCGACAGCGGTGAGGACGAGATGCCCGGCTCGTTCGGGCTGCCCCGCATGGTGCCGACGCCCGACGCCTGGCTCACCGAGTACCTGGAGAAGAACTGCGCGGGCGGCCGGGTCGAACACCTCGGCCGGCACCGCGCCTTCGACGCCGACGGTCTCCCCACCGACCGGGCGCTCTTCGCCGTCATCCGGAGGGAGACACCGGACGCCTAGCGCCCGTTGCCGCCGCGGTCGGCCGGTCGGCCGGCCAGAGGGGCAACGGGGCGGCGGGTCAGGCGGTCGGCTGCTGTGAGCGGAGCACGAGCAGGGTGATCTCGCTGGGGGCGAAGACGCGGAACGGCGGCCCCCAGAACCCGGTGCCACGGCTGGTGTACAGAAGGGTCCGGGCGCCGTGCCGGCTGAGACCGGCGACGACGGGCTGGTCGATGCGGACCAGGTAGTGGAAGGGCCAGATCTGGCCGCCGTGGGTGTGGCCGGAGAGCTGGAGGTCGATGCCCGCGGCCGCCGCCCGGTCGACGAACTTGGGCTGGTGCGCGAGGAGCAGGACGGGCAGATCGGGGTCGGCGCCGTCCAGGGCCCCGTCCAGGTGGGCGCGGTGGCCCGCGAGGCCGGAGGACTCGGCGGTGACGTCGTCCACTCCGGCGACCACGAGGGTGTCGCCCCCGCTTTCGAGCAGCACATGGCGGTTGCGCAGCGGCTCCCAGCCCAGCTCGTCCATCAGGTCGACCCAGCCCTGGGCCTCGCTGTAGTACTCGTGGTTGCCGGTGACGTAGACGCGGGCGCGCTTCGCCCGCACGGTGCCGAGCGGGGTGGCCTGGGCGCGGCGCCGTTCGGCCGTGCCGTCCGCGATGTCGCCGGTGTGGCAGACCAGGTCGGCCTCCAGGCTGTTGACCGTCTCGCACACCCGGGCCGACCAGCGGGCGCGATCGAGCGGGCCGTAGTGGGTGTCGGTGATCAGGACGACCCGGGTGCCGTCCAGCCCGGCGCCCAGCCGGGGGAGTTGCACGTCGAGCCGGCGCACGCGAGGCACCCGGCGGGCCTCGGCGTACCCCCAGGCGAGCAGGACGGCGGCCACGCCGAGGATGGTCCAGGTGACGATACGGGCCCGGTCCTGGCCCCCGCCGACGCCGGCCACGGTCAGGGCGAGGCGCAGCAGGACACCGAGCAGGACGGACCAGGCGAACAGGATCCAGCTGGTGCCCAGCAGGGTGTCGCCGAGGATCGCGGCCCGGTCCTGCTGGCGCCGGCCGTGGCCGCGCACCATCCCGAGCGGCATGGCGACGAGGCCGAGGACGAACAGGGCGGTGCCGGCGAGCGTGACGGGCAACGGCCAGTGCTGGCCCGTGTACAGGAGCACCCAGCAGGGCACGGCCCACAGCAGTACGGGGGCGACCAGGGGGATGTAGCGCATCAGGCGGTGCAGTCGGCTCTGCCGAGGCCCTCGCGCTTCGCTGTCGGCGGGTCGGGTGTTGCTGGTGTCGGTCACGCTTCCCCTCACAAACCAGGCTGCCGTCCCCGCACTGTATCCGGTCACCCGGTTGCCGACCGGACGGGCGTTCACGGAACGGTTGTGCCCGGGGCGGCCGTGCCCGGGGACGGGTGCCGGCGTTGCGGGGAAAGTGGCGCGAAGACGACGGGCCCCGCTCTGGATGTGGGGGCCGGTCCCGCACATCATGGTGGGAGGCGGCGGTCGCCCCGGCCGCGGGAAGGGCGTCCGATGACGGTGGACATCCCGCTCCTCGTGGCCCTTGAGGCCGAGGATCGCAAACTGGGCGAGCCGATCGGGCGGTATCCGCAGGCGATCAACAAAATCCTGGTGCTGCTGCTCCGCGGGTACGGCGCCTTGTTCGCAATGACCTTCGTCTTCACCGTTTTCGGCGGGGCGAAGGCGGGTGACCCCGCCGCGCTCTTGGCCGGGGCCGTCCTGCTGGGGCTCACGGTCGGGATGGTGCTGCTGGGCGAGCGGATCAGGCGCAACCGTGCCTTCTATCTGTACCCCGAGGGGGTCGTGGCCACGTGGGGCACGGGGCACATCGCGGGCGCGGCGCGCTGGGAGGACATCCGGCTGTACTGGGGGACCATGCGCACCGGCTGGAACGGGTTCGGCCCGCTGCGGGACGAGTACCGGCTGGTCGCCGACGGCAGGACCGTGCTGCGGCACGGTGAGCCGGCCAACTCCGGACCCGGACTGATCATGCGGCAACTGTCCGAGGCCAAGCGCACGCCCGTGCTCGCCCGCCTCCTGCGCTCGGGCGAGGCGGTACCGTTCGGGCCGCTGACGGCCATCGGGGCGGAGGGCCTGGTGTACCGGCAGGAAACGCTGCCGTGGGCGGCGATCGACCACATCCGCGTCGTCCCGCCCTACCAGGTCTCTGTCAGGCCGGGCCTCACGGGCATCTCGTCGCAGGGGCGGCGTTTCCTGATCCGTTCGGCGAAGGTGCCCGACCTCCTGGCCCTGATCCAGCTCGCGTCGTTCATGAAGACGGCGCCCGGCTTCTTCTCCGAGGAGACGTAGGCGAGCGGGTCGCCCGGAGCACGACGAGGCCTCCGGGCGACCCGACTCCAGGCCCTAGAAGAAGCCCAGCTTCTTCGGCGAGTAGCTCACCAGCAGGTTCTTGGTCTGCTGGTAGTGCTCCAGCATCATCTTGTGGTTCTCCCGGCCGATACCGGACTGCTTGTAGCCTCCGAACGCGGCGTGCGCCGGGTACGCGTGGTAGCAGTTCGTCCAGACGCGGCCGGCCTGGATGGAACGCCCGGCCCTGTAGGCGGTGTTGATGTCCCGCGTCCACACGCCGGCACCGAGCCCGTACAGCGTGTCGTTCGCGATCTTGATGGCGTCGTCGAAGTCGTCGAAGGACGTCACCGAGACGACCGGGCCGAAGATCTCCTCCTGGAAGATCCGCATCCGGTTGTCGCCCTCGAAGATCGTCGGCTGGACGTAGTAGCCGCCCTTCAACTCCCCGTCGTGCTCGATGCGTTCACCGCCCGTGAGGATCTTGGCGCCCTCCTGCCGGCCGATGTCCAGATAGGAGAGGATCTTCTCCAGCTGGTCGTTGGACGCCTGGGCGCCGATCATCGTGTCCGTGTCGAGCGGGTTGCCGGGCTTGATGAGCTCGGTGCGGGCGACCGCCGCCTCCATGAACTCGCGGTAGTGGCCGCGCTGCACCAGCGCGCGCGAGGGACACGTGCACACCTCGCCCTGGTTGAGCGCGAACATCGTGAAGCCCTCGAGCGCCTTGTCGCGGAAGTCGTCGTTCTGCGCCCACACGTCGTCGAAGAAGATGTTCGGGGACTTCCCGCCCAGCTCCAGCGTGACCGGCTTGATGTTCTCCGAGGCGTACTGCATGATCAGCCGTCCCGTGGTGGTCTCACCCGTGAACGCGACCTTCGCCACCCGCGCGCTGGAGGCCAGCGGCTTGCCCGCCTCCACACCGAAGCCGTTGACGATGTTCACCACACCCGGCGGGATCAGGTCCGAGATCAGGCTCATCAGGTAGTGGATGGACGCCGGCGTCTGCTCGGCCGGCTTGATGACCACCGCGTTGCCCGCCGCGAGCGCGGGGGCCAGCTTCCACACCGCCATCAGGATGGGGAAGTTCCACGGAATGATCTGCGCGACCACGCCCAGCGGCTCGTGGAAGTGGTACGCGACGGTGTCGTCGTCGACCTCGCTGAGCGCGCCCTCCTGGGCGCGGATCGCCCCCGCGAAGTAGCGGAAGTGGTCGATCGCGAGCGGGATGTCGGCCGCCAGCGTCTCGCGGACCGGCTTGCCGTTCTCCCAGGTCTCCGCGACCGCCAGCTTCTCCAGGTTCGCCTCCATCCGGTCGGCGATCTTCAGCAGGATGTCGGCGCGGGCGGTCACGGAGGTGCGCCCCCACGCGGGTGCCGCCGCGTGCGCCGCGTCCAGCGCGCGCTCCACGTCCTCGGCGGTTCCTCGCGCGACCTCCGTGAACGGCTGCCCGTTCAACGGGCTCGGGTTCTCGAAGTACTGTCCGCGAGCCGGCGCCACATACTCTCCGCCGATGAAGTGGTCGTATCGCGCCTGGTAGGAGACGATCGCGCCTTCGCTGCCGGGCGCCGCGTAACGGGTCATGCTGGTTGCCTCCCGGGGAAGCGCCGCCCGCCGTTGGGCAGCTCTCGCCGCGAGGCTAGGAACCCGGACGTTGCAACGACGTTGCGCGCCGCCCGGTCCCTGAGGTCAGCGCGGCCGCTGCCGGACCCGGACCTCGCGCGCGGGACGCACCCATCCCCCAGGCGCGCCCTGTTCGGACTCCAGCTCCGCCACGCGCGCGTGCACGGCCGCCGCCGGACGCAGCGCGGACAGCGCTCGCCAGACGTCCAGATCGTCCTCGCCCCAGGGCGCGCGGGCCCAGTCGGCCAGCAGATCGGGATCCCGCCGGGCGATGATCGCCGTCCGCAGCCCGTCGGCGAGCCTGCGCCGCAGCCGTACCACCGCCGGCGCCGTCGACCCCGGCAGCAACGGACCCGCATACACCGCGGCGGCCGCCGTCACCGCGCCGGTCCCGAGCCGCCGCTCCACCACCGCGGCGTCGGACTCGACCGGCCGGGTGAGCCGATAGGGCCGCGACCCCAGCAGACCGGGACCGAGGATCCTGCGCAGCCGCGCCAGCTCGGCCCGCAGCGTCACGGGCGTCACCGACTCGTCCTCGTACAGCGCGCACTGCAACTCGTCACCGGTCAGACCCTCCGGATGCCGGGCCAGCAGCACGAGGATCTCGCTGTGCCTGCGGCTGAGCCTGATCTTCCTTCCGTCCGCGACCAGTTGGGCCTCGTCACGCCCCAGAGCGGTCAGTTCGAGGGAATCCGCCAGGGCCCGCGGCGGCGCGAGCAGCGCCAACTGGGCCTCGGCGGCCCGCGCCACCGCCTGGACGAAGCCGAGACTGTGCGGATGCGCGAGCCCGTCCCCGCCGGTGATGTCCACCGCGCCGAGCACCCGACCGGTCCGCGGGTCGTGCACCGGGGCCGCCGCGCACGTCCAGGGCTGCACCCGCCGGATGAAGTGCTCGGCCGCGAACACCTGCACCGGCCGGTCGACGGCGACCGCCGTGCCCGGCGCGTTCGTTCCGACCGCCGACTCCGACCACCGCGCGCCCGGAACGAAGTTCATCCGGCCGGCCTCCCGCCGTGTCCCCGGATGGCCCTCGACCCACAGGAGCCTGCCCTGCGCGTCGCACACGGCGAGAAGGTGCTCCCCGTCCGCCGCGAACGTCCCCATGAGTTCCCGGAACAGCGGCATCACCCGCGCGAGCGGGTGCTCCGCCCGGTAGGAGCCGAGTTCCCCGTCCATGAGCTCCACCCTCGCGGTGGCCTCCGGAACGACGCCGGCCCGCGCCGACCGCCGCCACGAATCCGCCACCACGGCACGCACCGGCCGGGGCACCGTGCCGGCCTCGGTGAAGGACTCGTACGCGCGGCGCAGCAGCCGGCCCCGCTCGGCGGGATCGGTCCCCGGTTCCAGGGCCACCCAAGGATCGGTCAACTCGGCCTCCCGGAAGGCGATGCGACTGGGTCCCATCGTCACTCCCGGTGCGGGCCTGGACAACCCGTGTGACGCCCTCCTTCCGCCCGGTGCCCCGCGGCGCGCCGCCCGGGCCGCCGCGAGGCCGCCCAGGTCAGGCGAAGTTGACGAGCCGGATGTAGCGCGTCCAGTCCCAGTTCGGCCCCGGGTCGGTGTGATCGGTGCCCGGCACCTCGTAGTGACCGATGATGTGGGCGCGGTCCTTGGGGATCCCGTACTGGTCGCAGATCGCGGCGGTGAGCTTGGCCGACTCCTCGTACAGCGCGTCGGTGAAGTAGGCGGGCCGGTCCACCCAGCCCTCGTGCTCGATGCCGATGCTTCTGGTGTTGTAGTCCCAGTTGCCCGCGTGCCAGGCGACGTCGCGTTCTCTCACGCACTGGGTGACATGGCCGTCGGCCGAACGCACGAGGTAGTGCGCGGACACCTTCTTCTGCGGGTTCTGGAAGATGGACAGGGTCGTGACGTACGAGGCCTGGGTGACGTGGATGACCACGTAGTCGAGTTCGTAGCTGTAGGGGCGGTCGGAGGACGTGTAGTTGGAGTCCGTCGCCGGAATCCACTCGGCGCCCGGATAGTCGACGGCCGCCGCCTGCGCGGACGCCTTGACGTCGGGGAGCAGCGCGTAGGGGAGAGCCGCGAGGGCAGCTCCCTTCAGCAGCCGTCGTCGGCTCGGGAACGACCGTGCTCGCTCCATGGAGGGTTGGCCTTTCGTCGGTGGGGGTGTGGCCGCGGGTCACGCAGGTCGCGTAGGCCGCGCAGGTCACGAGGCCGCGCAGATCATGAGGCCGCGCGGATCGTGCGGCCGTGCGGTCGCCTCGTCAGTGCCGGAGCGCCGCGGCCGTCTCGCGCAGGTGGGCGTGCAGCCCGCGATGGGTCTCACGCGCCGGCAGCCATTCCTTGCGCAGCTTGGCGACGCAGGTGTAGTTGGTGTCGCAGACGTTCGCGACGGGGGACTCGACCGTCTGCGTCGCGAACTGGTACGCGTCCAGCTCGCTGAACCCGTAGTCGCGCACCAGCCACTGCACGAGGTCGAGCTGGGATATCCGGAAGGCGTCCTCCAGCGGGCGGGCCGAACCCGTCGAGATGATGTGGGTGTCGGACTCGATGCGAGGCCAGGGAGTGGGGACTCCCTTGAGGAGTTCGACGATCACCACCGTGTTCATCGCGCACTCGACCGCGACCCCGCAGGTCTCGCCCTCGCCCTGGCGCGCGTGCCCGTCGCCCAGGCTGAGCAGGGCGCCCTCGACGTTCACCCCGAGATAGCAGGTCACTCCGGCCCGCATCTCCGGTGTGTCCATGTTCCCGCCGTGCGCGTCGGGGACCAGCGCCGAGCGCACCTCCAGGTTCGCCGGCGCGACACCCACGGTGCCGTGCATCGGATCCATCGGGAGCTCGATCCGCAGGTCGCTGTCGCGCGCGCTGAACAGAGCGGTCCGCCGCTCCCGGTCGAGCCGCCAGATCCACACCGTCTCCGGCAGCGGAGGCTGGAGGGACGCCGTGGTGTGGGTGGAGGTCAGCGCGCCGAACAGGGGGACCGTCGTCGACGCGGCCCAGTCACGGGCCGGTTCGATCGAGACGAAGTGGACCGCGACCGTGTCACCCGGCTCCGCTCCCTCGATGTGGAAGGGCCCCGTCTGCGGATTGAGGAACGGGAACTCGCAGACCTCGGAGACCAGGTCCTTCTCGGACCGTACCCGTCCGGCGAAGCAGTCCTCGGTGTACAGGTCGAGCACGGTCCCCGGCGCGATACGGGCCACGGGCGGTGCCCCGCCGAACGTCCAGGCGAACTCGCCCGGCGCGGGGCGCACGGTCAGGATCCGGGTGTCGCTCATGGCTGCACGGCTCCGCTCTGCGAGGGGGCGGGGGTCGAGGTCTCGTCGAGGTGGACACGGGCGGTCTCGGCTATGCGCTCCGGATGGCGGCGCAGCAGGAAGATCAATATCACGGCACCGGCCGACATCCAGACACCCACGACCGGCCCGGCGTACGACACGGGCGCGGTCAGCTCGGTCACGAAGTCGAAGACCGGCAGACCCGCCGCCGTGAGCAGCGCGGGAACGAAGGCGATGATCCCGAGCAGCGGGAAGACCAGATGCCGAACAGGGTTGAACAACGCGCGTCGGCGGCGCAGGAAGTAGCCCGTACAGGCGAGGTTCACCACGATGTACACACCGATCACCACGGTGACGATCACCGTCGCCAGGAGCAGGAACGCGGTCACCGGGTCGTACGCGAGGCCGAGTCCCAGCATGACGGCCACGGCCACCGCGCACTGCACGGCCACCCCGGCCGCGGGGGAGCGGTGTCTGGGGTGCACGCGCGCGAAGAGCGCGGGCAGGACCCGGATCCGGGCCAGGGCGAAGGCCGTTCGGGTGGAGACGGTGGCACACGCGTTGGCGTTGGCGATCGTCGAGTTGACCACCGCGAGGAACACGAGCACCCAGAACAGTCCGAACGAAGCCCGCGCGACCCCTTCCCAGGAGGCGGCACCCGAGGCACCGAACCGCGAGAATCTGTCGGGGCCGAAGTACACCGACATGGCGTACGTCGTCAGGACGTAGACGAGTCCGATGCCGAGCGCCGCGCCGAGGACGGCCCGGTGCATCGTGCGGCGCGGGTCCTTGGTCTCCTCCGCGAGCGGGGCCGCGGCCTCGAACCCGGCGAAGGCGAGGATCGTGTACACCGATCCGGCGAACACCCCGCTGATCCCGCCGTAGCCGGAGGCCGTATGGGAAGTCCCGAACACCGACAGGGTGTTGGCCCCGCCGGCCCGGACGACGAGCCAGACCGCGAAGACGAGGAAGACC
The DNA here is from genome assembly GCF_042725875.1 of Streptomyces sp. NPDC127038. Taxonomy (NCBI): domain Bacteria; kingdom Bacillati; phylum Actinomycetota; class Actinomycetes; order Kitasatosporales; family Streptomycetaceae; genus Streptomyces; species Streptomyces sp. NPDC127038. Next base: position 124,791 of record NZ_JBHXDQ010000001.1, on the reverse strand, counting down.
AGCACCTCGAAGACGCCGAGGACGGTCCCGAACCGGGCCGAGGCACGCACTCCCCAATAGCCCGCCACCGCTATGACCACCGCGCCCGCGAGGGACCACGGCCACCAGAGGCCGTCCGGATACGAGGACCACTCCTGGTGCAGTGTGCCCGCCGTGGTGAATCCGAGCTGGAGCAGCAGCAGGGGCGGCACCAGGGCTTCGACGAACACATAGCCCCAGCCCACGAGGAACCCGAGGGCCGGATGCAGCCCCTGCGCCGTGTAGGTGGCCACCGAACCCGCGGCGGGCATCTCGCGCGCCAGCTCGGCCACGCACGACGCGGTGAACAGACAGGCCACCAGCGCGATCAGCACGGACAGCGGCAGACTGCCGCCCGCGAACGCCGCCCCCGACGGGATGGACGCGGCGACGGCCGCGGCCGGCGCCATCGCCGTGATGCTCTGGAACAGGACCTCGCGCAGGCCGACCGCCTCGCGCCGCAGTCCCGGAACCGCCTCCTCCGACATCCGAACCCCCGATCCGACCCGAACGCGGCCGTCGGCAGGACGGCTGCGCCTCGCGTGAATCACGGTACGGCGCTTGCCGGTTGGGCAGGAAGGGCCGGACGCGAGTCCGTGGACGGCCCGCGAGATGTGGACAACCCGATCACCCGCAGGAGGGAACGGCCGTCGTGCGAAGCAGGGCCGCGCTCCGACCGGGCGGGTCCGCGAGTCTCGTCGGCCCGGGCCCGTGGGTCTCGTCGGCCCTGGCGGGTCCGTGGGTCTCGTCGACCCTGCCGGATCCGCGAGTTGCGCGTGCCTTGGCGGGCCCGCGAGTCTCATCTGCCTTGGCGGAGACGCCCCAGGGCCTGTCTGACAGGCCCTAGGACCGTGCTGCCACCATCGCCGGGTCGTCGAGCACGGCGCGAACCACCGAATGCGCCGCACCGAGCAACGGCCCCTCGGATCCGAGGAGGGACACGGACACGGGGCAGGCGGGACCCGCCGTCCGCCGCGCCAGCTCGTCCTCCAGCGACGGGAGCAGCCAGGGCGCGAGCCCGGCGAGGGCCCCGCCCAGCACGACCGTCTCCGGGTCCAGCAGATTGACCGCCCCGGTCAGGGCGATGCCGAGCGCGGTGCCCGCGTCGTCCAGGGCACGGCGTACGCCGGGATCGCCGTCGGTGGCGAGCCGGGACAGCAGCCCGACCCGGTCCTCGCCCGGTTCGAGTCCGGCGGCACGCAGCACGGCCTCCTCGCCCGCGTACTGTTCGAGGCATCCGCGTCCGCCGCACGGACACTCGGGTCCGTCCGGACGCACGGGGACATGCCCCAGCTCGCCCGCGAATCCACGGGTCCCGCGCAGCAGCCGCCCGTCCACCAGTACGGCCGCACCGATGCCGATCTCCGCGGACACGTGCAGGAAGTCGCGTGGGGTCGTCTCGCCGAGCCAGAGTTCGGCGAGGCAGCCGAAGTTGGCTTCGTTGTCCACGGTCAGGGGCCACTCGGCGGGCAGCAGCTCGCCGAGGTCGGTGCCGTGCCAGTCGAGGTTCGGGGCCTGGACCACGGTCCGGGCGTCACGTGCCACCAGCCCGGGGACGGCCACGGCGAGGCCGGCGGGCCACAGCCCTTCCCGGTCGGCGTCCGTGACGACCTGACGTATCAAGGCGGTCAGTTCCTCGATCACCGGTCCGGCCGGCCGGCCGCGGTTCGTGCCGTGGCGCACGGCGCGGGCCCGCACCGCTCCACGGAGATCGACCGCGCACACCGCCAGATGATCGACGCCCACCTCTGCGCCGATCCCGGCGGGGCCGTGACCGCTGACGGCGAGCGCGGAACCGGGCCGTCCCACTCGGCCCGGCCGCTCGGGCCCCAGTTCCTCGAGGAGCCCCATGCGGATCAGCTCGTCGACGAGGGTGGACACGGCCGCCCGGGTCAGACCGATGTGGGAGGCGACGGCGGCACGCGACAGCGGCCCCTCGTCGTTGACGGTGTGCATGACCCGGGAGAGGTTGCGGCGGCGCATGCCCTGCTGGTTGTCGGGCAGTCGTCGGCCGGAACCCGTCGGATGGGCCTCGTGCGGGGGTGCGGTCATGCTTCCGTCAGTCCTCGTCCGGCCGGTCCCGTCGGCCTGTCTCGATGTCGGTCCCGTCGGGCGGTCCGTGGCCGAGCGACGGCCACCGGCAACCAGCCACTGGTCACCGGCCACCGGCCCCGCCGGGCCGCCCGGCCGGTTCCGCCGCCACGCGACCCGGTGCCACTCGTGGGAGCCGGGCCGCCGCGCCTGGGCATGGTCAGTTCCCGTTCGGCTCCCGGTCGAGCAGCGGGGCCGCGTCGGAGAGTACCCCGCTGATCCGGGCGAGCGTCTCCTCGTCCCGCTCGACGGCCTCGAGGACCGGCCCGTGGGCCGTGCCCCAGCGCCTGGCGACCGCCGCCGGGTCCTCACCCGTCAGCAGGCCCGCCGCCTGGGCGGCGGCGCCGAGCGCGACCAGTTCCTTCGCCTCGGGCACCTGCACGGGCCTGCCCGAGAGCCGGCGAACCGTCTGCTGCCAGGCCTTGCCCCGCGCCCCGCCGCCGATCAGCAGCAACGGCGTCGAACGGTCCGCGTCCGCGTCCAGCACGAGGTCGAGGGCGCCCAGCAGCGAGTGGACGGCACCGTCGTACGCGGCCTGGAGCAGCTGCCCGCCCGTCGTGTCGTGCCGCAGCCCGTGCAACAGACCCGAGGCGTGCGGCAGGTTCGGAGTGCGCTCGCCGTCCAGGTACGGGAGGAACGTCACCGACGAGCCGGCCTCGACGGCCTCGCGGTCGAGGCCGAGCAGCGCGGCGAACCGGTCGACGGCCAGGGTGCAGTTCAGCGTGCAGGCCAGCGGGAGCCAGTCGCCGCGCGCGTCCGCGAAACCCGCGACCGTGCCCGTCGGGTCGGTGGGCCGGTGCCGCGATACGGCGTACACGGTCCCCGAGGTGCCGAGGCTGACCACCGGAGTGCCGGGGCGCAGCCCGAGGCCGAGCGCGGCGGCCGCGTTGTCCCCCGTTCCGGCCGCGACCAGGGTGCCCCTGGAGAACGGCAGCTCACCCCTGGCGTGCACGGTGCCGGCCACCTCGCCGGGCCGCACGACACGGGGGAGCAGGGCGGGGTCGAGACCGATGTGCGCGAGGACCTCCTCGTCGTACGCCTCGGTCCCGGAGGCCCACCACCCGGTGCCCGAGGCGTCGCCGCGGTCGGTGGAGCCCTGCCCGGTGAGCCGTTCGGTGAGGTAGTCGTGGGGGAGCCGGACGGCGGCCGTCGCCCGGACGGCGTCCGGCTCGTGCTCGGCCAGCCAGGCCCACTTCGTCGCGGTGAAGGAGGCGGCGGGCACGCTGCCGGTCCGTTCCGCCCAGGACTTCGCTCCGCCGAGCTCCTCGACCAGACGACGGGCCTGCGGCGCCGAGCGCACGTCGTTCCACAGCAGGGCGGGCCGTACGGGCTCACCGCGCGCGTCGAGCGTCACGAGCCCGTGCTGCTGCCCGCCGATCGACACCGCCGCGGCCTCGTGGGCGGCGTCACCGCACTGGCGCAGCGCCTCGCAGAGCGCGTCCCACCACTGCCGGGGGTCGCTCTCGCGCCCCGCTCCGGTGGACACGGTGTGCGGCGCCTGTCCGCTCGCCACGACCTGTCCCGTCGACGCGTCGACGACCAGGGCCTTGGTGGACTGGGTGGACGAGTCCACCCCGACGACGAGCGGACCCTCGGCTGCTGACATCGGACTCTCCCTCTTCCGCGGCTCCGCGGGATCTGTGCCGGTCACGGGCGTTTCCGGACCGTCACGGCCCGGCTCCCGCAGTTCGTTCCTGGACCGATGTGACCAGGTTTCCTACCCCGTCTCTTCCCAGAGACGCGTCCGCATACTAATTTGTAAACTGCCATGACGAAATAGTCGGAGCTAGCAAGGAGCCGCTGCATGAACTACCAGCCCACCCCCGAGGACAGGTTCACCTTCGGCCTGTGGACCGTCGGCTGGCAGGGACGGGACCCGTTCGGTGACGCCACCCGGCGTGCCCTGGACCCGGTCGAGACGGTCCAGCGCCTGGCCGAGCTCGGCGCCTACGGTGTGACCTTCCACGACGACGACCTGATCCCCTTCGGGTCCTCGGACAGTGAGCGCGAGGCGCACATCAAGCGCTTCCGGCAGACGCTGGACGCGACCGGCCTCAAGGTGCCGATGGCGACCACCAACCTGTTCACGCACCCCGTCTTCAAGGACGGCGCGTTCACCTCGAACGACCGCGACGTGCGCCGTTACGCGCTGCGCAAGACCGTCCGCAACATCGACCTGGCGGTCGAGCTCGGCGCCGAGACGTACGTCGCCTGGGGCGGCCGCGAGGGAGCCGAGTCCGGGGCAGCCAAGGACGTACGCGTCGCCCTCGACCGCATGAAGGAGGCCTTCGACCTCCTGGGCGAGTACGTGGTCTCGCAGGGCTACGACCTCAAGTTCGCGATCGAGCCCAAGCCGAACGAGCCCCGCGGCGACATCCTCCTCCCCACCGTCGGCCACGCCCTGGCCTTCATCGAGCGCCTGGAGCGCCCGGAGATGTACGGCGTCAACCCGGAGGTCGGCCACGAGCAGATGGCCGGACTGAACTTCCCGCACGGCATCGCGCAGGCCCTGTGGGCGGGCAAGCTCTTCCACATCGACCTCAACGGTCAGTCCGGCATCAAGTACGACCAGGACCTGCGGTTCGGCGCGGGCGACCTGCGATCCGCCTTCTGGCTGGTCGACCTCCTGGAGAGCGCCGGTTACGCGGGCCCGAAGCACTTCGACTTCAAGCCGCCGCGGACCGAGGACTTCGACGGCGTGTGGGCGTCGGCGGCCGGCTGCATGCGCAACTACCTGGTCCTGCGCGAGCGGGCGACGGCCTTCCGTGCCGATCCCGAGGTCCAGGCGGCGCTGCGGGCCTCGCGCCTGCACGAGCTGTCGCAGCCCACCGCCGAGGACGGCCTCGCGGCGCTGCTCGCGGACCGTGGCGCCTTCGAGGACTTCGACGTCGAGGCGGCGGCCGCCCGGGGCATGGCGTTCGAGCAGCTGGACCAGCTCGCCATGGACCACCTCCTGGGCGCGCGCGGCTGACCGTACGCATCCCCGGGGAACGGACCCGCCTCCGGGCGGGTCCGGTCCGCGGCGGCTGATCCTCGCGCGGAACTTCCCGGAATCATGCGATCCACGGCATGAGTCCGTATCAACTTCCGCACAGGGGTCGCGCGATGCCCGGATTCGAGGCGACTCTTGGCGGTATGGCCATACCGCCGGAACCGCTTCAGCCCCCAGGGCCGCAGGGAGACCCGACCCGCTCTGGGGGTGATGTCCACAGCCCGGACCCGGGAGGCTACGACACTCCGCCCTACGGGGGTTACGGCCCTCCGTCCTCGGCCGGCTACGGCCCTCCGTCGTCCGGGGGCTACGGTCCCCCCTCGTCCGGGGGCTACGGTTCGCCGCCCTCCGGCGGTTACGGACCGCCGCCTTCCGGGCCTCCAGCGGGGCCGCCGTCCGGGCCTCCACCCGGACCGCCGGACGGGTCGGGTGGCCGAAACGGCGGGCGCCGTCCCACAGGCGTGCTTCTTGTCATCGCGCTGATCGTGGGCATCGCCGTCGTCGTCGCCGTGGTCGTGGCCACCACGGGAGGCGGCGGCAGCGACAAAAAGTCCCCCACCGAGAGCACCGGACCGTCGCCGAGGCCCTCGCTGAGTCTCCCGTCGGGCCTGCCCTCGCTTCCTTCAGGCCTGCCGACCGTTGTGCCGTCGCTTCCGTCGGACCTGCCCTCCGGGCTGGTGCCCGGCGACCTCCGATCCCTCCTCCCGTCCCTCACGAACGGCTGAGGTCGCCCGCCCGCGGTCTCCGCAGGGGCCGGCCGACCGGCAGTTCCTCACCGGGCGACCGAAGCGGGCGGCACGCGCGCGTGGCTGCTGTCCATCGCCCACGCGCGCGTGCCGTGTCCAAGGGATCGCGGGATCAGATCCCGCGCGGCAGCCGCACGTAGACGACGGTCGTCTTGACGCCGCTGTCCACGAGCCGCCCCTGCGCGTCGAAGGCGCCCGGGCCGTCGGTCATCCCGAAGTCGTTGTCGTTGATGACGGCGAGCGTGTCGTGGTCCACGCGCGCGACGCCCTCGATCTTGCCGGGGACTCCCGCGACGGGCCCCAGATCGACCACGAGACGCTTCGCCAGCACCGGAACACCGGCCGACGCCGGGTCGTCCAGCTGCTCCAGCGAGGGGGACGTGGTGTCGTCGTCCCAGGGGCCGCCGAGGATGTCGGCGTCCCGCGTGAGCCGTACCGACTGGAGCCGGGCCGCCTTGTCGGTGCGCTCCTCGACGAGCAGCCGGTCGCCGCCGACGGCCACCACGGAGGAGATCTTCAGCTCGGAGGTGTCGTCCTCACTGGGGTCGACCACGTCGACCACGTCGACCGGGTCGAAGCGGTACGCGTACTCGGCCGTCACGGCGTGCTTCCTGGGGGAGAAGCGCAGCAGCCGCGTGTTGCGCGACGCGTCACCCGCGTCCGCGTCGGGCAGCGAGAGGGGGCTCTGGAGCGCCATCACCAGATCACCGTCGGGGAGCTGGGCGAGCCCTTCGAGACCGCGGTTCGTCTTGCGGTGGAGCAGAACGGCCGGGAGCGCCTCGACGACGGGGTAGTCCGCGCCGGTCAGATGGAGCCCCTTGGGGACGTACCGTGCGAGGACCCTCCCGCGCGCGGAGACGTGGACCAGGGACGGGCTGTACTCGTCGACGAGCCAGAAGGAGCCGTCCTTCGCCCGCACGATGCCCTCGGTGTCCAGACCGTTCACGTCGTACGGGAGCGGGCTCCCGGCGTCGTACGAGTACGGGGCCTCGTCGCGCCCCGCCTGGTTGGACAGGCCGGTGACCGGCTTCCCCGAGGACGTGGTGATCGGGATCGAGCCGATGACCTTCACGGCGTCACCGCACACCCGGATCTTCACGATCGCCGGGTCGAATCCCGGAACCGGGAACGTGCGGCGCTTCTTGCCGTCCACCTTGATCTGGCCGTTCGGGCCCCGGTCGGTGACCGTCCAGAACTCGCCCTTGCGCCCGGCCGGGTAGATGTCGCTGCCGATGCCGCCGAGGTGGACACCGCGGTCGTCGTCCACCGTGCCGGGCAGCAGTCCGTTGCTGAACGTGCCGAGGGGGATGTCTCCGAGCGTCGCGGTGTGCGTCACGCGCGGCTGCGCGGGGCCGGAGGTCGCGTCCGCGGTGCCGGCCGTCACGAACGCGGCGAGCACGGCGAGCGGCACGCCGAGGGCGACGGACCGGTGGATGTGCTGCTTGCCGGCGACATGCGGGGACATCAGGCCTCCTGAGTCACAAGTACGTTGACAGCGGCCAGAGTTGGCCCTGGCGTCGAACGGCTTGCGACGTGAGGGTGAACGCCGCGCGTCGACCCGTCATCGGTCTTCCCGGCGGGACCGGCGGGACCGGCGCGGCTGACGGGACCGGCGCTGTGCTGACGCGTGCGTCCGTGGCGCGCTCAGGGTTGACTCGGGGGTGCGGGTCAGGGACGTATCAGGGTCGGGGTCCGGAACCGTGGGAGGCGGGGACCCGTTCTCAGGACAGAGAGCGGCAGCAGCCGCGGAGGAGGCGACACATGTCGAAGAACGCGAAGATCGCCGCAGGAGGTGTGGCGGTCGGCCTGATTCTGTTGATCTGGCTGCCCTGGTGGGCCGCCTTCCTGATCGTGCTGGGGGTTCCGGCGGTCGCGTATCTGGCGCTGGACCCCTCGCAGCGGCGCAGGCTGCGCCGTGTCACCCGCAAGGAGCTCGGCCGCTGAGGAGTGATCGCCCGAGGGCGCTCGGCCGCTCGGACGATCCCCCCGGTTCACCGTGACCGGTGAGATCCGGGAGGGTCGGCGCGGCCGGCGCGGGACACCGGTCGAAGACCGCGTCACCGGGATTCCGTGTGACGCGGTCCTTCAGCTGGGGCGGACCGCCATCTTGTCCAGGGCTTCCAGGAGGCCGGGCAGCTCCGGTCCGCGACCGACGGGGAGGACCTCGCCGGGCTCATCGTCGAGCAGCACGAACGCGATGTCGTCGGTCCTGGCGACGAGGGACCAGCCGGGACCGTCGGCGCGCAGGGTGCGAGCGTCCCCCGTGGCGAAGGACGAGCGGACGCGGCCCAGCGGCGGCGGCGTGTCCACGTAAGAGCGGACCTCGGCGAGAACGCGGCGGATGCCGGCACGGTTCACCACCTTGCCGTCCTTCTCGCCCTCGCCCTCCTTCGCGTCCTCGCTCGGAGCGTCCTGGGCGTCGCCGGAGGCGTCATCGGCGCCCCCCGCGGGAGCGAACTCGCTGTCGTCGATCTGGGATCGCCAGGTGGCCCACTGGAGCGCGATCTCGTCCGCACCGAGGCGTCGCTGGGCGGGACCCCAGGCGGTGGTGTCCGGCGGGCTGAGCGGAGGCCGCTCCGTCAGCTCGGTCGACGGATCGTGCGGAGCCGGTACGCCAGGAGCCGAGACGGCTACCTCCAGGGGCCAGCCGGGCAGCGCGGCGACGACCGTCCGCTCGTCCGGCGACAGCTCGTGTTCCATCCCGCAGTCCCAGGACGCGATGGCGACGGCCACCAGCGAGACGTCGTCGATGACGACGGTCCAGCGCGCGCCCTCCCCGTCCTGGCCGAGCACCAGCCCGTACCCCTCGGCGAGCGGTGCGAGGTCGAGCGTCGCGCAGGCCTCCGGGTAGTCGTCACCGAGCACGCTGGGGAACTTCGCCGGTGTCAACAGCACCGCCGTCAGCACATACAGCGCGTCGTCGTCCCCGGTGGCGACGGCGTCTTCGTCCGTCCCGGCCATTTCCAGCCTCCCGATCGCTCCATCTGTCGGCGCACCCTAAGCGACGGGGAGGCGCTTGTCACGGGCCCGAAACCCGTGCGGAGCTGCAAGTATCCGGCTGGACAGGGGCGAAACGCCCTCACACGCCCACCCGGTCAGGCGACGGGCAGTCCGAGCAGGGTGCGGGCGACCACCTGCGGCGACTCGCCGCGTTCGCGGGCGAGGGCGACAACTGCCCGGCAGGCAAGCTCGTTCACCCCGAACGACAGGGCCTCGGGCGACACCCAGGCGGCCGCCTCGTCGATCCGGTCCTGGTCGTCCTCAACGCACGCGGCCACATAGACCGAGGCTGCTTCGAACAGGTTGTATGTGCGTTTTCTCTCGTCCCGCGCCGTCCTCCGCGGCGATCCCTCGGGCGAGTCGACGACGGTACCGCGCCCGATCGAGCGGAGCCTGCCGAGTATGCCGGTCATCCGGTCACCATCCCCTGTCCCGTCGCCGATCGTGTGGTTGCTGCTACTCAACGTAGAGATGGAGTCGCGGCGACAGAAGAGGGGCGGCACGGTGAAGCGGAACCTCCGTGTCAGCGGCCGGCCGCGTCGAGTGCCGCGAGCATGGTCCGCAGCCAGGCCAGTTCGGCCTGGCTGGTGGCCCGGGCGATGGTGAGGATGCCGGCGCGGAAGGGGTCGTCCAGTTCCTCGGCGCGCAGCGGCCGGTCACCGTCGTAGAAGAAGCTCGCGGGTTCCTCCAGGAAGGCGAGCCGCAGGCGCAGGACGGCGGCCTGTGCTTCGGGGTTCTCGAGACGCCCGAGGAAGGCGAGCACCGTGAACCAGCGGTTCTCGTCCGTGATGTCCCGCCGGGACGGTTCCGCCAGCCTGCGGCGCAGATCGCGGGCGCCCTCCTCGGTGAGCGTCAGGACGTGGCGGGGGGCGGCCACGGAACCGGGCTGCGTGGCCCGTTCCAGGAGCCGGGCGTTCTCCAGTCGCTTGATCGCGGGGTACAGCGTGCTCTCCGCCACCGGCTTCACGTGCCCCGTGAGCGCGGTGATGCGCTTGCGCAGCTCGTAGCCGTGCAGCGGGGCGTCGTACAGGAATCCGAGGATGGCCAGTTCCAGCATGCGCCCAGTCTGTCGCACCGCCGCTGTACGTCGACTCATCGATACACCGGACCATCGATATACCGGACCATCGATACGCCGATCAACCAATACATCGGATCCTTAATATATCGGAACCGATGTATTCTCTTCGGACGGAGGGAAGACGAAGGAACGGCAACAGGGGGAGAGCGGCGTGCGGCAGGCGGAGTTCGACGGCAACGGGAGCATGATCCGCTGGACGGAGGCGGCGGGCGGCGGACCCGCGCGCGTGTACGTGCACGGGCTGGGGTCGGCCTCGACGGTCTACAACGCCCACATCGCGGCCCGGCCCGAACTGGCGGGCCGGCGCACGCTGTTCGTCGATCTGCCCGGCCACGGCATCAGCGACCGGCCCGCCGGTTTCGGCTACACCCTGGAGGGCCACGCCACGGCTCTGGCGGCGGCCCTGGACGCGGCCGAGGTCACCGCCGGGGAACTCGTCGCCCACAGCATGGGCGGCGCAGTCGCCATCGTGCTCGCCCACCGGCGGCCCGAACTCGTCTCCCGGCTCGTCCTCGTGGAGGCCAACCTCGATCCGCACCCGCCGGTCACCGCGGGCAGCAGCGGGATCGCCTCCTACGAGGAGGACGACTACGTCGAAAACGGCGGCCACGCGCGCGTGCTCGCGAAGGTCGGCCACCCCTGGGCGGCGACCATGCGCCTCGCCGATCCGCGGGCCCTGCACCGCTCGGCGACCGGACTCGTCCGCGGCACCACCCCGACGATGCGTCACCTGCTCGTCGGGCTGACGGCCGAGCGCGTCTACCTCCAGGGCGAGCTCAGCGGCGAACTGCCGGGCGCCGAAGACCTGGAAGCGGCGGGAGTTCGCGTCGTGACCGTGCCGGGGGCCGGGCACAACATCATGTTCGACAACCCCGACGCCTTCGCCGCGGCTGTCGTCGGCACGGACTGAGTGCCGGGCCACCGGGTTCGAGAGCCGTTCACCGGGTTCGAGGGATGGCCACGGGTTCGCGGGGCGGTGAATGGGTTCGCTGGGCGGCCACGGGTTCGCGGCGGCGGTCAGCCCCGGCGGGTGGCCAGGGCGAGGAAGCGGGAGTCCTCGTCCACGTACGAGGTCAGGTCCCAGCCCGAACCGGCCAGCAGAGGGCCAAGGTTGTGCTCGGCGCGCAGGTCCTCCGGAGTGATCCGCCGTCCCTGGCGGGCCGCGAGCGCCGCCCGGCCGATCGGGTGGAAGAGGGCAAGGGTGCCGCCGGGCCGCACCACGCGTCCCAACTCCACCAGATTCTTCGCGGGGTTCGGCAGGTGTGCGACGAGCCCGGCCGCGAACACGGCGTCCAGGGACTCCGTACGCAGCGGCAGCGCCGTGACATCGGCCAGCAGCAGCCGCCCCTCGTGGTCCCGTCCGGCCCGGACCGCCGCCTCCAGCATGGCCGGGGTCAGATCGGCCCCGACCACCACCCCGGTGCCGCCCACGGCCGCGCGCAGCGGGGGCAGGGCGCGCCCCGTGCCGCAGCCCGCGTCGAGCACCCGGTCACCCGCGCGCAGCCGCATCCGTGCCACCGCGGCCGCGTACGCGGGGCCGTCGTCGGGGAAACGGCTGTCCCAGCCGGCGGCGCGCGCACCGAAGAACTCCTGGACGTGTGTGTGGTCGTCGCTCATGTGCCGCATGATCTCTCACCGACACGAAGGATGACGCGGTGCACACGTTCGAGCCCGACGCGATCGCACGGGTGCACCTCTTCGTCACTTTGCAACAGCTTTCGAAACGCGCCCCAGTTGTGCGCCCCAGCGCGCACTAGCGTCCCGGGGCCATGGGACATCTGGACCACGCCGCTTTCGGCTGGCTGACCCCCGTACTGTCGTACGTCATGGCCTGCACCGGCTCCGCCTTGGGGCTGCGCTGCACGGTCCGCGGACTCGACGCCTCCGGACGGTCGCGCCGCAACTGGCTGCTCACCGCGGCCTCGGCCATGGGCACGGGCATCTGGACGATGCACTTCGTGGCGATGCTCGGCTTCGGTGTCACCGGTACCGAGATCCGCTACGACGTGCCTCTGACGATCCTCAGTCTGCTGGTCGCCATGACCGTCGTCGGCGCGGGCATGTTCGCCGTCGGCTACGGCCGCGACCGGCACCGCTCACTCGCCCTCGGCGGCCTCACCGCCGGGTTCGGCATCGCGAGCATGCACTACCTCGGCATGGCGGCGCTGCGGCTGCACGGCCGGGTGCGCTACGACCCGGCACTCGTCGGCCTCTCCGTCGTGATCGGCGTGATCGCGGCGACCGCGGCGCTGTGGGCAGCGCTCTCCATCAGGTCCCCGGTGGCGGTCGCGGTCGCCTCGCTCGTCATGGGGGGCGCCGTGAGCAGCATGCACTACACCGGAATGATGGCCGTGGGCGTGAAGGTCACCCCCTCGCGCGACGCGCTGTCCGGCGCCACGGCGATGCAGTTCATCTTCCCGCTCGCCGTCGGACTCGGGTCCTACCTCTTCCTGACCGCGGCCTTCGTCGCGCTGTCCCCGATGTCCGGCAGAACCGAGGCCTCCGCGTCCGCCCGGCGCCCGGCCGAGAGCGTCGTCCGCTGACGCCGGTCCCGTATGCCGCGCGGCCAGGACGGCCGCCACCGAACCCCTCCGACCGAGGACACCATGCGTACACCCCGCAGAACCACCACGGACGGCCCCCAGCCGCCGCCCCCGCGTCGCGGCCGTCGCGCGCACGCGGGCCCGCCGGCCGACGAGGGCGCGGACATGGGGGACCTCGTCGCCGGGCCACCGTCCCAGGCACCCGCGCGCGTGGGACGGTGGCGGGTCCGGCCCCGTACCGTCCGGGCCAAGATCGTGAGCCTGCTGATGGTGCCCATCGTCTCCCTGCTCGCCCTGTGGGCCTACGCCACGGTGAGCACCGCGCAGGACGTCGCGCGGCTGCGGGAGTCACAACGCGTCGACTCGACGGTCCGCGCCCCCGTCGACGCCGCGGTGGCCGCGCTCCAGGCCGAACGGACCGAAGCCGTCCGCTACGCGACCGACCCCGCCGCGGCGTCGCCGGGCGACTTCAAGGACCTCTCACGCCTCACCGACAGCGCCGTGGCGAAGCTCCGCCTGGGAGACCACAACACCGTCGCCGACGGCGCCGACCTGCCCCCCGGGGTCGCCGAACGACTCTCCGCCTTCGTCGCCGACGCGGGCCGACTGCGGTCGCTGCGCACCGGCGTGCTGGAGCGCCGCACCGGATGGGAGGTGGCGTACGGCGAGTACACCAGGACCATTTCGACCGCGTTCGGGGTCGACGGGGCACTCACCGGGGTCTCCGGCGCGGCCATGGGTTCCGACGCCCGCGTTCTGCTCGAGTTCTCCCGGGCCGGTGAGGCACTCGCCCAGGAAGACGCCCTGCTCGGCGGTGCCCGGCTCGCCGGCACGCTCGACGGCGAACGGCTGAGGCTCTTCACGGGGGCCGTCGACACCCGCCGCACCCTGACGGACGCCTCGACGCCGGACCTCAGCGGGCTCCAGCTGAGCGCCTGGAACGCCCTCGCGGAGGGGAGCGCGTACGACGACGTACGCGCCATCGAGGACAGGGTGCTGGCCTCGCGCCCCGGCGCCAAGGCGCTCGACGCCGCCCCGGAGGCCGATTGGAGCATCGCTCACGAGCGGGTGAGCGACGGCATGCGGACGGCCGAGGCCGACGCGAGCCGGGGCGCGGCGGACGCGGCCGACCCGCTCGGGCACGCCCTGCTCACCCCGGCCGGCGCCGCGGTCCTCTTCGGCCTGGCCGCCGTCGTCGCCTCACTGATCATCTCCGTACGCATCGGACGCGACCTCGTCGTCGAACTCGTGGCACTGCGCGACGGAGCCCTGGACGTCGCCCGCCGCAAACTCCCCGAGGCCATGCGCAGACTTCGTGCGGGCGAGGCGGTCGACGTGGACGACGAGGCACCTCGGGCACGGCCCTCGGAGGACGAGACCGGACAGGTCGCCCACGCGCTGAACACCGTCCACAGGGCCGCCCTGCGCGCCGCGGTGGAACGCGCGGAGCTGGCCGGCGGCATCTCCGGGGTCTTCGTGAACCTCGCCCGCCGCAGCCAGGTACTCGTCCACCGCCAGCTGAATCTCCTGGACGCCATGGAGCGCAGGTCCGAGGACCCGGACGAGCTGGGCGACCTGTTCCGGCTCGACCACCTCACCACCCGGATGCGACGGCACGCGGAGAGCCTCATCATCCTCTCCGGAGCCGCGCCGGGACGGGCCTGGCGAAGTCCCGTCTCGCTCATGAACGTGGTCCGGGCGGCGGTCTCCGAGGTCGAGGACTACGCGCGCGTGGAGGTACGCCAACTCCCCGAGGCGGCCGTGTCCGGCGCGGCGGTCGCCGACGTCACCCATCTCCTGGCGGAGCTCGTCGAGAACGCCGCCCAGTTCTCGCCCCCGCACACCCGAGTACGCATCACGGGGGAGCCGGTGGCGAACGGCTACGCGATCGAGGTCGAGGACCGGGGTCTTGGCATGGGGAAGGACCGGATCGAGGAGGCCAACCTCCGCATCGAGCGCTCCGAGGCGCTCGACCTATACGACAGCGACCGGCTGGGCCTCTTCGTGGTCAGCAGACTGTCGGCCCGGCACGGCATCAAGGTGCACCTCCAGACCTCGCCCTACGGGGGCACGACCGCGGTCGTGCTGCTGCCCACCGGACTGCTGCACGAGGGTCCGGTGGAACGTTCCCTCCCCGAGGCCGACACGGACGTGCCGCTGGAAAGGGGGTACGCGCGCGTGCCGGTGACCCCGGAGAACGACGCCGTCCGGTCGGTCGGACAACGGCCCGCACTGGTCCCGCCGCGGCCGAAGGCCTCCGAGGAGCGGACGAACGGATCGCGACGCACGCCGCTTCGGGTGAACGGCACGCCGGCGACCGTGCCTTCGAGCGCCGCGCCTCCGCGTCCGCACCCGCCCGAGGAGGACGGCGAGAGCTCCGGCGGGCTTCCCCGCCGGGTCCGTCAGACGAATCTCGTCCCCCAACTGCGCGGACAGCGCTCCGAGGAGCCCGAGGAGCCCGAGGTGTCCGCGGCGGACGACGAGCGCACACCCGAACTCGTACGGGCCCGCATGACCGCCTACCGGGCCGGCTGGGCCCGCGGCGGCGGCAGGCCACCCGGCACCGGCGCCACCACCGGCCGCGAAGCGGGCGGCGACAGCAGCGAAGGAGACCTCTCATGATCCACGACACGAGCGACGCCGGTGCCCGGCGGTCCGGCGAACTCGACTGGCTGCTGGACGACATGGTGCTGCGCGTGACCCAAGTACGGCACGCCGTGGTCCTGTCGAACGACGGACTGGCGGTGGGCGCGTCCACCGGCCTGCTGCGCGAGGACGCCGAACACCTCGCGGCCGTCGCCTCCGGGTTCCACAGTCTGGCCAAGGGCACGGGCCGCCACTTCGGCGCGGGCGGGGTGCGCCAGACGATGGTGGAGATGGACGAGGGCTTCCTATTCGTGGCGGCGGCGGGGGACGGTTCCTGTCTTGCCGTGCTCACGGCCGTCACCGCCGACATCGGTCTGGTGGCCTACGAGATGGCGCGCCTGGTCAAGCGCGTCGGCGAGCATCTCCACGCCCCGCCCAGGGTCGCCGCGCAGCCGCCCGCGGCGGGATGACCGGGGACGGGCCCGTGCGGATGACCGAGGACATGCCGGACACCCCTCCATGGCCGGACAGTCAGTGGTACGACCAGGAGGCGGGGCCGCTCGTCCGCCCCTACGCCGTGACGGGCGGCCGGACCAAGGCGGGTCCGGCCGGGACCCGGCTGGACCTGATCGCCCTGGTCTCGCTCGGCGTGGGAGCGTCGCGAGCGGACGAGGACACCTCGCTCGGTCCTGAGCACCGGACGCTGATCGAACTGTGCCGGACCGAGACGCTGTCGGTCGCCGAACTGGCCTCGGGCACCGGCCTCCCCGTCGGCGTGGTCAGGGTGCTCCTGGGGGACCTCGTGGAACGCGGCTGTGTCACCGTCAGCCGGCCCGTACCGCCCGCGGAGCTGCCCGACGAGCGCATCCTCCGCGAGGTGATCGAGGGGCTGAGGGCGCTGTAGGCGGCTGCCGACGGTCCACGACGATCGGCATCACGGCTCCTGGCGTTCATCACCGGTACGGAACGCGCGCGTTCCGGTCGCAAGAGGGCACATGCGGTCCAACTCCGCCCGCCGACAGCTCAGTTGTCATGATGCTGGCTTTCCGCATCCGAGCCGACGTACCGATGCCGGCCGCCGCCGGCACTCCCGAGAGAAGTGATCGATGGTCTCCGAGAACTCCGACGCCACGGGTGGCGACCCGACCGCCATGGCGCTGAAGATACTGGTCGCCGGCGGGTTCGGCGTCGGCAAGACCACCCTGGTGGGCGCGGTCAGCGAGATCCGGCCGCTGCGCACCGAGGAACTGCTGAGCGAGGCCGGCCGGCCCGTCGACGACACCGACGGGGTGGGACAGAAGACCACCACGACCGTGGCCATGGACTTCGGGCGCATCACCATCCGGTCCGGCCTCTCGCTCTATCTCTTCGGAACGCCAGGCCAGGACCGCTTCTGGTTCCTGTGGGACGAGCTGTCGACGGGCGCTCTGGGGGCCGTCGTCCTCGCCGACACGCGACGGCTGGAGGACTGCTTCCCGGCGGTGGACTACTTCGAGAACCGCCGCATCCCGTTCGTGGTGGCCGTCAACCGCTTCCCGGACGCCCGCGCGTACGGTGCCGAGGACGTGGCACTCGCACTCGACCTCGACCGGGGCACACCGGTCGTCCTCTGCGACGCCCGCGAACGCGACTCGGGGAAGGAAGTGCTGATCCGGCTCGTCGAGTACGCGGGCAGGGTGTACACCGCCAGGATGCTCGAATCGGTGAGCTGACACCGCCCGTCGGGTCGGCACCGGCCGGCGTCCTCTCGGCACGGCCGATCGCACCTGCTCGTCGGCCATCTTCTCTGCCATGCCATCCGAGTGCCTTGCCGGGAGAGCGGCAGTGGGGAAGGCTTGCTGGTCGAAACCTCCGGCCAGGGGGAACGGCACACGGGGAGACCGGATCATGGAGCAGAACACGGGACTCGGCTGGTTGCTGGACGACCTCACCGAGCGCGTCGAGCACGTTCGCCACGCGCTGGTGCTGTCCAACGACGGGCTGGTGACGGGCGCGAGCGCAGGACTGCGGCGCGAGGACGCGGAACATCTCGCCGCGGTGTCGTCGGGACTGCACAGCCTGGCCAAGGGCTCGGGCCGCCATTTCGGCGCCGGGCAGGTACGGCAGACGATGGTCGAGTTCGACGAGGCGGTGCTCTTCGTCACCGCGGCCGGATCGGGGAGCTGTCTGTCCGTCCTCAGCGGGGCGGAGGCGGACATAGGCCAGGTCGCCTACGAGATGACGCTGCTGGTGAACCGCGTCGGCGAACACCTTCGCGTGGACGCGCGACAGCCCGAAAGCAAACCCGTCTCAGAGTTCTGACCTGCTGATACGTCGCTGCGGCCGAGGTTTTCCACAGGCTCGCCACGATGTCCGGCATGCCGGATACGGTTTTTCCCGAGGCGAGCGCACACCGGCGCGAGCCTTCCGCACCACAGGGGAGACCGTCATGTCCGGGACCACCATCACGCAGTCCGTCACCGTCTCGCTCAGCCGGGCCGCACGGGAACTGGAGCTCAGGCGAGGCGAGTTCGACCTCGCTCTGCACCTCGGTTGTGTCCGCTCCGTTCCCGACGAGGGAGGCGGGGGACGCCGGGTCACCCGCGCGGAGATCGATCGGGTCCGAGCCGAAGCAGGCTTTCCGGAGGCGCTGCGCGAGCGGGTGAAGGCCGTCGGCACGACGGAGGGCGCCGCTCTTCTGGGCGTCACCAAGACCCGGTTCACCCGACTCGCTCGCCTGGGTCTGGTGGTGCCGGTCAAGGTATACCTCAACCGCTACCGGGCGATCGTCTGGCTCTATCTGGCCGAGGAACTGCGGCAGTTCGCCTCCGACCGGCAGAACGCCCCGTTGCTGAGCGGCCGGACACCGGAAGACCTCAGGGACCGGCTGCGCGATGGCATGGACCTGCGTCCGCGCAACTGGCGCGGCCGGCACATGGGGTACCTGCTGCGGCAGACCGAGGACCCCTGGGCCCGCGCCGCCGTGGTGGCGTCGCTGCTCGACCCCGTCCAGGTGGCCGAGATCGTCGAGGACCCTTACGAGCGCGCCCACCTCGACCGTCTTCGGCCCGCGCCCGTCTCATCGGCCGCGCCGGACTCGCCCGGAGCCCGCGTCGTCGAACGCATCACGACGGCGGACGACCCGGACGAGATCGGCTGGCTGAGGGCGGACCTGGGGCAGAGCGTTCTGGAGGCCAGGCAGCACCGTCCGGCGCCCCGCCCGGCGAAGAACGCCGGACCCGCCCCCGCATCGGCGGCTCTTCCTGTGCCCGTGCCCCTCCCCGCGCCTACGGCGTCGGCGGGACCCTCGTCCGGTGCGCCACCGGCAGCGGCCCGGACGTCACAGGCGGAGATGTCACCGGCCGAGACGTCACTCGCCGAGACGTCACCGGCCGGGACGTCACCCGCCACTGCCGCGCACGCCGTGCGAGGACACCCCTCCGCCGCTGACCTGCCGATCACACGGCGAGAGGCAGCGAGGGCCAGCAGGCTGCTCACCTGGCTGCGGGGAAGGACCCCGGACACCGACGCCTACAGCGCCCGGAACAGTCCCTCCTGCACGACCGAGACCAGAAGGCGCCCTTCGAGGTCGTAGATGCGCCCGCGGGCCAGTCCGCGCCCGCCCGTCGCGATCGGCGATTCCTGGTCGTACAGGAACCACTCGTCCGCACGGAACGGCCGGTGGAACCACATGGCGTGGTCCAGCGACGCCATGTCGAAGCCGCGCGGCCCCCACAGCGGCTCCACCGGGATGCGGACGGCGTCCAGGAGCGTCATGTCACTCGCGTACGTGAGAGCGCAGGTGTGCACGAGCGGGTCGTCGCCCAGCGGTCCCACCGCACGCATCCACACGGCGCTGCGCGGCTCGGCGTCCTTGGTCTCCTCGGGCGTCCAGCGCAGCCGGTCCACATAGCGAATGTCGAACGGCTGCCGCCGCGCCATGCGCTCCAGCGTTTCCGGCAGAGCCCCCAGATGCTCCTTGATCTCCTCCGTCACCGTCGGCAGAGACTCGGGGTCCGGCACCTCGCGGGCCGGCGGCAACTGGTGCTCGAAGCTCCCTTGTTCGGGCTGGTGAAAGGAGGCGGTCAGATTGAAGATCGTGCGGCCCTGCTGCACGGCGGTGACCCGGCGTGTGGTGAACGACCGCCCGTCCCGCACCCGTTCGACCTGGTACACGATCGGCACCCCCGGCCGGCCGGGACGCAGGAAGTACGCGTGCAGCGAGTGCACCGGCCGGTCGCGCTCCGTGGTGCGGCCCGCGGCGACCAGCGCCTGGCCGGCCACCTGGCCGCCGAAGACGCGCTGGAGCGACTCCTGCGGGCTGCGCCCGCGGAAGATGTTGACCTCGATCTGCTCCAGGTCGAGCAGATCGACGAGCCTCTCGGCCGGGTTCGTCATCGGTGGGATTCTCCTGTGCTCACAGCTGTCCGACGTCGGTGACCTTGACGATCGCACGGCCCTCGGCGTCCGAGGCCGTGAGGTCGACCTCCGCGCTGATGCCCCAGTCGTGATCGCCGTTGGGGTCCGCGAAGGTCTGGCGCACGCGCCACAGACCGTTCTGCGGCTCCTCCACGATCGAGAGCAGCTTGGGGCCACGGGCGTCGGGACCGGTGCCGAGATCCTCGTACTCGTCCCAGTACTTGTCCATCGCCTCGCCCCACGCGTCGGCGTCCCAGCCGGACTCGCCGTCCATCTCGCCGAGTTCGTCGACGTTGTCCAGCGCGGCCAGTTCGACCCTGCGGAACATCGCGTTGCGGACCAGGACACGGAAGGCGCGGGCGTTCGAGGTGACGGGCTTGACCTGGTCGGCCTTCTCCTGGGCCTCCTCGGCCGTCATCACCTCGGGGTTGGCGAGCTGCTCCCACTCGTCGAGCAGGCTGGAGTCGACCTGGCGCACCATCTCGCCCAGCCAGGCGATCAGGTCCTCCAGGTCCTCGGACTTGAGGTCGTCGGGGACGGTGTGCTCCAGAGCCTTGTAGGCACTGGCCAGGTAGCGCAGGACGATGCCCTCGGTGCGGGCGAGCTCGTAGAAGGAGACGAACTCGGTGAAGGACATGGCCCGTTCGTACATGTCACGGATGACGGACTTCGGCGACAGCGGGTGGTCGCCGACCCACGGGTGGCTCTTGCGGTAGGTGTTGTACGCGTGGAAGAGGAGCTCCTCCAGCGGCTTGGGGTACGACACCTCCTGGAGCCGCTCCATGCGCTCCTCGTACTCGACGCCGTCGGACTTCATCGCGGCCACGGCCTCGCCACGGGCCTTGTTCTGCTGGGCCGCGAGGATCTGCCGCGGTTCGTCCAGCGTGGACTCCACGACGGACACCATGTCCAGGGCGTACGAGGGCGACTCGGGGTCCAGCAGGTCGAAGGCGGCGAGCGCGAACGTCGACAGGGGCTGGTTGAGCGCGAAGTCCTGCTGAAGGTCGACGGTCAGCCGGACGATGCGGCCGGTCGCGTCGGGCTCGTCGAGCTTCTCCACGATGCCGCCGTCGAGGAGCGAACGGTAGATGGCGATGGCCCGGCGGATGTGCCGCAACTGCTGCTTGCGCGGCTCGTGGTTGTCCTCCAGCAGATGCCGCATCGCGTCGAAGGCGTTGCCCGGCCGCGCGATCACCGAGAGCAGCATCGTGTGCGTCACGCGGAAGCGCGAGGTCAGCGGTTCGGGATCGGAGGCGATCAGCTTCTCGAAAGTGCTGTCCGTCCAGCCGACGAAGCCCTCGGGAGCCTTCTTGCGCACGACCTTGCGGCGCTTCTTGGGGTCGTCGCCCGCCTTGGCGAGCGACTTCTCGTTCTCGATCACGTGCTCCGGCGCCTGGGCGACGACGTAGCCCGCCGTGTCGAAGCCCGCGCGCCCGGCCCGGCCGGCGATCTGGTGGAACTCGCGGGCGCGCAGCGTGCGCACCCGGGTCCCGTCGTACTTCGTGAGCGCGGTGAACAGCACCGTGCGGATGGGGACGTTGACGCCGACACCGAGGGTGTCCGTGCCGCAGATGACCTTCAGCAGGCCGGCCTGGGCCAGCTTCTCCACGAGCCGCCGGTACTTGGGCAGCATGCCGGCGTGGTGCACACCGATCCCGTGGCGCACGTAACGGGACAGGTTGCGGCCGAACTTGGTGGTGAACCGGAAGTTGCCGATGAGCTCGGCGATCTGGTCCTTCTCCTCGCGCGTGCACATGTTGATGCTCATCAGCGCCTGGGCCCGCTCCACGGCCTGCGCCTGGGTGAAGTGCACGATGTAGACCGGGGCCTGCTTCGTGGCGAGCAGCTCGGTGAGCGTCTCCGTGAGCGGGGTGAGCACGTACTCGTAGGAGAGCGGGACGGGCCGGGTTGCCGAACGGACCACCGCCGTGGGACGGCCGGTGCGGCGCGTGAGGTCCTTCTCGAACATCGCGACGTCACCGAGCGTCGCCGACATCAGGATGAACTGTGCCTGCGGGAGTTCCAGGATCGGGATCTGCCAGGCCCAGCCGCGGTCGCCCTCGGCGTAGAAGTGGAACTCGTCCATGACGACCTGGCCCACGTCGGCGTGCTTGCCGTCCCGCAGCGCGATGGACGCGAGGACCTCGGCGGTGCAGCAGATCACCGGGGCGTCGGCGTTCACGGAGGCGTCGCCGGTGAGCATGCCGACGTTCTCGGTGCCGAACATCTTGCACAGCTCGAAGAACTTCTCCGACACCAGCGCCTTGATCGGCGCCGTGTAGAAGGTGACCTCGTCCCGGGCGAGCGCGGCGAAGTGCGCAGCCGCGGCGATCATGCTCTTGCCCGAGCCGGTGGGCGTGGAGACGATCACGTTCGCCCCCGAGACCACCTCGATCAGCGCCTCCTCCTGATGGGGGTACAGCGTGATACCGCGCTCCCCGGTCCACGACTCGAAGGCTTCGTAGAGGGCGTCGGGGTCTGTGGTCTGCGGCAGCTGATCGATGAGGGTCACGCCCCCATCTTGCCTGTCGATACACGTGATGGGGGAATCGGATGTTCGGGAAAAGATCACGACCGCTACGCTGTGGCGCCGGTGACGCGTCGGCGTGCACGGGCAACTGGACAGCGTTACAAGAGAAATGGGGCGGGGAACGGCCATGATGGGACCAGCACACTCACTTTCGGGGGCCACGGCCTGGCTGGGCGTCGGAGCGGCGGCCGCCGCGACCGGCCACCCCATGCCCTGGCCGGTCCTACTCGTCGGCGCCCTGATCTGCGCGGGCGCCGCTCTCGCCCCGGATCTGGACCACCACGCCGCCACCATCTCGAACGCCTTCGGACCGGTGTCGCGACGGCTGTGCGAGATCGTCGACAAGCTCTCCTACGCCGCCTACAAGAGCACCAGGAAGCCGGGCGACCCCCGGCGCAACGGCGGACACCGCACGCTCACGCACACCTGGGTGTGGGCGGTGGCGGTGGGATCGGGCACGGCGGTCCTGGCGATCACCTGCGGTCGCTGGGCGGTCCTCGGCATCCTCTTCGTGCACATGGTGCTCGCCATCGAGGGCCTGCTGTGGCGGGCCGCCCGCGGCTCCAGCAGCAACGTCCTGGTCTGGCTGCTCGCCGCGACGACCTCCTGGATCCTCGCGCAGACCCTGGACAAGCCGGGCAACGGCTCGGACTGGCTGTTCACCGCGCCGGGCCAGGAGTACCTGTGGCTCGGTCTGCCGGTCATCCTCGGAGCCCTGGTGCACGACATCGGGGACGCGCTCACCGTGTCGGGCTGCCCGATCCTGTGGCCCATCCCGATCGGCCGCAAGCGCTGGTACCCGATAGGTCCGCCGAAGGTGATGCGCTTCCGCGCCGGCAGCTGGGTCGAGATCAAGGTGCTGACGCCGGTGTTCATGCTGCTGGGCGCCGTGGGCTGCGCGGCCGCGCTGAACTTCATCTGAGCCCGGCGGCCCCCAGGGGCCCGGCCCGGACGGCGGGGCGCCCGGCGCCCGACGCGGGGCGGCCGCCGCGCTCAGCCGTCCTGTCCGGCGCCGGACCCCTGCTCGCCGCCTCCGAACCGCCGCTCGAACTGGGCGATGCGGCCTTCCGAGTCCACCGTGCGGGCCTTGCCCGTGTAGAACGGGTGGCTCTCCGAGGAGATCTCTACGTCCACGACCGGGTAGGTCTCGCCGTCGTCCCAGTCGATGGTCCGGTCGCTCGTCGCGGTGGAGCGCGTGAGGAAGGCGTAGCCGGCGGCGCGGTCCCGGAACACCACGGGGCGGTAGTCGGGCTGCTTGTCCTGCTGCATGGCAACTCCTCGGGGCAGACGTGGGACGAGGGCCGGTCAGCCGGACACGGCGTCCTCGTCGACGATGTGCATCGCGGCTTCCTCCGCCGAGGCAGCGGCGCCGTCGATGCCGATGTCCGTGGCGATGAGCCCGCTCTCCTCGTCCTCGTGGGCGCCTTCGTTCGGGGCCACCAGACGGCCGGAGCGCACGGCGCCCACCTCGTTGTCGAGGGGCTCTCCGTCGGTGCCCTCGCAGTCGCCGATGCCGTCCCCGTCGGAGCCGGCGACGTCGGGCAGCTCATCGGCCAGGCGCTGGTCCAGGGTCTCGCCCGCCCGGCGCTCCGAGGCGGTCACACCGCGGTGTTCCACCGCCCAGGGCCGCTCCGGCGGGGACCAGCCGCGGTCCAGGGGGTCACTCACGCCGTCCGTGACCAGTGTGTCCTCGGCGTCGAGCAGCCCCGCGTCGTCCTGTACCTCGGATCCGTCGGGCTGGTAGACGTCGTCTCCCCATCCGTCGGCGCTGTCCACGGGTACCTCCAGGGGGTGCGGACGGGACCGCGACCGCCGTGTTCGACGGCGGGCGCACGGGCCCGAGGACACGGGTGTCGCTCCCCGCGAACCGGTTGGTTCCCGGGAGTCCCCCGAGCGGGTGCCCACAACCAGCCTTCCACCCCCCTTCGGCACCGCGCAACGCCACAGGGGCCGACCAGCAGTGCCACCGGGCCCGGCGTCCGGCCCGCACGGTCCACGCGGGGGCGGCCGGCCGGGCACGGGACGGGCTTGCGGGCCCGCCGGGCACCAGGTCCACGCGTGGTGGCCGGTGCCCCCGGCGGGCCCGCGCGCTCACCCGTGCCAGGACCTCCACAGGGCCGCGTACGCCCCGTCCGCGGCGACCAGCTGATCGTGGCTGCCGAGCTCGCTGATGCGGCCGTTCTCGACGACCGCGATGACGTCCGCGTCATGGGCCGTGTGGAGACGGTGGGCGATGGCGACCACGGTGCGGCCGTCCAGCACGCGGGCCAGCGAGCGTTCCAGATGGCGGGCGGCCCGTGGGTCCAGGAGCGAGGTCGCCTCGTCGAGGACCAGGGTGTGAGGGTCGGCCAGGACCAGCCGGGCCAGTGCGATCTGCTGGGCCTGGGCCGGGGTGAGCGCGAACCCGCCCGAGCCGACCTCGGTGTCCAGCCCGCCCTCCAGCGCCCGTACCCAGCCGGCCGCGTCGACCGCGCCGAGAGCGGCCCACAGGCGGGCGTCGACGGAGTCGGTGGCGTCCTCGCCCCGTTCCCGCGCCGGACCGGGAGCCGAAGCCCCCTCCTGCTTCTCGTCCTGCTGCTTCTCGTGCTGCTGCCGGGAGCGGGGAACGGCGAGCAGCAGGTTGTCGCGCAGGGAACCCACGAACACGTGGTGCTCCTGGTTCACCAGGGCCACATGCGCCCGGACCTCCTCCGCGGGCATGCGGGACAGCTCGGCGCCGCCGAGCGTGATCCGGCCGTCCCGGGGCGCGTAGATGCCGGCGAGCAGCCTGCCCAGCGTGGACTTGCCCGCGCCGGACGGGCCGACCAGGGCGAGCCGGGTGCCGGGAGCGACCGCGAGGGACACCTCCCGCAGCACGTCCACGCCCTCCCGGTAGCCGAAGTGCACCCGGTCGGCGTGGACGTCGCGCCCCTCCGGGGCCACGGACGGATCGCCCGCGTCCGGCTCGATGTCCCGCACGCCGACCAGCCGGGCCAGCGAGACCTGAGCCACCTGGAGCTCGTCGTACCAGCGCAGGATCAGCCCGACCGGGTCCACCAGCATCTGGGCGATCAGGGCGCCCGTCGTCAGCTGGCCCACCCCGATCCAGCCCTGGAGAGCCAGCCACCCGCCGATCATCAGCACCGAGCAGAGCACCGTCACATGCGTGATGTTCACGACCGGGAAGAGCACCGACCGCAGCCACAGCGTGTAGCGCTCCCACGCCGTCCACTCCCGGACCCGGCGGTCCGACAGCTCGATGCGGCTCCCGCCCAGACGGTGTGCCTCGACGGTGCGGCCGGCGTCGACGGTCTCGGCGAGAACGGCGGCGACGGCGGCGTAGCCGGCCGCCTCCGAGCGGTAGGCGGCGGGAGCCCGCTTGAAGTACCAGCGGCAGCCCATCACCAGCACCGGAACGGCGACCAGGACGGCGGGAGCCAGCACCGGGGCGGTCACGGCGAGACCGGCGAGCAGGAGCGCCGCCCACACGACACCGATGGCCAGCTGGGGGACGGCCTCGCGCATCGCGTTGCCGAGCCGGTCGATGTCCGTGGTGATGCGGGACAGCAGGTCGCCCGTCCCGGCCCGTTCCAGGACACCGGGCGGCAGCCCGACGGACCGTACGAGGAAGTCCTCGCGCAGGTCGGCCAGCATCCGCTCGCCGAGCATCGCGCCCCGAAGCCGCACCTGCCGGACGAACACGGCCTGGACGAGGAGCGCGACGACGAAGAGGGCGGCGGTGGCGCCCAGATGGAGGTCGCGCGCGTGGTCCGAGACACGTTCGACGACCGAGCCCAGCAGATAGGGCCCGGCCATCGAGGCCACGACCGCCACGGTGTTGACGGCGACCAGGAGCAGGAAGGCCCTGCGGTGCCGTCGGAACAGCTCGGTGACGTAGGCGCGTACGGTCGCGGGCGCGCCGACGGGCAGGGTGTTCGCCGTCGTCGGGGCGGCCGGGTCGTACGCCGGTGGCGCCACGCCGATCATGCCTTCTCCTCGATCTCTTCCAGTACGCCGTCAAGGACGGCCTCGTCGTCCACGGTCACCTCGCCGAGCGCGGCCGCCTCCTCGCGTCCCCCGGCGGCCTCCTCCTCGGTCTCCCGGCTCACCACGGCCCGGTACCGCGGCTCGCTGCGCACCAGTTCGCGGTGCTCGCCGACCGCGACGACCGTCCCCTCGTGGACGAGGACGACCCGGTCCGCGGCGTCCAGGAGCAGCGGTGACGAGGTGAGGACCACGGTGGTGCGCCCGGCGCGCAGGGAGCGCAGCCCGTCGGCGATCCGGGCCTCGGTGTGCGAGTCGACCGCGGACGTGGGTTCGTCCAGGACCAGCACCTCGGGGTCCGTGATCAGGGACCTGGCCAGCGCGAGACGCTGGCGCTGGCCCCCGGACAGGGAGCGCCCGCGCTCGGTGACGCGCGCGTCCATCGGATCACCGGTGCCGAGCGAGCCCTGGGCGAGCGCCTCCAGCACGTCTCCGCACTGCGCGGCGGACAGGGCCGCCCCGGCGCTCACGAGCCCCGAGGCGGGCACGTCGAGCAGTTCGCTCAGGGAGCCGGACAGCAGCACCGGGTCCTTGTCCTGCACGAGGACGGCGGTGCGGGCGCACTCCAGCGGCAGCTCGTCCAGCGGCACGCCCCCGAGGACCACCGACGCGCTCCTCGGCCCCGCGTCCGGCTTCTCCTCGCCCGGTCCGGCGGCGTGGCCGCCGAGCCGCTCGGCCAGCAGGCCCGCCGCGTCCGGGTCGCCGCACACCACGGCGGTGAATCGGCCCGAGGGAGCGAGCAGGCCGGTCACCGGGTCGTACAGATCGCCGCGCGGTGCCTGCGCGGCGAGGGAACCGCCGCTGTCCATGGCCCGTTCGAGGGACAGCACGCGGGCGGCCCGCCGTGCCGACGGGCGCGAGAAGGAGTACGCCATGGCGATCTCCTCGAAATGCCGCAACGGATACGTGAGGAGCATGACGGCGCTGTACACGGTGACGAGTTCACCGACCTCGATGCGGCCGTCCCTGGCCAGCTGCACACCGCGCCAGACGACGGCGATCATCAGCAGACCGGGCAGCAGCACCTGGATTGCCGAGATCAGCGACCACATGCGCGCGCTGCGCACGGCGGCCCGGCGGACCTCCTGGGAGGCACGGCGGTAGCGGTCGAGGAAGAGCTCCTCGCCCCCGATCCCGCGCAGCACCCGCAGGCCGGCCACGGTGTCGGAGGCCAGCTCGGTGGCCCGGCCCGCCTTCTCCCGCTGGAAGTCGGCGCGGCGGGTGGCACGGGGCAGCAGCGGCAGGACGGCGACCGCCAGCACCGGTACGCCGACGGCGACGATCACCCCCAGGGCCGGCTGGTAGACGGCCAGCGCCACACAGACCACCACGACCGTCACCGCGGCCGCCGTGAAGCGGGACACGGCCTCGACGAACCAGCCGATCTTCTCGACGTCGCCGGTGGAGACCGCGACCACCTCGCCGGCCGCGACGCGTCGGGTCAGCGCGGAGCCCAGCAGAGCGGTCCTGCGGGCCAGCAGCTGCTGGACGCGCGCGGCCGCGGTGATCCAGTTGGTGACCGCGGTGCGGTGCAGCATGAGTTCGCCCAGGGCGATGCACACGCCGCACGCCACCATCAGCGCCCCCGTCAGGGCCAGCCGGGTGCCGGAGCGGTCGACGACGGACTGGACGGCGAGGCCTACGCAGAACGGCAGCGCGGACACGGCCAGGAAGTGCAGCAGGCCCCAGGCCAGGGCCTTGAGCTGTCCGCCGAGCTGATTGCGCCCGAGCCACCACAGGAATCGGGGACCTGAGCGTGCGTCGGGCACGCCCGGATCGGGATACGGAAGGTCTTGGATCTGCATGACGTCCCAGTGGCTCGTGTCAGGCGATGGAGGGTGCGGGGGATTCCGGCGGCCTGGGCGGGGGCCGGCAGCAAACCGTGAAAGGTTCGCGTCGCGGCGTGGTCGAAAGCAAACTGTTTTCCGCTCCGCCGGAAGGAACCGGCCCGGCGTCACCGCGACGGGCCGCGACGGGTGGTGAGGGCGATTCACCCGATACCTGGTGCGAGGATGGGCGGCATGCGAAAGAACGGTGCGATGCGTACGGGGCTCGTGGCCATGGTCTGCGGGGCGGTCGCGGTCACCCTCTCGGCCTGCGGCGGCCCGCAGGGCGGAGGTGGCGGCGAGGTGAAGGGCCACGCGGGAGCCCGGGGCGGGGCCGCCCGGACGAGTGCGCCCGCCGTGGACCCGACGCGGATCCCTGACGTGGGCGACCGGCTCCAGGGGAAGATCCCGTCCGACTCCCGGCAGGTCCTGGCGGTGTACGGCGAGGGCAAGGACTCCGCGGACTCCACGGCCGTGCTGTACACGAAGTCCGGCACCACCTGGGAGAAGACGCGCAGCTGGGCCGCGCACAACGGCAAGAAGGGCTGGACCACCGACCACCACGAGGGTGACAAGCGCAGTCCGGTCGGTGTGTACACGCTCAGCGACGCCGGCGGGGTGCTCGCCGATCCGGGCGCCAGGATGCCGTACACGCAGTCGGAGACGTTCCAGGCCCCGCACTACTGGGCGAAGTCGCACTGGCACGACTTCGACTACGTGATCGCCATCGACTACAACCGGCTCAAGGGCAATCCGCCGGACGATCCGACCCGGCCCTGGGGCGACGACAAGGGTGGCGGCATCTGGCTGCACATGGACCACGGCAGCGGCACGTCCGCGTGCGTGAGCCTGCCGAAGCCGGCGATGGAGTACCTCCTGCGCAACCTGGACCCGGAACAGCACCCCGTCGTGCTGATGGGAGACAAGGCGGACCTCAAGGCCTAGGTGTCCCGGGACGCCGGTGCGTCGGGGCGGGTCGCCTGTTCCAGGGCCAGGAGGGCGGAGCGGTAGGTGCGGCCCGTCGCGTGGTCCATGCCCACCTCGCACATGCGGTTGGCCGACAGATGGGCGTCGAAGTCCCGGGAGGTCACGAACTCCGCCTCCCGGCGGGTGGCCGACTCTGTGAGCTCCCTGTGGAGCATGCCCCGGTCGCCCGCGAAGGCGCAGCACCCGGCGTCGTCGGGCACCACCACCTCGTCCGCGCAGGCCTCGGCCACCGTACGCAGCTGTTCCTCGTCCCCCAAGTGCCGCATGGAGCACGTCGGATGCAGGACGGCGGAGCCCAGCGTGCGGTGCACGGTGAGGTGGGGGAGGAGCTCCTCGGCGGCCCACACCAGTGAGTCGACGACCCGCAGCCCGGCGTGCAACTCCCGGTTGTCGGCGGTCAGATACGGCACGACCTCGCGCGCGAGGCCGAGGGTGCACGACGAGGCGTCCACGACGAGGGGCAGCCGGCCGCCGGCGGTCCAGCCCCAGGCCGCCTCGACGACGCGGTTGGCCATCACGGCGTCGCCCGCCTCGTACCCCTTGGAGTGCCAGATCGTCGCGCAGCACGTTCCCCGCACGTCGTCCGGAATCCACACCGGCCTCCCGGCGCGGGCGGAGAGCGCGACGACGGCCCGCGCGAGCGACACGTCTCCGGGACCGCCGAAGACGCGGTTGACGCAGGCCGGGTAGTAGACGGCGACGGCCCCCACGCGCGCGGTGCGGGGCAGGGCGGAGGCGGCGGCCCCGGGCATCCGCGGCAGCCATTCGGGCACCAGATCGGGTCGTACGACCTTGCGGACCGCGCGTGTCACGGCGTTCACCGGCCGGTCGCCGATCCGGTCCGCGGCGGCGACGGCAAGGCGCGCGGAGACTTCGAACGCGTGGAAGTGCCGCGCGGCGAACGCGGCGGCCCTCTCCTCGCGCGGTGCGTGCCGGGCGTGCCGGAACGTCCTCATCAGGGCACCCGTGTCGATGCCGACGGGGCAGGCCAGTCCGCAGGTCGAGTCGCCCGCGCAGGTGTCCACGGCGTCGTACCCGTACGCCTCCAGGAGCCTGTCCTGGACCGGGGAGCCGTCGGGCTGGCGTGTCATCTCGCGGCGCAGCACGATCCGTTGGCGCGGGGTGGTCGTCACGTCCTGGCTGGGGCAGGTCGGTTCGCAGAAGCCGCACTCGATGCAGGGGTCGGCGATCGCCTCGACGGACGGGATCGTCTTCAGGCCCCGCAGATGCGCACGCGGATCACGGTCGAGCACGACGCGTGGCGCGAGCACGCCCTGCGGGTCGATCAGCCGTTTCGTGCGCCACATCAACTCGGTGGCCCTGGGACCCCATTCGAGTTCCAGGAAGGGGGCGATGT
The DNA here is from genome assembly GCF_042725875.1 of Streptomyces sp. NPDC127038. NCBI lineage: Bacteria > Bacillati > Actinomycetota > Actinomycetes > Kitasatosporales > Streptomycetaceae > Streptomyces > Streptomyces sp. NPDC127038. The sequence continues at coordinate 94,613 of NZ_JBHXDQ010000001.1, read as the reverse complement.
TGCGCCCGGTGGCGTGTTCGGCCTTCAGGGAGCCGTCGAAACGCTCGACGGTGAGCCGGCAGAACGCGTCCATGAAGGCGGCGTACCGTTCCACGTCGGCCGGTACGGACGCGTCGAAGGCCAGCAGGAAGTGCAGGTTGCCGTGGGCGGCGTGGCCCGCGACGGCCGCGTCGAAGCCGTGCCGGTCCTGGAGGTCCAGCAGCGCCTCGCAGGCCTCCGCGAGCCGCCCGGGCGGCACCGCGAAGTCCTCCGTGATGAGGGTCGTGCCGGGCGGGCGCGCTCCGCCGACCGCCGTGACGAACGCCTTGCGGGCCTTCCAGTAGCCGGCGACGGTCCGCGGGTCGCGGGTGAGGGAGTTCGTCACGGAGGGCACGGGCGACACCAGGGGGAGCCCCGCCAGCACCGACCGGGCCCGCTCCTCGCAGGCATCGAGCGCGCCCTCGTCCGGGGCGCGGAACTCCACGAGCAGCGCGGCCGTCGGGCCCGGCAGACCGGCCCAGTCCCCGGGCACGCCCTCGACGGCCACCGACGCGCGCAGGGTGTTGCCGTCCATCAGCTCGACGGCCGAGGCTCCCGCCGCGGTGAGCCGCGGCACGGCGGCGGCCGCGGCCGGCAGCGAGTCGAAGAAGAGCAGCGCGGCGGAGACCCGTCGGTCCAGCGGCAGGGTGTCGAACACGACCTCCGCGATGAATCCGAAGGTGCCCTGCGAGCCCACCATGAGCCCGCGCAGGATCTCGACGGGCGTCGAGCCGTCCAGGAAGGCGTCCAGGCGGTAGCCGTTCGTGTTCTTGATCGCGTACTTGGCCCGGATGCGGCGGACGAGTCGGGTGTCCGCCTCGATCTCCGCCTTGAGCGCCAGGAGACCGGCGCACAGGGCCGGTTCCGCGTGCGCCAGCCGCTCGTCCGCGTCCGGTTCGGCCGTGTCCACGACCGTGCCGGACGGCAGCACGAGGGTGAGCGAGGCGAGGGTGACGTACGCGTTGCGGGTGGTGCCGGCCGTCATGCCGGAGGCGTTGTTCGCGACCACGCCGCCGACCGTGCAGGCGATCGCACTGGCCGGATCGGGGCCGAGCACGCGCCCGTGCCGCACGAGGGCGGCGTTGACGCGGGCGACGGTCGTGCCCGGAGCGATCCGGACCCGAGCGCCGCCGTCGAGGACCTCGACGCCCGTCCAGTGACGGCGGACGTCGACGAGGATGTCCTCGCCCTGCGCCTGGCCGTTGAGCGAGGTGCCGGCCGCCCGGAACACCACCTCGCGGCCCCTGCCGTGGGCGTACGAGAGCACGGCCGAGACGTCGTCGAGGTCCTCGGGAACCACCACGACCCGCGGCACGAAACGGTAGGGGCTGGCGTCCGAGGCGTAGCGCACGAGGTCGGAGATCCGGGTCAGCACCTTTCCGGCGCCGAGCAGGGCGGTCAGGTCGCCGCGCAGTGGCTCGGGAGTGCCCCCGGCCCGGTCCTCGGGGACCCGGTCGGCCGCCGGGGTTCCGCGGCGCGCCCGGGGGCGCAGCTTGCCGGGATCGGGCTCCAGCAGAGGCATCGGACCACTCCTCACACGCTCGTCGAGCGGCGCGACCCGGACCGTCCTCAGCAGCGGTGCTCTGCCCTCGGCATGCCGTCGACCAAGGTGTCCAGCAGCCCGCCGAGCACCTCGCGCTGCTCGTCCGTCAATGGAGCCAGGATCTCGTCCGCGGCGCTCCTGCGCGCGGCGCGCAGCTCACGCAGTGCCTTGCGCCCCTCGTCCGTGACCTCGATGCGGATCACGCGGCGGTTGGTGGGATCGGGGACCCGGCGCACCTTGCCGCTCGCCTCCAGGCCGTCGACCAGCGTGGTCACCGCACGCGGCACCACTTCGAGGCGTTCCGCGAGATCGGCCATACGGGGCGGTGAGGCGTAGTGCGCGAGGGTGCGCAGCAGCCGTGACTGAGCGGGGGTGATGCCCAGCTCGCGCTGCTCCAGATGGCGCTTCTGGATGCGGTGCACGCGGCGTGTCAGACGCAGCAGCTGCTCGGCGAGCAGGCCGTCGGCATCGGGGGTGGTCATGCGGGAACAATATCAGGATGCCGTTCATTGTGAGTATAGGTAACAATGAGCTGGGATCCGTCAGCCGTCGGATCCCGATCGATGCCTCCGTCGTCGACGTTCCCGTCGCCGGCGGTTTCGTCGTCGATGTTCCGGTCGTCCCAGTTTCCTAGGAGTCCATTGCGTCCCGAACTCTCCACCTGGAGCCCACCACCCGCCGACAAGGACCAGCCTCGGCAGGTGCGCCGCATCCTCGGCCTGTTCCGGCCCTACCGCGGCCGCCTCGCGATCGTCGGCGTGCTGGTGGGCGCCGCGTCCCTCGTCGGCGTGGCCACCCCCTTCCTGCTGAAGGCGATCCTCGACACCGCGATCCCCGAGGGGCGTACGGGCCTGCTGACCCTGCTCGCGCTCGGCATGATCGCGAGCGCCGTCCTCAGCGGCGTCTTCGGCGTCCTCCAGACGCTGATCTCCACGACCGTCGGCCAGCGCGTGATGCACGACCTGCGCACCGCCGTGTACGGCCGTCTCCAGCGCATGTCGCTCGCGTTCTTCACCAGGACGCGCACGGGCGAGGTCCAGTCCCGCATCGCCAACGACATCGGCGGGATGCAGGCGACCGTCACCTCCACCGCCACCTCGCTGGTCTCCAACCTCACCAGCGTCGTCGCGACGATCGTCGCGATGGTGGCCCTCGACTGGCGCCTGACCGTCGTCTCCCTGCTCCTGCTGCCGGTCTTCGTGTGGATCAGTCGCCGGGTCGGCAACGAACGCAAGAAGATCACCACCCAGCGCCAGAAGCAGATGGCGGCGATGGCCGCGACCGTCACCGAGTCGCTCTCCGTCAGCGGCATCCTGCTCGGGCGCACCATGGGCCGGGCCGACTCGCTGACGAAGTCCTTCGCCGAGGAGTCCGAGGGCCTCGTCGACCTCGAGGTGAGGTCGAACATGGCGGGGCGCTGGCGCATGTCCGTCATCGGCATCGTCATGGCCGGCATGCCCGCCGTCATCTACTGGGCCGCGGGCGTGGCCCTCCAGCTCGGCGGTCCCTCGATATCGATCGGCACGCTCGTCGCGTTCGTCTCGCTCCAGCAGGGCCTGTTCCGGCCGACGGTCAGTCTGCTGTCCACCGGCGTGCAGATCCAGACCTCGCTCGCGCTGTTCCAGCGCATCTTCGAGTACCTCGACCTGCCCATCGACATCACCGAGCCCGAGAACCCCGTCCACCTGGACCAGGTCAAGGGCGAGATCCGCTTCGAGGACGTCGAGTTCCGCTACGACGACAAGGGCACCCCGATCCTCGAAGGCATCGACATCACCGTCCCCGCGGGCGGCAGCCTCGCCGTCGTCGGCCCGACCGGCTCCGGCAAGTCGACGCTCAGCTATCTGGTGCCCCGGCTGTACGACGTCACGGGCGGGCGGGTGACCCTCGACGGGGTCGACGTCCGGGACCTCGACTTCGACACCCTCGCGCGCGCGGTCGGCGTCGTCTCCCAGGAGACGTACCTCTTCCACGCCTCGGTCGCCGAGAACCTGCGCTTCGCCAAGCCGGACGCCACCGACGAGGAACTGCACGCGGCGGCGCGAGCTGCCCAGATCCACGACCACATAGCGTCGCTGCCCGACGGGTACGACACGGTGGTCGGCGAACGCGGGCACCGGTTCTCCGGCGGCGAGAAGCAGCGCCTCGCCATCGCCCGCACCATCCTGCGCGACCCGCCCGTGCTCATCCTCGACGAGGCGACCAGCGCCCTGGACACCCGCACGGAGGCTGCCGTCCAGGAGGCGATCGACTCCCTGTCGGCCAACCGCACCACGCTCACCATCGCGCACCGGCTGTCCACGATCCGCGGCGCCGACCAGATCGTCGTCCTCGACTCGGGTCACGCGGTCGAGCGGGGCACGCACGAGGAGTTGCTCGCCGCGGAGGGGCGCTATGCCGCGCTCGTCCACCGGGACGCCGAACTGGAGCCGACAAGATGACGATATGCCGGGTTTGAGGGCAATGGCGCGTTACCGTGCCCGTTATGCAGACGAACACTCCGCCACGGAGCACGATCCGACTGACGCGCCGGGGCCGAGTCGCCCTCATCGCGACCGGCGCCGTCGTGGCGGCCACCGCCGTGGCGGTGCCGCTGCTGACCATGGATGACGGCGACGGGCGGCCGACATCGCTCGTCGTCCCGGAGGGCTGGCGGTCCGGACAGGTCTACGCCGCCGTCGACAAGGCCCTCCGACTTCCCGCGGGCACCACCAAGAAGTCCTTGGCGAAGGCCCGTCTCAAGCTCCCGAACGACGCCGGGGGGAACCCCGAGGGCTATCTCTTCCCGGCGACCTATCCGATCGGCGCGAAAGCCACTCCGGAGTCCCTGCTCACGTTCATGGTCGACACCGCCGAGAAGAAGTTCAGCGGGGCGCCGATCGCGGCGGGCGCGCAGCGCAACGCGATGAACGTCTATCAGGCGGTCACCGTCGCCAGCATCGTGCAGGCCGAGGCGGCGACCGACGCGGACATGGGCAAGGTGGCCCGAGTGATCTACAACCGTCTGGAGCGCGGGATGCCGCTCCAGATGGACTCGACCATCAACTACGCGCTGAACCGCTCCACGCTGAGCACCAGCGAGGCGGACACCAGGCTCGACAGCCCCTACAACTCCTATCGGCGCATGGGCCTGCCGCCCACCCCGATCGCCAACCCGGGCGAGGCGGCGATGCGCGTGGCCGTCAACCCGCCCGCGGGCGACTGGCTGTACTTCGTCACGGTCAAGCCGGGCGACACCCGCTTCACAGCCAGCTACGCGGAACACCAGCGCAACGTGGCCGAGTTCAACCGCCTCCACCACAAGAACACGTCCCCCGCGGGCTCGCCCACGGTTCTTCCGACGGCCTCGCCCTCGGTCTCCCTGGCGGCGTCCCCCGCGGTCGCCCAGCCGGCCGCTCCCGCCTTCACGTCCGCGGCTCCCCGCACGGCCGCCCCCGTCGCGACGCCCACCGTCCCGCCCGTCGCGTCGCCCACGGTTGCGCCCGTGGCCTCGGACTCCGTACCGCCCGTGGCGACCCCCACGACCATTCCCACGAACTGACGGACGCGCGCGGCGTCACACGGCGACCGGTTCCCCGGCCGTCAACCGCCTGATGTCCCGTACGGCCGCACGGCCGGCCCGGTTCGCGCCGATCGTGCTCGCGGAGGGCCCGTAGCCGACCAGATGGATCCGCGGATCCGCGACCACGCGCGTCCCCTCGACGCGGATGCCGCCGCCCCGCTCGCGCAGCCGCAGCGGCGCCAGATGGTCGATCGCGGCCCGGAAGCCCGTCGCCCACAGGATCACGTCGGCGTCCACGCGCGTCCCGTCCTCCCACTCCACGCCGTCCGGGGTGACCCGGTCGAACATCGGCCGCCGGTCCAGCACGCCCTCGGCCAGCGCCCGCCGGATCGCGTCGTTCAGCGGCAGCCCGGTGACCGAGACGACGCTGCGCGGCGGCAGCCCCTGCCGGACCCGTTCCTCGACGAGCGCGACGGCGGCCCGCCCGAACTCCTCGCTGAACGGCCCCTCGCGGAAGACCGGAGGACGCCGGGTGACCCAGGTGGTTTCGGCGGCGAGGGGGGCGAGCTCCATCAGATGCTGGGTGCCGGAGGCGCCACCACCCACGACGATCACACGCCGTCCGGCGAACCACTCGGGGCCCGGGTACTGCGCCGTGTGCAACTGCCGCCCGCGGAAGGTCTCCTGGCCCGGATAGCGGGGCCAGAACGGGCGGTCCCAGGTGCCCGTCGCGTTGATCAGCGCCCGCGTCGACCAGTCGCCGGAGCCGGTCTCCACGAGCAGCCGTCCGCCGGTGCCCTCCCGGACGGCCCGCACGTCGACGGGCCTGTGGACCCGCAGGCCGAAGGCGTGCTCGTACCTGTCGAAGTACTCCCCGACGACCTCGGAGGACGGGCGGTCCGGATCGGCGTCCGTGAGGTCCATGCCGGGCAGGGAGTGCATGCCGTGGACCTTGCCGTACGTCAGCGACGGCCAGCGGAACTGCCAGGCGCCGCCCGGACGCGGCGCGTGGTCCAGCACCACGAAGTCCCGCTCGGGCTCGAAGCCCGTGCGCCGCAGATGGTAGGCGGCCGAGAGACCGGCCTGGCCGGCTCCCACGACGACCACATCGACCTCGCGCGCGCTCATCCCGGTGTCGTTCACGCCTCTGTGAACCCGAGCGGGTCCTTGGATCTTCCCGTCGGCACCTCAACTGTGAGCCACCCGACGGACCGGCGCGCGGCCGGTCGTCCGCCCGGGCGCCGCAGACCGTCCGCCCGTGCGTGACGTGCCGTCGCCACAGGCCGGGAACCCGCGCATGGGAGAGGATTGAGGCATGTCCGATGCCTTCACCACGCGGGTCCTGAACATCTCCTCCGGCTCGTCGGAGACCGTCGTCGACCTCACGCGCGACTGCGAGGCCTTCCTGCGCGAGGTCGCTGCGGGCCGCGACGGCCTGCTGAACGTGTTCGTGCCCCACGCCACCGCCGGGATCGCCGTCATCGAGACGGGCGCCGGCAGCGACGACGACCTGCTGGCCGCGCTGCACTCGCTGCTTCCCGCGGACGACCGCTGGCAGCACCGTCACGGCAGTCCTGGGCACGGCCGCGACCACGTCCTGCCCGCCATCGTCCCGCCGCACGCGACCCTGCCGGTGGTGGACGGGCGTCTGGAACTCGGTACCTGGCAGTCGGTGTGCCTCGTGGACACGAACCGGGACAACCCCGACCGCCAGGTCCGCTTGAGCTTCCTCGGCTGACGCGCCCGGTGCTCAGGCCCCGTACGCCAGGAGCGCCATCATCCCGGCCTCGCTGTGGTAGGCGTTGTGGCAGTGCAGCATCCACTGCCCGGGGTTGTCGGCGTCGAAGACGACGGACACCTTCGACCGGGGCAGCACGATGGTCGTGTCCTTGCGGGGACCGGAGTCGCCGAGCTGGTACGTGTGGCCGTGCAGATGCATCGGGTGCCACATGTTCGTGTTGTTGAGGAAGTCCAGCTGGACCCGCTGGCCCTCCTGGACGAGCATCGGGTTCGCGGTCGGGTCGGCCATGTCGAACCGCCTGCCGTTGATGGCCCAGTCGTACTGGCCCATGCTGCCGGTCAGTTTGACGCGGACGACCTGATCGGGATCCTTCGCCGCCAGCCGTACGCCGTCGCTCGCGCGCAGCTCGTCGGCGCTCACCGTCCGCCCGTCCAGTTCGCCGGGCCGCACCGTCGGATCCGGCAGGCCTCCCGACCCGGTCCGCACGAGGGCCATGCCGGAGACGTCCTTGCCCTCGGCCAGCGCGACGAGCGGGAAGACGCCGTCGTCGAGGGTGACCAGGACGTCGTACCGCTCGCCCATGGCGACCAGCACGGCGTCGACCTCCTCGTGGTCGACGGGGAAGCCGTCGGTGTGGGTGATCGTCAGCTTGTGGCCGCCGAGCGCCACCCGGTACGCGGTGTCGGCCCCCGCGTTGATGATCCTCAGCCGGACACGGTTCCCGGGCTTGCCCGAGTAGACGGCGGGATCGGTCGCGACCCGCCCGTTGACCAGGTGGTACGGGTAGTTCACGTCCCCCGCGTCGCGGCCCAGCAGAGGGCTGGCCGCGCCGCTCAGCCGGAACCGGGACGACGCCCGCCCGCCGGAGGACCCGGACGGCGCCGACGGACGCCGCGAGGACGCCGGTCCCGTGCTCTTCATGCCCATGCCGGCCATGTGGTGGGTGAGTTCGGCGAGGACGTCGTCGGGCGTGCCGGTCACACCGTCGAGCCAGTCGTCGAGGACGACGACCCACTCGTCGTCGTAGGACAGCGGCTCCTTGGGGTCCTCGACGATCAGCGGCGTGTACATGGCCCGGTCGACCTGGATGCCCACGTGCGGGTGGAAGAAGTACGTGCCGGGTTTGTCGGCGACGAAGCGGTACGTGAAGCTGGAACCGGCCCGGACCGGGCTCTGCGTGACCGGCGGGACTCCGTCCATGTCGCTGCGCAGCGAGATGCCGTGCCAGTGGATCGACGTCGTGGTCGAGTTGGGCAACTGGTTCGTCAGCTCCGCGGCGAGCGTGTCGCCCGCCGAGACACGGACCTCCTTGCCCGGGACCTGGGCGTTGAAGGCCCAGGACTTGGCCCGGACCCCGCCGCCCAGGTCGAGGGTGGCGGGCGCGGCGGTCACGTTCAGGTTCCGGACCCGGCCCGTTGAGCTGCGCCTCCTGTCCGCGCGGTCGACCTGGGAACCGTTGGGGCTGAGGAGTGCGGGAGCGTTCGGGGCGTCCTTGCCGCAGGCGGTGAGCAGGCCGGCGGTACCTGCCGCTCCCAGTCCGGCGAGGACGGTGCGACGGTTGATGCTGTTCACGAAGAGTCCTCTTCTCGATGCGCGACACGCGTTCCAGGACGGGGTCCCCACACGGCCGGGCGGCGTCAGAGGACGCGGCGAGCCGTGGGGAAGCGGCCTATGTGCGCGGTGAGGAGAGGAACGCCCGCTGGGGTGAGGGGCCCGGACACGGTGCGCGGGCCGGCCTCGGCAGCCGCCGCTCCCGCCGTACGGGGGAGCGCGTGACGGAGAGGTGCGGTGGCCGCGGGGCACGGTGTGACGGGCAGACCGTGAACCCGGCGGGCGGCGCCCTCGAACCGGTCCCGGGGCAACTCTCGTACCGTCATCAGGGGCGTCCGCACTTCCTGACTTCCTGCGAGCTAGGACCGCCACCATACCCTTCACGGGTATGCGAGCCCCGGAGGCGTCGATCGGGAATCGGCCGGATGCGGACCGGGCGGCCCCTACTTGGGCGGGATCTTCTGCTCGAACCAGACGACCTTGCCGCTGCTCACCCGTGTCGCACCCCAGCGCAGGGCGAGTTGATTGACCAGACACAGACCGCGGCCGCTCTCGTCGCCCGGGCCGGCCTGCCGCATCCGGGGGACCTGGGGAGAGTCGTCGGTCACCTCGCAGCGGAGCACGTCGGTGCGCAGCAGCCGCAGCGAAAGGGGCCGCGAGGCGAACCGCACGGCGTTCGTCACGATCTCGCTGATCATGAGTTCCGTCGGATCGATCAGGGAGTCGAGCCCCCAGCGGCGCAGCGCCCTGCGGGTCAGCCGGCGCGCCTGGCCCGCGGTCATCGGATGCGGCGCCAGGAACCAGTAGCCGACGCTGTCCGGCGGGAAGCCCTCGAACCGGGCGGTGAGCAGGGCGATGTCGTCGTCCCGGTTCCCCGGGCCCAGGGTGCCGAGGACGTCGTCGCAGAGCACCTCCAGCGAGGTGAGCCCGCGGGCGGTGCCCTGGAGGCGCGTGCGCAGCGCCTCGACGCCGCTCCCGATGTCCGTGTCGCGGGACTCGACGAGCCCGTCGGTGTACAGGACCAGGGTCGCCCCGGTGGGCGCGGCCATCTCGACCGACTCGAAGACGACACCCCCCACGCCGATCGGGGCGCCGGGCGGGACCCCCAGCACCTCGGCCCGGCCGTCCTCGTACAGCAGTACGGCGGGCGGATGACCGGCGTTGGCCATCAGCAGCCGGTGCGCGATCGGGTCGTAGATCGCGTAGAGGCAGGTCGCGATGTGGTCGTTGCCCAGCCGCTGGGCCTGCTCGTCGAGATGGTGCAGGACCTCGTTGGGCGGCAGGTCGAGCCCGGCGAGGGTCTGCACGATGGTGCGCAGCTGGCCCATGATCGCGGCCGAGGTCATGGAGTGACCCATGACGTCGCCGACGATCAGGGCGACGCGGTTGCCGGGAAGGGGGATCGCGTCGTACCAGTCGCCGCCGACCTGCGCGGTCTTCGAGGCGGGCAGATAGCGGCTGGCCAGCCGGACGCCGGTGGTCTCGGGCAGCGACGACGGGAGCATCGTGTGCTGGAGGGTGTCCGCCACGGCGGCCTCGTGCCCGTACATCACCGCCTTCTGGACCCCGAGCGCGGTGTGCGTGGCGAGCTGTGAGGCGACGAGCAGATCGTCGCCGCCGAAGGCGGGCCGGCCCGCGCTCCGCAGCAGGAGGACCGTGCCCATGGCGTGGTGGCTGCCGTGCAGCGGCGCGATGATCAGGCGGTGACCCGGGGGCGGTGTGCCCGGTGGTTCGGTTCCCGGCGCGAGCAGTTCGGCGACGGCCGGCGCGTTGCCCGGCGCGTCACCGAACGCCGGACGCCCGTCCCGCAGCAGTTCCGCGAGCCGGCCGCCGCCCGCCGGTTCCACGCGTTCGGCGACCTCGGGGAGCGGCGGAGCGGGGCGGGCGGTGCCGGGGTCGGTGCACAGGAGCGTGCCGGCGGGTTCCGGTGCGGGCGCGGCCCTTTCCGAGCTGTGCAGTCGCAGCACGACGGGCCCCGTCGACCGCTCGGCGCCGACCGGCAGCGGGTCGTCGAGGTGGATGAAGACCGCGTCGGCGAACGCCGGGACGGCCGCCCGGCGCAGTTCCCGGAGCGTCCCGTCCAGATCCATTCCGCGGGCGATCCGCCGCGTCGCCACGTCGAGATAGCGCAGGCGGTCGGTCTGGGGCGCACCGCCGTCCGCCACGGCGGCGGACGGCGGGAGGCCCTGTGGCGGGGCGCTGCCCTCGCGGGGGATGAGGTGCTCGGTCACGCGTTCTGTCCCGTCGGTGGGTGGCGCGGTCCGCGGCTCGGACTCCGCCTCCTCAGTCGCACCGCCGGCAGCACAGGAACACCTGCTCCTCGGGCGGTACGTCGGTCACCGCGGGGGCGTACGTGTACGAGGTCTCCTTGACGATCTCGAAACCGGCCTCCGCGATGACCTTGTGCAGGTCCTCCTTCAGATAGCCGGAGACCCGGATCGTGTTCCCGAGGAAGGGGATGGCGAAGTCGTCCACGTCGGCCTCGACCATCGACAGGACGAACAGGCCGCCGGGCACCAGCAGATGACGGACGGTCCGCAGGGCGAGGGGAATCTCCGCGCGCGGCAGCATCAGCAGGGAGAAGAAGGCGGCGACGGCGTCGAAGCGGCCGAGGTCGCGCGGACCGCCCGGGCGCAGGTCGGCGAGGTCCAGCTGGTGGAACGTGGCGCCGGGTACGTAGCCGCTCGCGAGCTCCACCATCCGGGCGGAGAGGTCGGCCCCCACGACCTCGAATCCGGCGTCCGCCAGCTGGCGCGCGGTCGGCACCCCCGTGCCGCAGCCGAGATCCAGGACCCGCGCCCCCTCGCGCAGCGATCCGATCAGCCAGTCGCCCGCGGTGACCTGGCCTTCCTTGTGCGGAAAGGCTTCGTCGTAGCGGTCGCCGATGGCGTCGAAGGCTTCGGCCTGGCCCTTGCGGTCTCGCAGGACGCTCTCGTAATCGGCCCCGTGATTGCTGTTGATCACGAAAGGAACCTTTCCTGGGGGTGGTCGAAGCAGTCCACAATGCGGACGAAAAAGGACGTGACGGGATCTCCGAGCCTTGTCGGTCGCTCAGGAGACGTCAATTCGAGACGATAGTCGTTCAGTGTTCGGCGGGATGCCCAAGTGTCCGAAATTGTTCGGCCGGCGGAACGGCTCCCGCCCGGGCCGCGCGGCTGCTGACGGCGGGCGAACTCGTCTCGAACGGAAGCGTGTTGCCTTGCCCGTGTGGTGCCGACACGGCTGGAATCCGTCCGCCGGAAACGGCCCGCGGACGCGCGGTGTGAGGGCAACTGGGAGCGGCAACAACGGAGATGGCCAAGTGAGCCTGGATCGAAGGTAGTCGGAGACGTGGATCCGGTCCGGACGCCTGCCCTCCGGGAGTCGGCTCGCGGAGGGCCGTCCGGGCGGTGGAGTGCCCCGGTCCGGCGGCTCCTCCGGACCCGCGGCGGCGGTCCGGTCCGTGCCCTCCGTACCGGAATGTCGTATTCATGGAAGGATCGAGTCGTGTCCCGGGCCCTACATGGGTGGAGGTTGCCGTGTCCGTGCACCGCGTCGGTCTGGTCGTGCACCAGGGAAGGGCGGCGGCCGACGATGTCGCCCGCGCCGTGCACCGCTGGTGCGAGGAGCGCGGGATCCGGTGCACCGAGATCGACGTCTGGGCCAAGGACCAGCGGCGTCGCGGCGGACGCGAGGAGGCGGAGGCGGCCGGCAACCCCGACCTCGTCGTGACGCTCGGCGGGGACGGCACCTTCCTGCGCGGCGCCCGGATCGCCGTCAAGAGCGGCGCGGCCGTGCTGGGCGTCGACCTCGGCAAGGTCGGGTTCCTCACCGAGGTGCCGGCCGCCGACGTCACCCGCGCGCTCCAGGAGGTCCACGAGGGGAGGGCCACCGTCGAGGAACGGATGACGCTGACCATGCGCGCCTCCCGCGCGCTGGAGGTCCCCGGGGGAATCGAGGCGGTGCTCTGCTACGGGCGGGTGCCCGCCCTGCCTCCGCCGCAGGTCAGGGCCGAGACGGGGGAGGGTGACGGCTGGGGGGTGGCCCTGGACGTCACGGCCCTGAACGATGTCGTCCTGGAGAAGCTGGCCCGCGACCACCAGGTCAGCGTCGGCGTCTACTTCGCGGGGCGCCGGCTCGCCTCCTACTCGGCGGACGCCTTCGCCGTCGCCACCCCCACCGGATCGACCGCCTACAGCTTCGCCGCAGGCGGTCCCGTGCTCTCACCGCACATGGACGCCGTCGTGTTCACCCCGATCGCCCCGCACATGACCTTCAACCGCAGCGTCGTCGCCGCGCCGGACGAATCCGTCGCCCTGCGGGTGCTGCCCCACTCGGGCGAGGCCGCCGTCAGCATCGACGGCCAGCTGCGCGGGGTCATCGGCCCCGGCGACTGGATCGGTGTCTTCCGGGCCCCGCGGCGGATGCGTCTCATCCGTCTGCGCCCCACCGACTTCTACGGCCGGCTGCGCGACCGCTTCCGGCTCACCGACGCACCTGCCACGGCGGCCGACGCCGAACCCGCCCCGTTCTTCCGCCCCGACAACCCCGTCCCCCCGGACCTCGCCGGACAGCGTCTGCCGCCTCCCTCCGCGGCCCGATGAGCACGGTGCGGGACGAGAAGATTTCGCGGAAGCTGTCGATCCGGGCGCGTCCCGTTCGACGTACGGGTGGAAGCGGGAGACCACGGACCTCAGGAGTACGGACATGCCCCGACTGCGCGCACACAACATCACCGTCTCGCTGGACGGATACGCCGCCGGCCCCGGCCAGTGCCTGGAACACCCGCTCGGCGAGGGCTTCGACGGCATGCACGAGTGGATGTTCGCCGCGATGCGCGATCTCGCCGACGGCAAGGAGGGAACCGACGTCGAGTACGTACGGCGGAGCGAGGAGAACATCGGCGCCACCATCATGGGCCGCAACATGTTCGGGCCGCTGCGCGGCCCCTGGGACGACGAGTCGTGGACGGGCTGGTGGGGGCCCAATCCCCCGTACCACAACGATGTGTTCGTGCACACGCACCACCCGCGCCCCTCGGTCGTCATGGAGGGCGGAACCACCTTCCACTTCACCGGCGACCCGGTCGGGACGGTCCTCGCCCGCGCCTTCGAGGCGGCGGGCGGCAAGGACGTCCGGCTCGGCGGCGGAGCGTCCACCGTCCAGCAGTATCTGCGCGCGGGGCTCCTCGACGAACTGCACCTGGCCCTCGTCCCGCGGCTGGTGGGGCGCGGAGAGCGCCTGTTCGACAACCTCGGGGACGGCATCGAGGGCTACCGGGTGGCCGAGCTGGTCGGCTCGCCGGCCGTGACCCACGCCCGGCTGGTCCGCCGCTGAGGATCCGCCGTCGCCCGGGCGCTCCGCTGCTGACGGCCCGCCGTCGTAGGGGTGCGGCGGGCGTCAGGGGTGCGGCGGGCGTCCGCCGCCTCAGGGACGCGCGGCCCCGCCCGCCAGCCAGTCGTAGGCCGCCCGCGCCGTGAACTCGTCCTGGCCGCCGCGTACCAGCAGCTCGGCCCGGGAGAAGGCGGGGTCGTCGGCCTGATCGGGCAGATAGGGGACGGCGAGGCAGCGCATCCCGGCCGCGTGCGCGGCGGCGGCGCCCGGCACGGCGTCCTCCAGGACCACGCAGTCGGCCGGGTCGGCGCCGAGCCTGCGGGCCGCCTCCAGGAACACGTCGGGGGAGGGTTTGCCGTGCGCCACCTCGTCGGCCGACACGACGGTCGTGAGCTGCGAGGCCAGGCCCGTCCCGGACAGGATCGCCTCGATGGCCTCGCGCGAGGAACCGGAGGCCACCGCCATCGGGACGCCCGCCGCGGCCAGCAGGTGCACGAACGCCCGCATCTCCGGGTACACCCGTGTGGAGGCGCGGGCCAGTTCCAGATAACTGCGGTTCGTCTCGGCGAGCAGGGCTTCGAGCGGGGCCGTCAGTCCGTAGCGCTCCTTCCAGAGCGCGACCGTCTCCTGGGTGCTGATGCCGACGTACGTCTCGTGGTCGGCCCAGGTGAAACCGTCGACGCCCTGCCCGGCGAGCGTCCGGCGCGCGGCCTCGAAGTAGTTCGGTTCGCTGTCCACGAGCGTTCCGTCGAGATCGAAGATGACCGAGGTGCCGTCGAGGGTGCTCATACGGCCAAGCATGCCCGGGAATGATCCACCCGCCGCGGGCCGCCCCGCGGCAGCCCCGGAAGCAATCCACCCGGGACGGGGCTCAGCGCCTCGCCGCCCGTCCGATCGACTCCACCAGCGGCAGCAGCCGGTGCGGGACGCGTTCGCGCAGTGCCACCTCGGTCCGCGTGCGGACCACGCCGGGCAGGCTGATCAGGGCCTGGATCACGTCCTCCAGATGCGCGTTGTCGCGCGCCGCGACCCGGGTGATGAGATCGCCGCCGCCGGTGATCGAGAACGCCTCGATGATCTCCGGTACGGCGGCGAGCGCGTCGCCCACGTCGTCCAGATGGCCCTGGGTGACCTCGATGTGCACGAAGGCGAGCACGGGATGGCCGAGGGCGGCGGGGGACAGGGACGGACCCGTCCCGGTGATCACCCCGTCCCGCTCAAGCCGGTCGAGCCGCGCCTGGAGCGTGCCGCGGGCGACACCGAGCACCCGGGCGTACTCGCGGACGCTGGTGCGCGGCTGCTCCAGCAGCAGCCGAAGGATGCGGGTGTCGAGCTCGTCCACGGGCATGGTCCGTTGGTCTCCTTGTGGCTGACGACGATCACCTCTGACTGTACCAATGGCTCAGTCGAAACCGGACGAGTTGAGCCACTTCAGAGCAGTCGCGTACCTTGTCCGTATCGATGGCGCTGCGCAGCGCCGGACGGCAAGGACGCCGTACCGGACCCGCGGCGCCTTTCGCATGTGCGCTGCGCATGCCGAATTCCGTGTTGAACGCGAAGTGGGGGCGGGCTGCCGACGGTGAAGAAGATGTTCATGGCGCCGGATCCGGGACTGTTCCGGCTGCGGGTCTCGCTCCGGGCCGTTCTCGGCATCGGCCTGGCGGTCACCGTGTGCCGGCTGGCCGGGCTCTCGCTCCCCGCCTCGATCGCCGGCGGGCTCGCCGCGCTCCTCGCGCTGTTCACGGTCGGCGACGCGACCGTGCGCGGCCAGGCCGGTACCACCGCGCTGCTGCCGGTGGTGGGTTTCCCGGTCCTCGCGGCGGCGACCTCCCTGCACGGGGCTCCCCTGCTTCGGGACGCGACCTGGCTCGCCGTCGTCTTCGCCGGGGTGTACGCCCGCCGCTACGGCCCGCGCGGGCACGCGCTCGGCATTTTCGCGTTCATGATGTTCTTCACGACCCAGTTCCTGCACGCCGTGCCGTCCCAGCTCCCACAGCTGTACGTGGCTCTCGCCCTGTCGCTCACGGCCTCCTCGGCCGTACGGTTCGGCGCCTGGTGCATCGAGCGGCGCAGCCCCCTGCCCGCGGCGCCGCTCCCGCTGGAGGGGCGCGGACTGGCACGCCCCGCCACCCGTCAGGCCTTCCAGGCGGCCGCGGCCTGCGCCTTCGCGCTCGCGGCGGGCCAGCTGATCTCGCACGACCGCTGGTACTGGGCCGTCGGCACCGCGTGGTGGATCTTCGTCAACACGGCCTCGCGCGGCGAGACGCTGGTCCGCGGCTTCCGCCGGGTGGTCGGGACGCTCGTCGGGATCGTCGCCGGGCTGCTGGTCGCCGTACCGCTGCACGGCGCACCGGCGCCGACCGCCGTCCTGGTCGCCGTCTCCGTCTTCGGGATCTTCTACACGGCCGCGCCCTCGTACAGCTGGATGATGTTCTTCGTCACCGTGATGGCGGGCCTGCTCTACGGGCTCCTCGGCGTCCTGCACCCGGGGCTGCTGGTGCTCCGGCTCGCCGAGACCGGCGTGGGCGCGCTCGGTGCCGCGCTCGCCGTCGCGCTCGTCCTGCCGATCACCACGCACACGGTCACCGACCGCTGGGTCGAGCGCGCCCTGCACGCCGTGCACGGCTGCACCTCGGCGGCGGCCCGGCGGCTCGCGGGCGACGTCCAGGCCGACCCCGCCCCGCTCGCGGGGGAGCTCGAAGCGCTTCTGGGGCGGGTACGGATGGCTCTCGCGCCCCTGGTGCACCCGCTCAACCCGATGCGGCAGCGCAAGGAGCGGGCCCGCGCGATCCTCGCGCTGCTGGACGACTGCGCCCGCGAGGTACGCGGTCTCGCCGCCGTCGCGGCCGACCCGGACGCCTCGCACGACGTGCGCCTCACGGCCGCCTGCCGACGGGTCGAGTCGGCGATGGAGTCCCTGGTCGGCGCCGTACCGGGCGGCGCTCCGGCGGCCCACCACGGCGTCCCCGGCCACCACCCCGGTGCCGAGCGGGCCCTGGCGCATCTGCACGGCCTGGAGCGGGCGCTCGTCGACATGGCGACACCGCTGCGCCGACCGGTGCGCGACCCGCGGCTCGTCGGCGTCTGACCCCCGACGCCTCACCGACACCCGGCCCCCTGGTGTGCTGTTCCGGCACGTCAGGGGGCCGTTCTCGTCCGCCGGGCCGCGGCTCCGTCCAGCAAGATCCAATACGGGGCCTGGGCGCCCGCTGGGAGGCCTCGGGGCCGCTCCGGCGGCCCCTGCCCCGGCGCGCGCCCGCGAGGCCCGTGACGGCCGCTGTGCGGGCCCCGAGAGCCGGCCCGAGAGCCGGCCACGCTTTGGTCTAGACCGCAGCCCCGTGACTGCTACCGTCGCCCCGACGGAGCGGGATCGAGAGGGGACGAAAAGTGGCGCAGGGCGACGGGCGGCGACAGCGGGCCTTCATCGGCTCGTTCACGGCGGCGGGAGGCCTCGGTGTGCTCACCGCGGCCGTGGACCCGGACAGCGGCGCACTGACCGTGCTGAGCACGGTCGACGACGTGCCCGACCCCTCGTATCTGGCCCTCGCGCCCGAGCACGACGTCCTCTACGCGGTCAGCGAGACCGACGAGGGCGCGGTGGCCGCCTACCGCGTCCACGGCGACAAGCCGGAACTGACCGGTCCGCCCACCCCGACCGGCGGCAGCGGCCCCACCCACCTCAGCGTCCTCGACGGACACGTCCTCACCGCCGACTACGGCTCGGGCAGCGTCAGCGCCGTCCCCGTCCGCCCCGGCGCGGGACTGGCACCCGCCGCCTCCAGCGTGCTGCGGCACACCGGCTCGGGGCCGGACGCGCAGCGCCAGCGGGGCCCGCACGCCCACCAGGTGCAGCCCGACCCCACCGGCCGCTGGGCCGTCAGCGTCGACCTCGGCACGGACTCGGTCCGGGTCTGCGCCCTCGACGGCGGAACCCTCACCCTGCACCGCGAGACCGCCCTGCGCCCCGGCTCCGGGCCGCGCCACCTCGCCTTCCATCCGCGGGGCGGGCAGGCCTACGTCCTCAACGAACTCGCCCCGACCGTCACCGTCTGCCGCTGGGACGCCGCTGACGGCTCGCTCCTGCCCGTCGGTGAGACGCCGGTCCTCTCCGGCGTCCCGGAAGGCGACGCGTACCCCTCCGGCATCGTCGTCTCGCCCGACGGCCGCTTCGTGTGGACCGCCGTCCGGGGCCGGGACACCGTCTCGGTGCTCGGCCTCGACGCGTCGGGCGAGGGGCTCACGCTCGTCGCCGAGGTGCCCTGCGGCGGCGTCTGGCCCCGTGCGCTGGCCCTCGACCCCTCGGGGCGCTTCCTGTACGTGGCCAACGAGCGCTCCGGCGACGTGACCTGGTTCGACGTAGATCCCGGCACCGGCGTCCCGCGCCGCGGCGGCTCGGTCGAGGCGCCCGCCGCGTCCTGCGTGGTCCTCGGCTGACCCGGCGGGCCCGGCGCGCCCCAAGGGCACGCGGGACGAGCCCGCGCCCATGAGAAAGGGCCCCTCCTGGTTCAGGAGCGGGCCCTTTCGGTGTGCGGGCGGTACGGGTGGTACGGGTGCGGCGGCCGACTAGAAGGCCGGCGCTCCCTGGGACTGCGGCGGGGCGATGCCCAGCGCCGACGTGTACTGGGAGAGCGCGAGCTTGCCGATCGCCGGGTACGGGCCGAGCGCCTCGGCCGCGCTGCAGCCGGCCTCCTTGGCAGCCGCGTCGAGCAGACCGGCGTCCAGCTCCGGACCGATCAGGTACGGGGCGAGCGCGAGCTGCTGCGAACCGGAGTCGCGGAGCTGCTCGGCGATGGCCGCGATGGAGCCCTCCTCGTCGAGAGCGGCCGCCATGACCGGCACGGCGAGACGCGCGGCGAGCAGCATGCCGGTGATGCCGGCCGCCTGCACCGCGTCCTCGCCGCCGACGGTGGCGAGGACGATGCCGTCCGCGGCGGTCGCCACGGTGAACAGCCGGGCACGGTCGGCGCGGGCCAGACCGGCCTCGGAGAGGCGCACGTGCAGCGCCTCGGCGAGCAGCGGGTGCGGACCGAGGACATCGGTCAGCTCGGCCGCGACACGGCTTTCCATGACCGCCTGGCGGATCCGGCGCAGCAGGGCGTTGTCCGGGCCGGCGAGCAGCGGGACGACGATGCCGACGGGACCGTCGGGCTCGGAGACGTCGGAACCGGCGGCGCGGGCCTGCTCGAAGCGGGCGGTGCGCTCCTCGGCGGCGTGGCTCAGCACGGACTGCAGCGTGGGGAACTCGTCGTCCCCGTCCAGGTAACCGATGCGGGCGTCGAGGCCGGGGAGCTCGGAGCGGGCGATGCTCACGACCTCTTCGGCGAGGCTGCGCGTGGCGGCGCTGGGGGTGCCCGGCACCGCGAGGACGAGCGCGGGCGCGCCCTCGGGAGCCGCCAGGGGTTCCGGACGGCGGTGCCGCCCGGCTTGGCGGGGTCGCGGCATTCGTACTGGCAGGCCGGACGCGGGCCCAGTGGGGGAGCTCATGGCGCCGCATGTTACTGGTTTCCCGGGTTCCCCTGTTCGGGGAGGGTGCAGGTGAGCGGTATCCGTCCGCTTTTGTCTGATGAGTTACGTACGGATCAGAAGTGATCAGTAACCGCCGACTTGTCGGCCCTGCGGCGGAATCGGGTCATAGGCCGCCCCGTACGGCTTTTTCGGTCACCACGGACAGCATCCGGCCGTCCGGGGGCAGCGTGAGCCGCCCGCCCGCCAGGTCGGCCGCGATCCGGAGGGCGCCGTCGAGCGGGTCGCCCGCGGCCGGAACCCGCCGGGCGTGCGGCAGCCGCCCGGCCAACTCCTCGTCCAGGGGCCCGAGGAGCGCGGCGCCGAGGTTGAACAGGCCGCCGGTGAGGGCGAGACGGGGTTCGCCGCCGGCCGGGCACACCGCGGCGGCCGACTCGGCCATCTGCCGGGCGGCGGACCGCAGGATGTCCCCGGCCACGGGATCGCTGCCGGCACGGTCGGCGACCTCGGGCGCGAAGGAGGCGAGTACCGCGGCCCGGTCGGTACGGGGGTACAGCAGGCCGGGGAGTTCCGGCATCGGCCCGAACACCTCCCGCGCGCGGGCCAGCAGCGCGGCCGAGCCGCCGGGACGGCCGTCGAACGCGCGCAGGGCCGCCTCCAGTCCCGCGCGGCCGATCCAGGCTCCGCCGCCGCAGTCCCCGAGGAGATGGCCCCATCCGTCGGCCCTGCGCCACGACGTCAGGTCGGTGCCGATCGCGATCATGCCGGTGCCCGCCGCGATCACCGCACCCGACCGCGCGCCCAGGGCGCCCGCGTACGCGGTCACCGCGTCGGCCGCCAGGGCGAGCCGCCGTACGCCCAGCTCACGCTCCAGCGCGGCCGGAAGTTCGTCCCGCAGTGCGTCGCCGAGCGTGGCCAGACCGGCCGCGCCGACGGCGACGGCCCCGAGCCGTTCGGCGCCGACCTCGGCCATCAACCGGCGTGCCATCGGCAGCAGTTGATCCAGCAGATGGCCGGCGGAGATCCCGCGCGTGCCGGTGCGGACCGGCTCCCGCGAGGTCAGCGGGGCACCGAGCGGGACCGGGGCGGCGGACGCCTGGGCCTCCTCGCGTACGGGACCGCCCGGAGCGTCCGGCCTCGGGTGCGCGGCGAGGGCCACGCGCAGCCCGGAGCCTCCGGAGTCCACGGCCAGCACCACGGTCGGGCTTCGCCCGTCCCGCGGCCCGCCGCCCACCCCGTCGGGCGTCACGGCAGGCGCCAGTCCACCGGCTCGGCTCCCTGCCTGGTCAGCAGGTCGTTGGCGCGGCTGAAGGGACGCGAGCCGAAGAAGCCGCCGTCCGCCGACCTGGGGGAGGGGTGCGCCGACTCGACCGCCGGAAGGCCGCCGAGCAGGGGGCGCAGATTGCGTGCGGGGCGGCCCCACAGGATGGACACCAGCGGGCGGCCGCGGGCGGCCAGCGCCCGTATCGCCTGCTCCGTGACCTCTTCCCAGCCCTTGCCCTGGTGCGCGCCCGACCTGCGGGGTGCCGTGGTCAGCGTCTTGTTGAGCAACAGCACGCCCTGTTTCGTCCAGGGGGTGAGGTCACCGCTGGACGGCCGGGGCGCTCCGAGGTCGGAGTTCAGCTCGCGGTAGATGTTGTCCAGGCTGGGCGGCAGCGGATTCACGTCCGGCGCCACCGAGAAGGAGAGGCCCACCGCGTGGCCCGGGGTCGGGTAGGGGTCCTGTCCGACGATGAGGACGCGGACCTCGTCGAAGGGCTGCTGGAAGGCCCGCAGGACGTTCGCCCCGCTCGGCAGGTAGGTGCGTCCCGCGGCGATCTCCGCGCGCAGGAAGTCACCCATCCGGGCGATCTGTCCGGCCACGGGTTCGAGGGCTTTCGCCCAGCCCGGTTCGACGATCTCATGCAACGGTCGTGGTGCCACGGGCGTCACCCTACTGCCGTGCACATGGCCGAGATCAAACTGGTGGCCGTCCCGCGACCGGGGATGACCGATTCGTCGCCGAATCGGACGGATACGGGCACAAGATGCCTGTCGGCGACGGCTGTTGAGGCCGCCGGGACCGAACACGGTGACCCGACCGGGGGCGGGGGTTGTCCGACCGGCCGTGCTCAGGCCAGCACCGCCGCCCGGACACACAGGACGTCCGGCAGGTGCGAGGCGAGCTGCCGCCAGCTGTCGCCGTCGTCCGCCGACGCGTACACCTCGCCGTTGCGGTTGCCGAAGTACACGCCCGCCGGGTCCGCGCCGTCCGTGCACAGCGCGTCGCGCAGCACCGTGCCGTAGTGGTCCTCGGAGGGCAGGCCCGCCGTCAGCGGTTCCCACGTCGTGCCCGCGTCCTCCGTGCGGAAGACCCGGCAGCGCCGGTCGGCCGGGACCCGGTCCGCGTCGGCGTTGATCGGGAAGACGTAGGCCGTGTCGCCGCGGTGCGGATGTGCCGCCACCGTGAATCCGAACGTGGACGGCAGGTCCGCGCCGATGTCGGTCCACCGCCCGGCCCCGTCGTC
Organism: Streptomyces sp. NPDC127038; assembly: GCF_042725875.1. Taxonomy (NCBI): domain Bacteria; kingdom Bacillati; phylum Actinomycetota; class Actinomycetes; order Kitasatosporales; family Streptomycetaceae; genus Streptomyces; species Streptomyces sp. NPDC127038. The sequence goes on along the minus strand of NZ_JBHXDQ010000001.1, from coordinate 72,975 downwards.
GCTGCGGTACACGCCCCAGTGGTTCTGGAGATAGAGCCGGTCCGGGTTGGCCGCGTCGCGCGCGACCTTGTGCACGCACTGGCCGAACTCCGGGTTCGGATCCGGCAGGAACACCGCGGAGACACCGGAGTTGGCGGGCTCCCAGCTCGCGCCGCCGTCGGCGGTGCGGAAGACCCCGGCCGTGGACACGGCGACCGTCACGGCCTCGGGGTCGCGCTCGTCGGTGAGGATGGTGTGCAGCCCCTCGCCTCCTCCTCCGGGCACCCACTTCGAGCGGGTGGGGTGTTCCCACAGAGGGCGGACGAGCTCGAAGGACTCGCCCCGGTCCTCCGAGCGGTACAGCGCGGCCGGCTCCGTCCCCGCGTACACCACGTCCGGTTCGGCGGCCGCGGGGTGCAACTGCCACACCCGCTCCAGCGAGGCCCCCGTCTCCTTGGGGAACTTGACCGCGGGCCGCGCGGGTTCGGTCCACGTGCGGCCCAGGTCGTCGGAGTGGAACACCGAAGGGCCCCAGTGCGCGCTGTCCCCGCCGGCCAGCAGCCGCGGCCGCTCGCCCCGGGAATCGATCGCGACCGAGTACACGGCCTGCGCGTTGAAGTACGGGCTCTCGTCGAACTCCCAGGCGCCGCCGTGCCGTCGCCCGATGAAGAGACCTTTGCGGGTGCCCACAGCGAGCAGTACCTCGGACATGACCGGCCACCTCCGCGACGTCGTTGTCTGCGCTATGGGCCAGTCTGCACCCCGGCACCGACAGTCACCCTCCGGCCGGGCGTCCGCGCAGGTCGGACGGGTCGTGTCGCCGGACCGGAGGTGTCCGCGGTGCCGCTCACGGGGACGTGTCCGCGGTCCCCGGCCGGCCGCGTCGGACGAGCCCGGCGGGGCGGGCGTGAGCATCGCGCGGTGCGCGCCCGTAAGGGAGGGGGACGTGACATGTCCGTGCGGTCGTGAGGAGGATGCCCTTGATGGCGGCGTTCCGTGGTCCGAAGGTCCGGCTGTGGCGGTGGCGGCGCAACCCGCTGCGACGGCGGAGTGACGTCCTGGAGGCCTGGATCATGCTCGCGGCCTGGGTGTTCACGGTGCTGGGCGGCGCGGTCTCGGGCCTGGTGACCGTCCGCGCCGTGGAGGACAGCCTCGCCCGGGAGCGCGCGGAGTCGCGTGCCGTGCCCGCCCAACTGGTCGAGGACGCGCCGGACGCGGGAGCCGGCGAGCCCGCCGGCCGCGTCGTGTGGACGGCGGTCCGCTGGACGGCGCCGGACGGCACTCCCCGCTCCGGCCAGGTCCGGGTCTCGGCGGGCACCTCGGCGGACACTCCGGTCCTGGTGTGGACGGACCCCGACGGCCGCCTCGTGACCCGGCCGCCCTCCCTCGCCGTGGCCCGGCTGCGTGCCTGTCTGATCGGGGTCTTCGCGGCCGGGGGTGTCGCGGCGGTGCCGTTCGCCGTCGGCCGCCACCTCCGGGACCGCCTGGAACGGCGGCGCGTGGACCGGTGGGACGAGGAGTGGGAGCGGATCGGCCCCCAGTGGGGCCGGATGACAAGCTGACCAGAGCCCCTCGACAGCCCCCGCCACCCAGCCCGGCCCGGGACCCGACTCCGCGCCACCCCGCCCGGTCCCGGATCCGACTCTGCGTCATCGCTCACGGCCCGGGATCCGGCTCCGTGTCATTCCGCCCGCCTCGGCCCCCGGCTCGCGCCACCCCGCCCGGCCTCGGACCCGACTCCGTGCCACCCCGCCCGGCCCGGGGATCAGGCTCCGTGGTCATCCCGCCCGGACCAGCTCCCCCGACTCGCGCCACCCCGCCCGCCCCGGACCCGACTCCGTGTCACTCCACCCGGCCCGCCCCCGCCCCCGCGCTACTCCTCCCGATCCCGGACCAGACCCCGCGCCACCCCCTCCCAGCCCGGTACCCGCGCCCCCCTCCCAGCCCGGTACCGGGGCCACTCCTCCCGGCCCCGGTACCGTCAATCCGTCTCCAGGGCCGTCCGGCAGGACCGGAGCAGTAGTTCGTCCTCGAGTACGTCGTGGCTGCCGTGGCCGCCGGAGCGGGCCCGGTGTCGTCTGGGCGAGGCCAGTTCCGCGCGGAGCAGGTCGTGGACGGGTGCGCCCGCGCCGCCCATCCGGACGAGGCAGGCGGTGACGGTGCCGCGCGTGTACACGTTCCGCCGCCAGGCCTCGCGGAACACCGGCAGGACGGGGTCCGGGTCCCCGGCGACGTCCCACAGGGCGCAAGCGGCGGTCGTGCGCTCCCACACCTCGGGAGAGCCCGCCAGGTGACGCAGCGCGGGGAGCGCGGGTGCGGCGGCGGCCCCGATGCGGCCCACGGCCTCGGCGGCCGCCCGCCGACGGCCCGCGTCCCGCTCCGGGGCCAGCGCCCCGAGCAGCACCGGGAGGACCGCCTCCACGTCGCCCTCCACGGCCCACAGCGCGTCGGCCGCCGCCACGGCGTTCTCGCCCGTCAGCAGCTCCCGCAGTGTCGGTACGGCCGCACGTGCCCCCGGCCCGAACGCGCCGAGCGTCCTGGCCAGCGCCTTCACCAGCGCGTCCCGCAGGCGCAGTTCGCGCGGTGCGCCGTGCAGCAGCCGGAGCACTTCCGGTACGGCGGCGGGGTACCGGAGCGTGCCGAGGGCGGACAGCAGGGGAGCCGCGTGGTGGTAGGTGTCCGGGGAGTCGAGCGGGACCTCGGCCAGCCGTCTCCGCAGCAGCGAAGCGAGCGGCGCCGCCGCGGGTCCCAGGTGTCCGACCACGTACCCGGTGTCGTTCGGCACGGCCGGACCCCGGAGTACCTCGGCGAGGGCCGGCACCGCCCGCGCGTCCCCGCACCTGGCCAGGGCCTTCAGGGGACGGTCCAGCGTCGCCGTACCGGGCCCACCGGACTCGGGGCCCGCCTCCACGAGAACGGCGAGCCGGTCGGCCGCCGGAGTCGCCAGGGTGAACAGGAACTCCAGCACCGACACCGCGGCGGAGCGCAACCGCTCCTCGTCCGAGCCGAGTTGCTCACCGATCAGCGCGACCGGCTCCTCGTACGCGCCCCGCCACTCACGGAACAGCCCCGCCGACATCCACACGGCGTTGCACCGGTCGGCCGTGTTCCGGCTGCTCAACTGGCCCTTCAGCAGGGCGATCCGGTCCTCGGTGCGGGCGCCGAGCGCCTGGTGGAGCGTCCGGAGCAGCCGCGCCCCCTCCTCGTCCGCGGGCCGCATCCCGCGCAGGCTGCCGATGAGGGTGTCGGAGGACGTCCGGACGGGTTCACCGGCCGGCCGGATCCGCTGTGACCTCGTGTGGAGCAGGCCGACGACCGTGGGCACGAGGTCGGCGGGAAGCCGGTCGGCGGCGCACGAGGCGAGCTGTCCGAGCGCCGCGAGCCGCAGTCCCGGATCGTGTTCCGGGCCGCACAGGGACACCAGACGCTCCACGGCGGGGGCCGCCGAGCCGCCGTACAGGCGCGCGAGGAGTCCGAGGCCCTCGACCAGCGCGAGCCGTACGCCGTCCTCCGGTTCGTCCCGGAGCCGGTCGCTCAGCAGGGCCAGGACACGCGGCGGTTCGCCGTGGAAGCGCACGAGTGCCGACGGCGCGGCGCGGCGCACCTCCGGGTCCGCGTCCGTGACGAGTTCCAGGAAGAGCCCGGCACCCGCGCGGACGGCCGCGCGCGCCATCGCGCGGTTGTCGTCCCCGAGGCCGTCCCTGTCCTCGTCGTCCTCGTCGCCCTCGTGGTTCTCGCCGTCCTCGCCGTCCGTGGTGTCGCCCGCGCCGTGCGCGAGGCCGTCGGCGTCCTCCGGTGCGCCGATGCTCGCGAGCAGTTCGACGATTCCGCCCCGGTCGGGGAGCCCGGGGTGTCCGGCGAGCGTGAACAGGAAGGGGATGGCCGCGAGGGTCGAGTCGTACACATCGCCCTGGTGGTGCACCGCTCCGTACATCCCGTCGAGCGCGGTCTCCCGCTCCTGGGGGAGTGGCGAGGCGAGCCCCCGCAGCAGCTCCGGCACGTCCGCGGCGCTTCCGTAGGCATGCTCCATCGAGGCCCAGTCGACCTCGTCGATCCCCCTGAACACGGTGTCCTCCCCCTGCGTACGGGCGTACGGCCATTGATCGTGAGTGTGCACCACGGCACTGACAGTGACGCCCGTGAACCGTCCCGTCGACGGCGTCGGTCCGGCCAACCCCCGGGCGAACGGCCGTTTTCCGACGGTCGGCCGGGCCGGGACCGCCGACGGGACGGCCCGGCCGGGGGAGTGGGAGGGGCACGGGGAGGGGGAACCGGGACGCGGGGGAAACGACGCAGCCGGGCACCCTGTGCGGGTGCCCGGCTGTGAGCCAGGAGGCGCGGTGGCCGCCGGCTTCGTGGATCAGCGGGACGCGGGCCGGTCGGCCGCCGCGGACGGCGCGGACGGTGCCGGACCGTCGGTCCGGGCCGGGGGCTCCGCCGCGGTCCGGGTGTCCGACTGCGCCGGGCGCCGGGAGGCGAACCGGGGCAGGGCCGGCGGGGCGAGGAAGCCCTCCGCGCGGGCCGCCGCGATACCGATCCGGGGAAGGTCGGCGCTCTTCTCGAAGAGGAGGTAGCGAGGCTCCCAGACCGGCCGGTACTTGGCGTTGGCCCGGTACAGGGATTCGAGCTGCCACCAGCGCGAGAGGAACGTCAGCACCGAACACCACAGCCGCAGCACGGGCCCCGCGCCCAGCCGGGTGCCGCGCTCGAAGACGGACCGGAACATCGCGAAGTTCAGGGAGACCCGCTCGACGCCGAACTCCTCGGCGTTCAGCAGCAGCTCGATCACCATGAACTCCATGAGCCCGTTGTCGGAGTTCCGGTCGCGGCGCATCAGGTCGAGCGAGAGCCCCCGCTCACCCCACGGCACGAAGCTCAGGACGGCCCGGGGTTCCCCTTCGCTGTCATGGCACTCCAGCATCACGCAGCGACCGTCGGCGGGGTCCCCCAGCCGGCCGAGCGCCATGGAGAAGCCGCGCTCGGTCTCACCGTCGCGCCACTGGTCCGCCTTGTCGGTCAGGGCGGCCATCTCGGGCTCGGGGATGTCCTCGTGGCGCCGTACCCGGACCGTGTAACCGGCGCGCCGGACGCGCTTGTGGGCCTGCCGGACGCCCCGCATGGCGCGTCCCTCCAGGGTGAAGTCGGACCGGTCCACTATGGCTTCGTCACCGAGCTCCAGGGCGTCCAGACCGTGCCGGGCGTAGACGGTCCCGGCCTCCTCGCTCGCGCCCATCACCGCGGGCGTCCACGCGTGCCGCCTGGCCTCCCGCAGCCACGCCTCGATCGCGCCGGGCCAGGCCTCCGGGTCGCCGATGGGGTCGCCGGAGGCGAGGGTCACGCCGCCGCGCACACCGTAGGCGATCGCCGCCTTGCCGCTCGGGGACCAGATGACCGACTTGTCGCGACGCAGGGCGAAGTAGCCGAGCGAGTCGCGTTCCCCGTGCCGGGCCAGCAGCGCACGCAGCCGGGTCTCGTCCTCCTCGCCGAGGAGTTCGAGACCGCGCGGCGAGCGGAAGCAGGCGTAGAGCACCAGCAGGAAGGTGGCGGCCATCAGGATGTTGACGAGGATGTCGACCCAGCGGGGCGCGACGACGGTGTCGAACCGGTCGGCGAGCGGGCCGACACTGATTCCGCGCAGCAGGGTGTACGCGATCCGGTCACCGAGCGGTGTTCCGGACACCCGGTTGGTGGCGCTGACCAGCAGGGTGCCGAGGGTGGCGCTGACCAGCAGGCCGCCAGCTCCGACGGCCAGCGCGAGCCGGGGATTCGAGCGGTCGCCGACGGCGTGGAACTCCTTGCGTCCCAGGAGCAGGGCGACGACGAAGAGGGCCGTGAGCAGGGCCGAGACCCAGTTGAAGACGTGCCGCTGGTAGCGGTCCTGGGTCAGCGCGACCCCGTAGAGCGCGAGGAGCGGTCCGGCGAGCAGCAGGTTGAAGATCCAGGCGGCTCGTTTGCGCCGCCGCATCACGAGCGCGAGGAACAGCGCCAGGGCCGCCGAGACCAGTCCGGCGGTGGCCAGGTACGGGGTGAAGAACTCACCCCCGTTGTGCTCGTGCACCTCCTCGCGGAACGGCAGCGAGATCACCGCGACGATGTTGATGAGGGCGAGCAGCCGCAGATACCAGACCGTGAACGCGGCGGCTCGCGGCCGGATCCCGTCGCCCGCTCCTCCGGACCGGGCCCCGCGGCGCGAGCTCGCGTTCCGCTGTTCCGGGATGAGCGCTGACTGTTGTACGGACACCGTGGAGCATCACCTTGAGGAGAGGCCGGCAAAACCGGTGGGGACAGAGGCCGGAACACTACATCTTGTAAGGAAGAGTGCGGTTATGGCCAGACAGGGGTGGCGTGAAGAGGTAAGGAGGTGTTGAGAATACGGACCGTGGGGCCGGAGCACACCTGTCCCGCGTGGCCGGAGCGCACCCGTCCCGTGGGTGCGGTCTCCGTCCCGGATGTCTCAGCGGCGGGGTGAAGTCCCCCGGTCGCGGGCGGGGTTGCCGAAATGTCCGCCGGGGCACGATTTTCCGCCGTCGCCGAGTGCGCGGTCGCGGGTGGTCGCCCACCACAGGAGGTCGCCGAGCGCCGCGCCCGCCAGGACCAGGGCCGTGATCACGCCGGCCATGGTGAGCCCGTCCCCGAGGTGCGGGCGCCCGTGCAGGGCGTGCAGGTCGAACCCGCACAGGTGGTACACGCCGAGCGCGGCGATCCCGAGGCTCGGCACGAGCAGTGCCAGCACGGACGCCGGTCCGCGCGCCGCGCGTTCGGCGGCACGTTCCTTCACGGGATCCCCCTGATGTACGACGCTCACCGCCGGGACCCTACAGCACGTAGGGTCGCCCTGTCCTGGTCGTCCCTCCATCGTGTTCCGGCGGCTACCCCGGTTCGCCCGCGCCACGCGGGGCCCGGGCGAGCGGCCGCGTGATCCGGATCACGGGTGCGTCACCCGTTGGGCGCCCGCCCGTTTTCGTACCTCACCACGACGTCCGGACCCCGGATGCGAGGATGAGGGCCGATGACTGCCGGGTGGTGCACGCGCACGCTGCGGGCCGCGATGTTCGCGGCCGTCTGCGTGGTGCTCGCCGCCCTGGGGCACGTGATGATGTCCGGCTCTCCGGTGGCCTGGTGGGCGCTGGCGGGCGCGGGTGCGGTCACGGCCGGGGCCGGCTGGAGTCTCGCCGGCCGTGAACGCGGGCTGCCGTTCGTCGTCTCCGTCGTGGTGCTCGCCCAGGGTGCGCTCCACACCGTCTTCTCGGCCGCACAGTCCCTGACGGCCGTCGGTCCGGGCCGCCCGGGCAGGGACGACTTCGACGGCATGGTGATGGACGCCATGGGGTCGACGAATATGGCCTCCATGGCAGGAATGGCCCCGGGCTCCATGGGCTCAGCATCCATGGACTCCGGTTCCATGGACTCCGGTTCCATGGACTCCGGTTCCATGGGCATGGGGTCCATGGATTCCGCGACCATGGCACATCTGTTCCCCGGGGGAGCCGGGGCGGGCTCGCTCGCCGCGCTCGGCATGCTCGCCGCCCATCTGCTCGCGGCACTGATCTGCGGCCTCTGGCTCGCGCACGGCGAGCGCGCCGTCTTCCGGCTCCTGCGGGCGGTCGCCACCTGGCTGGCCGCGCCGCTGCGGCTGCTGCTCGCCCTTCCGGTTCCGCCGTACCGGGCTGCCCCGCGGGTGCGCCGACGTTCCTCGGACCGTGCCCCGCGCCTTCTCCTCCTCGTTCACGCGATCACTTCCCGGGGTCCGCCCGTGGGGACCGCTGTCGCCTGAGACAGCCGGTTCCCCGAAGGGCCTCCCGCGCGCTTCGGGCATCGGCCGTACCTCCCGTACGGCCGCACCCCCACCACCGGACCCATGGCCTCGCGCCGGTCCGGATCACGGATGACCCGAGAAGGACACCTGGTGATCACTCCTGCCCTGTCCGCCCCTTCCCTGCCCTGTCATGAGCACGGGGAGTCGCGCGAAGACGGCCGGGCGGTGTCGGCCGACGAGTCGGCGACCGCCTGGGCGCTGGCCGCGCGCGCCGGTGACCCGGCCGCCGTCGAACGCTTCGTCCGCGCGCTGCACCGCGATGTCGTGCGCTACGTCGCCCATCTGTCCGCCGATCCGCAGGCCGCCGAAGACCTCGCCCAGGACACGTTCCTGCGCGCGCTGGGCAGTCTGCACCGGTTCGAGGGGCGCTCCTCGGCGCGCACCTGGCTGCTGTCCATCGCCCGCCGTGCGGTGATCGACAGCCTGCGGTACGCCGCCGTCCGGCCCCGTTCCGCGGGCGCAGCCGACTGGCGGACGGCGGTGGAACGCGCCCAGCCCCTCGGTCTGCCCGGCTTCGACGACGGTGTCGCCCTGCGCGAGCTCCTGGACGTGCTCCCCGCCGAACGGCGCGAGGCGTTCGTCCTGACCCAGCTGATGGGCCTGCCGTACGCGGATGCCGCCCAGGTCAGCGGCTGCCCGGTCGGAACGGTCCGCTCCCGTGTGGCGCGCGCCCGCGCGACCCTGCTCGTCCTGCTCGCCGAAGCGGAGACCGGGGGCAGGAGCGCCACGCCGAGCGCGGCCTGACCGTACGGGTGGGGGCCCGGTGGCGGGGCGGTCGGAGGCGAGACGCGCCGACCGCCCGCTGCCGGGCCCCGCTTCACCGCCGTCGCGGTCCGGTGTCTACACCGACCGGTGGTACTGCCGGGGTACGTGGACCTCGGCGCCGAGTTCGCGTGCCGCGAGCCGGGCGAAGGACGGGTTGCGCAGCAACTCCCGTCCCAGCAGCACCGCGTCGGCCTCCCCGTTGGCCACGATCTTCTCCGCCTGCTCCGGGTCGGTGATCAGACCGACCGCGGCTACGGCCATCGGGGTCTCCTTCTTCACCCGTGCGGCGAAGGGGACTTGATAGCCGGGCCCGACGGGGATGCGGACGCCGGGAGCGTTCCCGCCGGTGGAGACGTCGAGCAGGTCCACACCGTGCTCGTACAGGTCCGCGGCGAAGCGGACGGTGTCGTCCGCGCTCCAGCCCGCGTCCTCCAGCCAGTCGGTGGCCGAGATGCGGAAGAACAGCGGCTTCTCCCGCGGCCAGATCTCCCGTACGGCGTCGACGACTTCGAGGGCGAAGCGGGTGCGGTTCTCGTACGAGCCGCCGTACGCGTCGGTGCGGTGGTTGGAGTGGGGCGACAGGAACTCGTTGACGAGGTAGCCGTGGGCGCCGTGGATCTCGACGATCTCGAAGCCGGCGTCCAGGGCGCGGCGGGCCGCGTCCGCGAACCGGCCCACGATCTCCTGGATCCCCTCGACCGTCAGCTCGTCGGGAACCGGGTGGTTCACGTCGAACGCGAGCGCGCTCGGAGCCAGCGCCCGCCAGCCGTGGGCGTCGGGTCCGACGGGGGCGCCGCCGGTCCAGGGGCGGTCGGTCGAGGCCTTGCGCCCGGCGTGGCCGAGCTGCACGGCCGGCACCGTGCCCTGCGCCGAGAGGAAGCGCGTGATGCGGCGGAAGGCCTCGACCTGAGTGTCGTTCCAGATGCCCAGGTCGTACGGCGAGATCCGGCCCTCGGGCGAGACGGCGGTCGCCTCCACGATCACCAGCCCCGTCCCTCCGGTGGCGCGGGCCGCGTAGTGGGCGAAGTGCCAGTCGTTCGGGGCGCCCACCGCGGGGCCGTCGGGTGCGGCCGAGTACTGGCACATCGGGGGCATCCACACCCGGTTGGGGATGGTGACTTCGCGCAGGACGCAGGGCTCGAAGAGAGCGCTCACGGCCGACTCCATTCGTCGCGGGACCGGGGTACGTCTCGTACGATAAACCTCGTAGTACGGCGAGTGTCAAACTACGACGTCTCTCGTACAATGACGGGGTCGTGTGAAGCCGCCGGACGCCGTCGAGAGGGACGGGACGAGGTTCGAGGTCCCCGGATGAGAGTGGAGCCGCCGTGACGACCGCCGCCACCGCCGCCAGTGGCCGTGATCTGCCGCATCCCGCGCGTGAGGAGATCCGGCTGGAGTCGGTGCTGCACGCGCTGTCCGACCCCATGCGGCTGCGGATCGTCCGCGAACTCGCCGCCGAGGGCCGTGAACTCTCCTGCTCGGACTTCGTGCTGCCGGTCACCAAGTCGACATCGACCCACCATTTCCGGGTGCTCCGCGAGAGCGGGGTCGTCCGTCAGGTCTACCGGGGCACGGCGAAGCTGAACGGCCTGCGCGCGGACGACCTCGACGACCTGTTCCCCGGGCTCCTCGGCCGCGTACTGGAGGCCGCCGCCCGCCAGGCCGACCGCCTGACACCCTGACGATCGGCGCCGCCCGCCGCTCAAGCCCATGTCTTCCAGGGCCACCAGGGTCGACCGCGTCGCCGTCAGGGCCTCCCCCTCGTCAGGCCCCGGCCGACCGTGCCGCCTCCCAGAGCGCGGTCCAGTCGGGCAACTTGACCACCTCGCGGCCCAGTTCCGCCCCCAGTTGTGCCTCGGCCCGTTCGATCGCCAGCCAGCCGGCCCATTCCACCGGCCGGATCCCCTCGGCCCGCAGCGCCGCGAGCGGATCTTCGAGGGCCCCTCGCCGTACGAGGGCGGGGGCGTCCTCCAGCAGGGAGGCCACCGTCTCCTTCGCGCACGGACGGTTGGTCCCGATGACCCCGGTCGGACCCCGCTTGATCCAGCCCGCGACGTACTCGCCCGGCGAGACCACCCCGTCCCGCAGGACGCGTCCGGCCCGCTGCGGCACCGTGCCGTGGACGGGGTCGAAGGGCAGCCCGTCCAGCCGGACCCCGCGATACCCCACCGAACGCAGCACCAACTGGGCCTCGATCTCCTCGAACCGGCCGGTCCCCCTCACCCCGCCCGACCCGTCCGGCGCCGTCCGCTCGAACCGCACCGCGCCCACCCGGCCGCCGTCGGCGAGGAGTTCGACGGGCCGCAGGAAGAAGCGCGGGCGGATGAGACGCGGCCGGCCCGCCGGCGAGGCCGACGCCCAGCCCCTCAGGACCTCCACGTTGCGCCGCTGGGCGGCGGGCAGCCCCGACGGGTCGAGGTAGGCGGGATCCAGCGCCAGCTCCGCCTCGTCCACCTCGATGCCGGCCTCCGGCAGGACGCCCAGCTCGCGCAGTTCCTTCGTGGTGAAGCGGGCCTGGGACGGTCCGCGCCGCCCGACCATGCTGATCGTCGTGATCTCGCTGGCGGCCAGCGCGCCGAGCGCCGCCTGCGGCATGTCGGTGGGGCTCAGCTCGGGCCCGCTGCGGGCGAGGATCCGGGTGACGTCGACGGCGACGTTCCCGGCACCGATGACGACGGCCGAGCGCACCCCGGACAGGAACGCGCCGGCCGCGGAGTCCGGATGCGCGCTGTACCAGGACACGAACTCCGTCGCCGGCCGGCTGCCGGGCAGATCCTCGCCGGGTATGCCGAGACGGCGGTCGGCGGCCGCGCCGACGCAGTACACGACCGCGTGGTACATCTCCCGGAGCCGCTGCACGGGCACTCCGCCGGGCCCCACCTCGACACCGCCGAGGAAGCGGACGCGCTCGTCCTCCAGGACGGTCCGCAGATTGTTCTGGAGCGACTTGATCTTCTCGTGGTCGGGCGCGACGCCGTAGCGCACCAGGCCGAACGGGCAGGGCAGCCGGTCCAGGACGTCGACCCGGACGTCGGGAGGCCCGCTCCGCCGGACCAGGCCCTGTGCGCTGTAGACCCCGCTGGGCCCCGAACCGACGACGGCGACACGCAGCACCGCGGAACTCCTCACCCGAGGGATCAGGAAGATCGCTGACAGGACATCGCTGGTCCTTTCAGCATCGCACCACGGGTGCTCGGCCGACAGGGTGCGGTGCGACCCGGTCGCGCGCGTGTCCGTTCGTATGGAATGTGATGATGCGGTTACGTTCCGTATGTGCTGGACGCATCGTTTCTCAATCTGTCCGACCGCTGCCGCACGGACGGCGAGGTGTCCGTGCGGCCCGCCTGGGAGATGCGGGAGTCCGGGGCGGGTGTCACGTCCTGGTTCGACGTCCGGCTGAGCTTCACGGACGGTGCCCGGGTCGACCTGCTCGCGGTGCTGTCGGACACGGCCCTGTCGATCGAGGACGTACGGGCCGAGCCGCCGCTCTCGCTGGACGACCTCGCGGTGGTCGCCGAGTGGATCGAGGAACCGCTGTCCGAGGTGTGCGGGAACCGTCTTGGCGCCGGCGGCGGGACGGGGCGGGACGGTCCGGCGCGGCGCGCCCGTCCCGCCTGGCCGCGCGGCGCCGAGGGCCGGCTGCTGGCGGCGCAGGAGTACCGGGCGGCGCAGCAGGAAGGGGTGGACCCCGTGCTCGCCGTCATGGACGCCACCGGCCACAGCCGCCGCGAAGCCCTGAGGTTGATCGCCGGGGCGCGCGACGCGGGGCTCCTGGCGCCGCGCCACATCCGCCGCTGACGGGGTCCGGGCGGGTGCCCAGAGCCCCTGGCGCGCGAGCACGGCGCGCGCAGCACGGCGAACGGTCCGGCGGATCTCCGCCCCGACGTCTCTGCGGGGCGGGCTACTTGGGCTGCCCTTCCTCGGGCTCGGGACCGGTCGCGAAGAAGCGGGACAGATCCGTCCCGCCGGGTCCGGCCGGCGCCTCGGTGCCCGGCGGCACTCCCAGCTCCCAGTCCAGCCGGTAGCGCTTGAAGAGTTCGGCCCGCAGCACCGGGACCGTCATCGGCACGCCCGGAACCAGCGCCGAGTAGACCGCGCCCATCAACAGGGCGCGCAGCATCGGGTAGTCGGCCGAGACCTGCTGCGATCCGTACCGGGCGACGGTGTCCCCGAGCAGCTCGGAGAGCCGCACCTGTTCGGGACACTGGACGAAGCCCTCGGCCTGGAGCAGTCCGGCCATGTGCTGCCGCATCAGCACCGGCTGGTCCTGGGTGAGGCCCAAGATCGCGTCGATGGCCCGCGCCATCCGCTCCTGGCCGTCCTCGCTGCGCGGTTCGCGGTCGAGGGCCTCCTCCAGGGTGCGGTGCATCAGCCGGTGGACCGCGGACTGGAGGAGTTGGCGCTTGCCGGGGAAGTAGTACGAGACCAGTCCGCGCGCCGAACCGGCGCGATCCGCGATGTCCCCGAGCGTCGTGGCGTCGTAACCGCGCTCGCTGACCAGCTCGACCGCGGCTTGCAGCAGACGTTCCCGGGAACGTCGCCGCAACTCTTCATTGACCGAGGCGCTTCTCGGGGACATGCTGTAACTCCTGCGTTGACTGGCTGCCAGCCAACTATACTCAACGCGTCCGGATCCAGGCCCTCCGCGGGCCGCTTCTGGGCTGCCCCGACCTGGGGCGACGCGGGGGATCGCCTCAGGTCGGACGCGCGGCGGCGGGCGCCGGGGGAGCGCCGGCCGCGCGGCGGCCGTCGGTGTGTTCACCGGACGTCGATCCGCACCTCACACGTCTCGCCCTGTCGGGGGTGTCGCTGCGCGGCCAGGTAGGCGCGCCGCCAGTTGGTCACCATGTACCAGCCGACCGACAGACTCAGCAGCACGTTGCCGACGAGCGTCTCCCGGTCGTCGCTGCGCACCGTGTTGTGGAGGGCGGTCGCGGTGACGTACGTGAGCAGGCCGGCCAGGAGGATCAAGAGCGCTGTCTTCATGAGGGACCTCGGGAGTGTGGGGCGGGGGCGCCAACGTAGCCACGGATCCCGAATTGCGAGGCGTTTGACCTCTGTTGGCCAAAACTTGACCATGGGGGCCCGGCCCGGACCGGAAGTCACCCTTTCCGTACCGGAATTCCGTGGGCGGGGCGGTCCCGGGGAGTCGAACGGCCGTTTCCGGTTACGTCAGTCCGTGTCCACCAGACCGAGCACCGGCCGCAGTCCGTCCGGGCGGTCGGCCGCCGGCAGATGGTCGACGAAGTGGACCGCGCAACCCAGGGCCGCGGCACCGCCGTCCGCCCCGCGGTCGTCGCCGACCATCAGGGTGTCCCCGGGCGCGATGCCGAGTTCGGCGCAGGCGGTCGCGAAGAGCCGCCGATCCGGCTTCCGGACGCCGTGCTCGTAGGACAGGACGTACGTTCCGACGTACGGGTCGAGGCCGTGTGCGCGGAAGACGGGCCGCAGGTCCCAGCCGATGTTGCTGACCACCCCGACCGCGAGCCCCCGCTCGCGCAGCGCGCCCAGCACCTCGGCGGCGTCGGGGTACGGCGTCCAGGCGGCGGGCCGCATCTGGCGGTCGTAGAGCGCGTCGTGCAGGGCGGGGTCGGGCAGTGACACCTGCCGGGAGAGGCCGGTGAACGCGGCCCGGTGCTGCTCGGCGCTGGTGTCGCGGGCCTCCCACGCGGCGAGGAGGTGATCGGGCACCGGCCGCACCGGCCGGGCTCCGCCCGCGAGCGCGCCCACCGCGCCCAGGGCCCGCGCCTTCCGCACCAACTCCGGCTCCGGGAGCGTGTGACCGCTCTCCGCGAGCACCGCGCGCAGCCACGACTCCGTGTCCTCGACGCGGAAGAGGGTCCCGGAGAAGTCGAACAGCACACCCTTGAAGGTCATACGGGAGATCCTTCGCGGCCGGGTCGCCACCGGTCAAGGCCCCCTGGCCCGATGCACCCGCACGGAGCCGCCGACCTGCGCGGACCGGCCGACGGCCCCGCGTCACCGGGACTATCCGAGCGCGCGCAGACCCGGTACGAACGCGACGAGGACCGGCACCACCGGCACCAGCGCTGCGGCCGCCGTGAGCTGGAGACGACGGGCCGCCGTGAGCCGGTCCCGGGGAGCGAGGAGGCGGTCCACGCGCTGCGGGACATGCGCGCCGGGAGCCTGGCCGGGGCCGAACACGCCCCGGTCCTCGTTGAGTTCGACCAGGGCGAGGGCCACCGTGAGCCGGCCGAACCGGCGCGACGCCACGTCGTCGGCGGCCAGTTCGACCAGCCGGTGCATCTCGTCACGGAAGGCGGCGAACACGGGCACCTGCGGAAACCCGTTGGCCAGCGCGCCCGAACAGTGCAGCAGCCAGTCGTGCCGGGCCCGCGCGTGCCCCTGCTCATGGGCGAGCACGGCGTCCAGCTGCCGTCCTTCGAGCCGGCTCAACGCGGCCGTGGTGACCACCAGCCGGGGAGCGGCGCCGGGCAGCCACCAGGCGTCGGGGCGCTCCCCCTCCAGGACGACGAGACGACCCGATCCGGGTTTCTCGCCGGGCAACAGCGGTGCCCGCGACAGGAGTTCGGACCGGCTCTGCCGATGACGCAGCCGCGCCCGGACGATCTCGCGCGCCAGCATCGCCGCGGTCCAGGCGCCACCGCACGCGAGCAGCACGGCCGTGGCGGCGGCCCAGCGGTCTCCCGCGGTCGACGCGTAGGCGTCGACGACCGGCGCCGGCGCCCCGTCGAAGACATGACCGCGCACCGCCACCCAGGCGGCGGAGGCACTCAGGGTCATCGACAGCACGCAGCACAGCAGGACGGCCGCCACCACGCACTGCCACACCCACAGGGCGACCACGGGTTCCCGGTCCGGCCAGTCCGCCCGTGCGAGCAGTCGTGGAGCGACCACGGACGCCAGCGCGCCGAGCAGCAACAGTGCCGCGGGGACCATCATGGCCGAAGCCTATGAGCGGGGCCCGCCGCTGGATACGGTCAACGACCCCAAGTGACGTACGCCACGGAATCCCGCCGCACCCCGACTCCCTTGCGGCGCAGCCGACTTCGGAGCGTGACGCGCTGTCCTGAGCGCGGCCGCCGCCTCCGGCCCGCACGGCGCGCACGGCGTGCAGGGCGTCAGAGCGTGACCAGCATCGCGAGCATCGCTATCCCCATCGACAGGCGGCAGGCCCGGGAGAGCTCCGGACGGTCGCCCCAGCCGACGGTGCCCGCGGCCGGACCCGGTGTGACGGCCACGGGCAGCAGACGGGCGCCCGACCGAAGGACGTAGCCGGTGAAGTACAGCAGCAGCGTTCCGGTGAGGACGGGGACGCCGGTGCCGCCGTGGACGTGGTGGGCCGGGGCGGCCGTCATCACCGCCGCCATGTAGACCATGGCGAGCGTGCCCATCAGATGGTGCAGATGGTGACCGCCCCCGCGGGCCGCCCACAGCGCACGCAGCGCGGCGACGCCGAAGACGGCCGTGCAGGCGAACCAGGCCCAGCGCGGAGGGGTGACCACGGCCGTCGGCACGGCCATCGCGGCCATTCCGAACCCCATCAGCGCCTCGCCGCCCGCGGTGCGGCGCTGTTCCTCGACCGGGCTGCGCATCCGCAGCAGGCAGTAGGCCCCGGTCGCCGCGCACAGCGCGACGAGCAGCCAGCCGGGTGAAGCCGGTCCGTGCACCGCGTACCTCCCCGTTCGACGACGTCGGACACACGACGCGGGACACGCGGTGCCGGGCAGGAGGTGCGGGGCAGCGGTGCCGGACGTCGCACAGTCGGTCAGGGCATGCCCCGGGCGGCCGGGGCGCATACGAGCGCAGGGATGTACACGGGGAGCGTGCGGGGGTGCACCGCAGGTCGGAGCAGCCCGGGAAAACTGATTTACAGGTAAAACACCTGCTAAGGTTTTGCCATGAGCAGCGCGAACCGCCCTGGCCCCCCGTCCCCACGCCGGCTTCCGCTGGCCGAAGCGCTCCGCCTCGGCAGGCCCTCCGACATCTGGTTCAAGCCCGCCCTGAGCGTCGTCGCCGCCGTCGCCCCGCCGAATCTCACCCTGCTCGCGCTCGGGCGGCTGGATCTGGCGATGTACACCATGGCCGGATCGCTCTGCGCCCTCTACGCCCACAGCCGTCCCTACGCCGCACGCGCCCGGGCCCTCGCCTGGGTGGTGGCCGGGATGCTCGGCGGACTCGGCATCGCACTCGTCACGGCCTCGCTCACCACGAACGCCGTCGTCCTGGTCACGGTCGGCGCCCTGCTGGCCGCCGCCCAGAAGACCTTGTGCGACGCCACGCGGATCGGCCCGCCCGGGCACGTCGTCCTCGCCTTCATCTCCTCGGCGTCCCTGTTCGTGCCGCAGAGCCTCGGGCAGGTGCCGGGCCACCTCGCGCTCGGCGCCGCCGCGGGAGCCTGGGCCTGGATCGTCGGCATGGCCCCCGGGGTCGTCCGCCCGCACGGCCCGGAGCGGCGTGCCACCGCCCACGCGCTCAACGCCGCCGCGGTCTCCGCCGGCGCACCGCAGGACGCCCGTGCCCGCGCCGCCGCGGCCGCCGCCGTGCACACCGCCTGGCAGTCGCTGCTGTCCGCGGGAGCCCGTTCCGCACCCCGGCGCGCCCTCGAACGGCTCGTCGTACGCGCCGAGGTCGCCCTCGCCGCCCCCGCCGGCACCGACCCCGACCGGCTGCGCGCCTGGGCCGCTGAACTGTCCGGCACCGGACCCGTCCCGCACCCGGACGGTCTCGGCGACGCCGCCGACGAACTCCTCGGCGTCGAGGCGGCGCTCGCCTTCGGGGAACCTCCCCTGCTCCGCAGGCTCCGACCGCTCGCCCCCGTCGCCCTGCGCACCGCCCTGGGCTGCGCCCTCGCCGGCTACGTCTCGCTCGCGCTCGGCGTCGGCCGCCCCTCCTGGGCGCTGGTCACCGCCGCCTCCCTCTACCAGGCCAACGTCACCCTGACCTGGAGCCGGGGCGTCCAGCGGGTCACCGGCAACCTCCTCGGCGTGGCCGCCTTCGCCGCCCTCCTCCCGCTCGCCCACGCCGGGCCCGCGGCCCTCGTCCTGTGCTGCCTCGCCCTGAACTTCGGCGCAGAGGCGCTCATCGGCCGCAACTACTGGCTCGGCAGCGTCTGCGTGACCCCCATGGCCCTGCTGATCACCGAGTTCGCGCACGCCCAGCGGCCCGGGGAGCTGATGACCGACCGGATCCTGGACACCCTGGTGGGCGCCCTGGTCGGCTTCGTCGCCGCCGTCGCCGTGACCGACCGGCGGGCCGGCGACCGGGTCGAGGAGGCGCTCGCCGCGGTCGGCCGGGCCCGGGAACAGGCCGCGGGACTGCTCGCCGAGGAGCGGCCCCTGCCCGGCGAACTGGAATCGGCGCGCCGCCGTCTGTCCGGCGCCGTGGTGCACCTGCGCTCCACCGCGGACGCCGCGTCCGGCGAATGGTGGCGGCGCGCCCTGCCGGAGGAGCGGGTGATGCGGGCCGAACAGGCCGGACACCGTACGCTCGCGGCGACGGTACGACGCCAGGGACTGCACTGCTGGGAGGGCGCACAGGCATGACGACAGCGGACGGGAGCAGAACGGCGAACGACCCGCCCTCACGAGACGCCCCGCCCTCACGAGACGCCCCGCCCCCACCCGACGCCCCGCCCCCATCAGACGCCCCACCCTCGCCGGGATCGACCCCGGCCTCCGCCACAGCCCCGGACCGGGCGGCCTCCGCAGCGCCCCCGGACGGGCCGGTCTCCGCGACGACCCCGGACGGGCCGGCCTCCGCAACGGCCCCGGACCGGCCGGCTCCGGCCGCGGGGGCGTCCCCGGCCGCGGGAGCCCCTCGGGACGCCGTCGTGGCCGACACCGTGGCGGGTGTCGTGCGGCAGTGGGAAGCCGTGCGGCCCGATCTCGACACCCACCCGATGGAGGTCATCGGCCGGGTCAACCGCTGCGCCGCGCTCCTCCAGCAGGCCGAGGACGCGCCGCTGCGCCGCGCCGGCCTCACCCGCCCCGAGTTCGACGTCCTCGGAACGCTGCGCCGCACCGGGCACGAGCTGACGCCGAGCGAGATCGCCCGCGAGACCTTCTCCTCAGGCGCCGCCGTCACCAAGCGGCTCAAGCAGCTGAGCGAACGCGGGCTGGTCGAGCGGCGCGGGGACACCCGGGACCGCCGGGTCGCGCACGTCCGGCTGACCGACGCCGGACGCGAACTGGTCGACTCCGTCCTCCCCGATCAACTCGCCTACGAGACGGGCGTCCTGTCCGGCGTCGACCGCGAACGCCAGCGTGAACTGGCCGCACTCCTCGGCGAGTTGCTCGGTCAGCTGGAAGGCAGGCTGGGACTTCCGCGCCCCTGACACCGGCCGGGGAGCGGGCCGTCCGCCCGGATCACCGCTTCTCGCCCTCCGCGTAGATGCCGAAGGCCGCGCCCTGCCGGTCCCGGGCGACGGCCAGCCGCCGGCCGTTCGGCTGCGAGACGGGCTCCATCAGCAGATGGCCGTCCGCCATGAGGACCGCGTTCGCCGTCTCGTCGACGTCCTCGACGGCGAAGTAGGGCAGCCAGTGGGAGGGGACCTCGTGGGCGAAGTCATCGCCCATCGTGATCATGCCGCCGAAGTCGGCGCCGTCCACGCCCCATTGCGGATAGTGCGGCGAGGGCGTCACCGTCCAGCCGAACACCGTCGTGTAGAACTCGGTCACCCGGTCCGGGGCCCTGGTCAGCAGCTCCACCCAGCCGAGCGAGCCCGGCGCGTTGAACAGCCCCGCCCCGGAGAAGGCCCGCGCCTCCCACATCTGGAAGGCTGCACCGCCCGGGTCGAAGGCGACCGCGAAGCGGCCCACGTCGAGCACGTCCATGGGGGCGAGCGCGATGGTCCCCCCGGCGGCCTCCACGGCCGCCGCGGTCGCGTCCGCGTCGGTGACGGCGAACGACACGTTCCACGCGACGGGCTGCGACTCCTGGTACACGGGGGAGATCCCCGCGACGGCCACGTCCCCCAGATGCGCGACGGTGTACCCGCCCGCCTCCGGGCGCGGGTCCGTCTCCGGGCGCCAGCCGAACAGATCGGCGTAGAAGCCCTTCGCACCCTCCAGGTCGTCGGTCCCGAGCTCCGTCCAGCAGGGTCCGCCGGTCACCGGCCTGTCGAGCTTCATGACGCTCCTTCCGCAGCGGTCCCCCCGAGCACGCTAAGCCTGCGGAGGATCACCGGCCATCCGGGCGCGGCTCCGGACGCCGGTCACGGACGGCACGTCCGGCCGCCCGGCCGTCAGGGCCGGTAGCGCAGCGGATGGTCCTCGGGGATCTCGACGATCACGATCTCGGTCCCGTCCGGGTCCGCGATCCACATCTCGATCAGTCCCCACGGCTCCCGCACCGGCCCGCGCACCACCTCGACCCCGGCGGCCACCAGCTCCGCGTGGGCGGCGGCGACGTCCGCGACCTGGAGCCACAGCTTCAGCGCCGGGGACGGCGGGACCTCGGACCGTCCGGCGACCTCAAGGAATCCGCCGCCGAGGAAGTAGACCGTCCCGCGCTCGGGCCCCGTACCGAACTCGCGGTAGACGGCGAGGCCGAGCTGTTCGCCGTAGAAGACGCGCGAGCGCTCCGGGTCGGTGGGACGCAGCAGGGTCCGGCCGCTCAGTACATGCACCATGCACCCGGAGCCTAGCCCGGCCGGCGCTCCCGGTCCGGGGAGGGCGTTACGCTCGGGCGTGCCCAGTCGTGCCACCGATCGGAGAACCGCTCCCATGGAAACCGCAGCCGCCACCGGACTGACCTTCCGCGACGCCGTCGACACCGACGTGGACGCCCTGGTCGCGCTGATCGAGTCGGCGTACCGAGGCGAGTCGAGCCGGGCCGGCTGGACCACGGAGGCGGACATCCTCCAGGGCCGGCGGACCGACCCCGAGGGGGTCCGCGCGGTCGTCGAGGCACCCGACAGCCGGCTCCTGGCCGTCGAGCGGGACGGCGTGCTGGTGGCCTGCTGCCAGCTGGAGCACCGCGGGGACCACGCGTACTTCGGCATGTTCGCGGTCAGCCCCACGCTCCAGGGCGGCGGGCTCGGCAAGGTGATCATCGCCGAGGCGGAGCGGACCGTGCGCGAGGCGTGGGGCGTCACGGAGATGCACATGACGGTGATCTCCGTACGCGAGGACCTCATCGCCTGGTACGAGCGGCGCGGCTACCGCCGTACGGGACGGATGACGCCGTTCCCGTACGGCGATGAGCGCTTCGGCATCCCGCAGCGCGACGACCTGCGCTTCGAACTGCTGGTCAAGCCGCTGGTCCAGGACCTCGCGGACAGCCTCTAGAGGCAGGGGCGTCCCGGACGGCCCTCCGGGCCTGTCCGGGCGCCGCCCCACCGGTCACGCCGGTCGTACGGACTTCACCGGTCACGCCGACCCCACCGGTCATGCGGGCCTCATTGGCCCCACCGGTCACGCCGGTCGTGCCGGCCTCACCGGCCCCGCCGATCCCACCGGTCGTACGGCCTCACCGGCCCCGCCGGTCGCGCCGGTAACACCGGTCACGCCGTGAAGCGGCCCGTGCGCTTGATCTCGGGGTAGTCGGTCGTGGCGCCGTCCAGCTCCAGCGCGCGCACCAGCCGGAGCTGGTCCTGGGTGTTGACCACCCAGCCGATGATCCTCAGGTCGGCCTTGCGGGCCCGTTCCACGACCTCCAGGCTCAGCCTGCGGATGTTGAGGCACACCGTCGCGGCGCCGGCCTCGACGGCGCGGTCCACCACGTCGGTGCCGTAGCGGCTGGCGATCAGAGCCGTACGGACCCCCGGCACCAGCCGGGCGATCTCGGCGACCGCCTCGTCGTGGAACGAGGACACCTCGACCCGCCCGACCAGGTCCTTGCGGTGGATCACCTCGGCCAGCGCCCTGGCCGCGGCGACATCCTTGATCTCGGCCTGCAACGGCGTCCTGACCGCCTCCAGGACCTCCTCGAAGACGGGCACGCGCTCGCCGCGCCCCGCGTCGAGCGTGCGCAGCTCCGCGAGCGTCTTGTCGGCGATCTGCCCCGTGCCGTCGGTCGTACGGTCCACGTCGGCGTCGTGCATGACGACGAGCGCGCCGTCCTTGCTCAGATGCAGATCGAGTTCGATGAGGTCGAGGCCCGCGTTCTGGGCGGCGATGAAGGAACGAAGGGTGTTCTCCGGTTCGACACCCATCACTCCGCGGTGACCGATGGTGAGGAAGTTCAAGATTCGACTCGCTTCCGTCGACGGCGGCTCGGCTCCCGCGTGGATCCGAGGGGGTGCCCACGCGGCAGGCCGCAGCCTAATGGCCTGGCTGTGCTGTGTACCCGTTCCTACGCCGTGCAATGGGAGTGTCGGATTCACACGGCGCGGCGCGGGTGCGGGACCCGCGCGCGGCACCCGCGTGCGCGCACCCGGGGAGAGGCCGCATCATCTCCAGTGTGACGTGGGCCATGCGTATACCGCCGGACCGAGGGAAGCCGCAGGGCGGGGCCGCCGGGATCCGCGGCCCCGGTCCGCCCCGCGCGGTCCCCGGGATCCATGGGGTCCGTGCCCCCGGGGCCTCGCGCGGACGCCCGGGCCGTGAGGAAGGCCTGTGGTGCATGTCATCGCATGGACGGTGTCCGACAGGAAAAAGAGCGGTGAAGGTGGGGGGTGCGCAGGATAATCTCCCGGGTTCCCTCTTGCGTAACGGAACCTCGCATACATACGGTGTCCATACGCGAGGTTTTCCTGTGGAGGATGGGACATGACGGAAGTTCTTGAGAAGGTGGGTTCGGAGGAGCGGGTTCCTCCCGTGGCCAGGGTGGTGGATCACCCGGCATGGCCTGTCCTCAAGGCTGCCGTGGAGGAGATCCGTCCCTGGCAGTCCAAGGACGGCTCCATCGACTTCGCCGCGGACGGCGCCCCCGTGGCCGCCGACGTCGAGGCGGTCGTGCGCCGGGTGGCCGAGGCGATAGACGCGCTCTCCCCGCTGGTGCCCCACGACGCCGCGTACCACGAGGCGCTCGTCAAGGACCTGCGCCGCTGGGCCGACGGCGGCTTCGAGGTGCCCGACTTCCTCGACTCGCTGCTGGCCTTCCAGCCCGCCGCGAACCGCGAGGACGGCCTCCAGCACCTGGTCGTCTTCCCGATGTACACCCAGAACGGCAACCTGGACCGCAACTTCGAGGCGGTCGTGCTGCGCATGGTGTGGCCCGAGTGGCTGGCCGAGCTGGAGCGCACCCGCTACGACAACCCGCTGTTCTGCGGCATCACCTTCGAGGACTTCACCGCCGGGTACGACACCAACTCGGCCGTGCTCTTCCCGGAGACCATCGCCGTGCGCGAGGCGCCGGAACGATTCTCCTGGGGTGGCATCTTCTGTGACCGCGAGGCCGCCCGCTTCCGCGCCGTCACCGAGGCCGCCGTGGACACCCTGGGCCTCGAACTGCCCGAGGACATCGCCGCCATGGTCCACGACCAGGAGCGCTGCGAGAAGGCCTTCGTGCTCTGGGACATGGTCCACGACCGCACCCACAGCCACGGCGACCTGCCGTTCGACCCCTTCATGATCAAGCAGCGCCAGCCGTTCTGGATGTACGGCCTGGAGGAGCTGCGCTGCGACCTCACCGCCTTCAAGGAGGCCGTGAAGCTGGAGGCCGAGGGCAACGTGCACGGGCGCGACGTCCAGTACGCCGTCCTGTTCGACCGGATGTTCCGCTTCCCGCTCTCCGGCGACCGCGTGCGCAACTACGACGGTCTCGGCGGCCAGCTGCTCTTCGCCTACCTGCACAAGCACGACGTCGTCCGCTGGACCGACAACAAGCTGCACATCGACTGGCAGCGCGCCCCGCAGGTCACCAACCAGCTGTGCTCCGAGATCGAGGAGCTCTACCGCGCCGGTATCGACCGCCCCAAGCTGGTCCACTGGTTCAAGGCCTACGAGCTGGTCTCCACCTACCTCGCCCCGCACCCGGGCTCCCGCTGGGCCAAGGGTCCCGACGCCCTGGACCTGTCGCAGCCGCCGCGCAAGCTCGTGGACGACGTGCTTCCGGACGAGTTTCCCCTGAGCATGTTCTATGAGGCGCTCTCCAAGAAGCTGAAGAACGTGATCGCCTCCACCAAGGGCATCACCGCGGCCGGCTCCGAGCGGGTCGCCGCGTGACCGACCGCGGTAGCGAGAACATTGCTCAGGAGGCGAAGACCATGGGGAACGGGGCTCTCAGCGGTGCGGTGATCGCGGTGGCGGGTGCGGGTGGACCCGCCGGCCGTGCGGCACTGCTCCGGCTCGCCGAGGCGGGCGCGACCGTGATCGGCGCGGACAACGACCCGGAGCGCCTGGCGGAGGCCGTCGACGCGGCCCGCTACGCGCACGGCGGCTCCACTGTCGTCGGCGACACCGTCGATCTGCTCGACCTCCAGTCCACCCGGGACTGGGCCGCGCGCATCCAGAAGGACTTCGGCCGGGTGGACGGACTCGTCCACCTCGTCGGGGGCTGGCGCGGCAGCGAGACCTTCACCAAGACGGTCCTCGACGACTGGGACCTGCTCGAACTCCTGCTGATCCGGACGGTGCAGCACACCACGCTCGCCTTCCACGAGGCGCTCCAGGCCAGCGACCGCGGCCGGTACGTCCTGATCAGCGCGGCGGGCGCGAGCAACCCCACCGCCGGCAACGCCGCCTACTCCGCGGCCAAGGCCGCCGCCGAGGCGTGGACCCTGGCCATGGCGGACTTCTTCCGCAAGGCCGGGATCGCCGAGGGCGCCGACGGCGCGACCTCCGCCGCTGCCATCCTGGTGGTGAAGGCGTTGGTGCACGACGCGATGCGCGCCGAGCGGCCGAACGCGAAGTTCGCGGGCTTCACGGACGTCACGGAACTCGCCGAGTCCATCGTCGGCGTCTGGGACCAGCCCGCCGCCGAAGTGAACGGAAAGCGCCTGTGGCTGACCGAGAAGCCGTGAACCCTCCGAAGACCGACGCCCGGCGTCGCCACGACCCGGCCGTCCGCGGTTTCGCCAGCGACAACTACGCGGGGGCCCACCCCGAGGTGCTCGCCGCCCTGGCCCTGGCCAACGGCGGGCACCAGGTCGCGTACGGCGGGGACGACTACACGGACCACCTCCAGCTGATCATCCGCAGTCATTTCGGTGCCGGCGCGGAGGCCTTCCCGGTCTTCAACGGCACCGGGGCGAACGTGGTCGCGCTCCAGGCGGTCACCGACCGCTGGGGCGCGGTGATCTGCGCCGAGAGCGCGCACATCAACGTCGACGAGGGCGGCGCCCCCGAGCGCATGGGCGGCCTCAAGCTGCTCACGGTGCCCACGCCCGACGGCAAGCTCACGCCCGAGCTGATCGACCGGCAGGCGTACGGCTGGGACGACGAGCACCGGGCCATGCCGCAGGTCGTCTCGATCACCCAGAGCACCGAGCTCGGCACGCTCTACACGCCCGCCGAGATCCGCGCGATCTGCGACCACGCCCACGCGCACGGTATGAAGGTGCACCTGGACGGGTCCCGGATATCCAACGCGGCCGCCTCCCTGGACGTCCCGATGCGGACGTTCACCGACGCGGTCGGCGTCGACATCCTGTCGCTGGGCGGCACGAAGAACGGCGCCCTGTTCGGCGAGGCCGTCGTCGTCCTCAACAGGGACGCCGTCAGCCACATGAAGCACCTGCGCAAGCTGTCCATGCAGCTCGCCTCCAAGATGCGCTTCGTGTCCGTGCAGCTGGAGGCGCTGCTCGCCAAGGACCTGTGGCTGCGCAACGCCCGGCACGCCAACGAGATGGCCCAGCGCCTCGCCGAGGGCGTCCGCGCCGTGCACGGGGTGGAGATCCTCCACCCGGTCCAGGCCAACGCGGTCTTCGCCCGGCTCCCGCACGAGGTCACCCTGAGGCTCCAGAAGCGCTACCGCTTCTACTTCTGGGACGAGGCCGCGGGCGACGTCCGCTGGATGTGCGCCTTCGACACGACCGAGGACGACGTCGACGGGTTCGTCGCGGCGCTCAAGGAAGAGATGGCCCAGCAGTAGCACGCAGTGCATAGATATGCGACCGCTCGAAAAGTCATTGACTCTCGGGCGGTCGCATTCCTATGCTCTACGGGCATGGAGCTGATCCAGGAAACCAGCGACCTGTCCGCCTATCTGGCCGCCGACGACGTGGTCGACCATCATCATCCCCTCGTCCGCGAGACGGCGGCACGGCTCGCCAGGGATTCCAGTGACTCGTATGCCTATGCACGTTCGGCGTTCGAGTTCGTGCGGGACACCATCCCCCACTCGGTCGACTCCGGCGATCCCCGGGTCACCTGGCGCGCCTCCGACGTACTGGAGCAGCGCACCGGCATCTGCCACGCCAAGGCGCACGCGCTGGCCGCGCTCCTGCGGGCCGAGGACATCCCCACCGCGTTCTGCTACCAGACGTTCGAGGTGCTGCACGGTCTCGTCGCCGTACGCCTCGACGGCGCCTGGCACCGGCAGGACCCCCGGGGCAACAAGCCGGGGGTGGACGCCCGTTTCTCCCTGGACGGCGAACGGCTGGCCTTCGTGCCCGATCCTGAGCTCGGCGAGCTGGATCACCCCTGGCTGTACGCCGAACCGAACCCGGCCGTCGTCGGCGCCATGAAGGCGGCCCCCGGCTGCGCGTCCCTGCTCCGGACGCTTCCCCTCACGCTGTGACGGCGAGGGGAAGCGACGGGCGCCGCGGGGCGGGAAGGGGTCAGCGGGCCTCGGCCGCGCGCACCTCTTCGGGGGTCGGTGCGGTGCCGCCGAGGTGGGCGGGCATCCACCAGGTGTCGTCCGGCCCCTTGGGGCGTACGGGATAGGAGCGCTGGGCCGATTCGAGCAGCTCCTGGACCCGCTCGCGCAGCCGCCGGGTGATGGCGCCCGCGTACTGGTCCTTAGGGGCCTCCACCGGCTCGCCGACCCGGATGGTGATCGGGGTGTGGCTGCGCTTGAAGTTGCGCGGGTGGCCCTTGGTCCACAGGCGCTGGGTTCCCCACAGCGCCATCGGGATCAGCGGGACGCCGGCCTCCTGGGCCATGCGCGCGGCACCGGACTTGAAGCTCTTCAGCGTGAAGGACTGCGAGATGGTCGCCTCGGGGAAGACGCCGACGATCTCACCGGCACGCAGCGACTCGAGCGCGTGCTGGTAGGCCGTCTCGCCCTGGGCGCGGTCCACCGGGATGTGCTTCATGCCCCGCATCAGCGGACCGGAGATCTTGTGCCGGAAGACCGACTCCTTCGCCATGAAGCGCACCAGGCGCTTCTGCGGCAGGGCGGCCAGACCGTCGAAGATGAAGTCCAGGTAGCTGATGTGATTGCTGACCAGCACGGCGCCGCCCGAGCGCGGAATGTTCTCCGACCCCTTGCAGTCGATCTTGAGGTCCCACGCCTTGAAGAGCGTCTGGGCGAGGCCGACGACGGGACGGTAGACAAGCTCTGCCATGGACGGGGTGGACCCTTCTCTCTGCCTGGGAAGGGGTCTCCCGGCGGGAAAGTTACGCTGCCGTAGGTTTACGGCAATGCGCAGATCGTGCCCGAAGAACGGACGGGTGGCCAGCCCTGGTGCCGTGGAACGG
The DNA here is from genome assembly GCF_042725875.1 of Streptomyces sp. NPDC127038. Taxonomy (NCBI): domain Bacteria; kingdom Bacillati; phylum Actinomycetota; class Actinomycetes; order Kitasatosporales; family Streptomycetaceae; genus Streptomyces; species Streptomyces sp. NPDC127038. The sequence goes on along the minus strand of NZ_JBHXDQ010000001.1, from coordinate 45,903 downwards.
CGAGATCCTCGTCACGTCGCCCACTTGATCCACCTCGGAGTTTTAACTCGCCTTTACTTTGCTCGTACCGTTGCACGCCGCACAACCAGGTACATCTCACACCCGAGGCAGTACCCGAACGCCGCATTGAGAAACGCCGCCGCCAGGGCACACGCGACCGACACCGTCCCCAGCCAGTGCGGACCCGCGGTCCAGCCGATCAGGCCCACCAGCGCGAAGGCGAGTCCGACCGTCTGCGCGAACCGTGGGGGCTCCGGCGCCTCGAACTCCGTAGGCGGGCCGAGCCGCGGACGCACGGCCTTCCTGAAGATCCAGCCGTACGGCGAGTGCGTCACGCCGCCCGCGGCGCCCAGCGCGAACGCCAGGGTCTGCCACGCCAGCAGCCACACGCTCCCGGTGATCAGCGCGACCGCCAGGACGACGGCCGTCACCGCCGCGCCGAACCGCGGGCCTCTTGTGTCGATGTCCATGGTTCAAGCATCGCCTACGCCGGGCACCGCCCGGCCCCGGGAATCTTTGCGGTCTCATGAATGCTTGTGCAGGTGATGAACGGTCTTTTGGTGTGCGTGGCGGTGCTCGCGGTGGCGAGTGTCTACGGAGTGCTGCACCGGTGGCGGAACGGAAGGGTGCGGGTGAGCGGGCGCGACGGCGGGAAACGGCTCGGCGCGGCGGAGCTGGGGGAAGCCCTCGGGCAGCGGGCGACGCTCGTGCAGTTCTCCAGCGCCTTCTGCGCCCCCTGCCGGGCCACCCGGCGGGTACTGGGCGAGGTGGCGGGCATGGTCCCGGGCGTGTCCCACGTGGAGATCGACGCCGAGGACCACCTGGACCTCGTACGCGATCTCGGCATCCTCAAGACGCCCACGGTGCTGGTGCTCGACGCCGGCGGGCGGATCGTGCGGCGCGCGACGGGCCAGCCGCGCAAGGCGGACGTCATCGCGGCGCTCGGCGAAGCGGTCTGACGCGCGGCGGCGAAGTGGTCCGGCGTGCACGGGAGGCCGCCTGCCGCCCGGCCGGTGGCCGGCGAGTCGTCGGGTGTGTGCTCGGGGGGACGGCCTGTCGGGTGTCTGTGTCCGGGGGGCCGCCCGCCGGGCGCGTGTGCTCGGGGGACGACCTGCCGGGCGTGTGTGCGTGGGGGACCGCCCGCCGGGTCCGTGCTCGGGAGATCGCCCGCCCGGCGGCCCGGAAGCTTCCCGCCCGTCGGCCGGCGAGGCCGTCCGGCCGGTGGCGATCATGGTGAGGCATCTCCCACATGCCCGTACGCCCTTGACTGCGCCCGTCGCCTCTCGTCAGCCTGACCGTATGTCATCGCACCGCCTTCTCCCCGAGCTCGCCGACACGGACCCGCCCCGCACCGCGGGCGCGCGTGGTCCGGGCTGTTGACCGGCCAAGGACCGTCTCACGCCCCCGGTTCCGCCCGCGCGGCCGGAACCCCCTGCCGGCTCTCGCAGAAGGACAGCTCCATGACGGCCACACCCGGCCTCGGCACCCCGCGCCCCGCCTCACCCGATCTGCTGCGTTCCGTGTTCAGGCGGCACGCGGCCGGTGTGGCCGTGATCACCGCCTCGGGCGACCGCGGCCCCGTCGGCTTCACGGCCACCTCGCTCACCTCGGTCTCCGCCGAGCCCCCCGTCGTCTCGTTCGGCATCGGCACCGGCGGCTCCAGCTGGCCCGCGATATCCGAGGCCGGCCATGTCGGCGTCCATGTGCTCGGCGAGCACCAGCGGGAGCTGGCCGCCACCTTCGCCCGCAGCGGCGCCGACCGGTTCGGGGCGCCCACCCGTTGGCGTAAGGGCCCCGAGGAAGTTCCCGTGCTCGACGACGTCCTCGCCTGGCTGGTGTGCCGTGTCGTGGCGCGGGTGCCCGCGGGCGACCACCGCATCGTCCTGGCGGAGGTCGTGCAGGGCGACCACTCGGGCGCGGGCGGCCCCCTCCTGTACCACCAGGGCCGGTTCAACGCTCTGCGCGACTGAACCCGCAGGCCGGGGGCAACAGGATTGCTACTCGCCGGTTCTACCCACCGGTTACACAGCGTTGCGAAGGTCACAGTCCAAAGCGCTTGCTTAGTGTGCGTCGACTGGGTGTACTGGTGAGTAATATTTCGTTCGGAGCGCGGGCCGCCCCGACCGGGATCGGCCGCTTCAGGCGCCTATGCTGCCTGAAAGAAGGCAGCCCAGAAATGACGATGCAGTAGGAGAGCCGGCGTGAGCTTGAGGATCGTTGTCACTGTGAAGTACGTGCCCGACGCCACTGGCGACCGGCACTTCGCCGATGACCTGACCGTCGACCGTGACGACGTGGACGGCCTGCTGTCCGAGCTCGACGAGTACGCCGTCGAGCAGGCGCTGCAGATCGCCGAGGACGCGGACGACGCCGAGATCACCGTGCTGACCGTCGGTCCCGAGGACGCCAAGGACGCGCTGCGCAAGGCGCTGTCCATGGGTGCCGACAAGGCCATCCACGTCGAGGACGACGACCTGCACGGCACCGACGCCATCGGCACCTCGCTGGTGCTGGCCAAGGCGATCGAGAAGGCCGGCTTCGACCTGGTCGTCTCCGGCATGGCCTCCACCGACGGCACCGCGGGCATCGTCCCGGCGCTGCTGGCCGAGCGCCTCGGTGTCCCGCAGGTCACCCTGCTCTCCGAGGTCTCCGTCGAGGACGGCGTGGTCAAGGGCCGCCGCGACGGCGACAGCGCCTCCGAGCAGCTGGAGGCCTCCCTCCCCGCGGTCGTGTCCGTGACCGACCAGTCGGGCGAGGCGCGTTACCCCTCCTTCAAGGGCATCATGGCGGCCAAGAAGAAGCCGGTGCAGTCCTGGGACCTGTCCGACCTCGACATCGAGGCGGACGAGGTCGGTCTCGAGGGTTCCTGGACCAAGGTCGACGCCGCGACCGAGCGTCCGGCGCGCACCGCCGGAACGATCGTCAAGGACGAGGGCGAGGGCGGCAAGCAGCTCGCCGAGTTCCTCGCGGGCCAGAAGTTCATCTAGTCGCCGAGGGTCCGGGGCGCGCCCCCGGACCGTCTCCGCGGCCAAGGTCCACCCCGCTTACCGCCCCTCAGACTTCGCAATCCGCAGGAGAGCATTCCCATGGCTGAAGTTCTCGTCTACGTCGACCACGTGGACGGTGCCGTCCGCAAGCCCACCCTCGAACTGCTGACGCTGGCCCGCCGCATCGGCGAGCCCGTCGCCGTCGCCCTCGGCTCCGGTGCCGAGAACACCGCCGCCGCGCTCGCCGAGCACGGCGCGGTCAAGGTCCTCACGCACGACGCCGCCGAGTACGCCGACTACCTGGTCGTGCCGAAGGTGGACGCGCTCCAGGCCGCGTACGAGGCCGTCTCCCCGGCCGCCGTGCTCGTCCCGTCCTCCGCCGAGGGCAAGGAGATCGCGGCCCGCCTCGCGGTCCGCATCGGCTCGGGCATCATCACCGACGCCACCGACCTGGAGGCCGGTGACGAGGGTCCGGTGGCCACGCAGTCCGCGTTCGCCGCCTCCTTCACCACCAAGTCCCGTGTCGCCAAGGGCACCCCGGTCATCACGGTCAAGCCGAACTCGGCCGCCGTGGAGGCCGCCCCGGCCGCCGGCGCCGTCGAGGCCCTCGCGGTCACCTTCTCCGACAAGGCCACCGGCACCAAGGTCACCGCGCGCACCCCGCGCGAGTCGACCGGCCGCCCGGAGCTGACCGAGGCCGCGATCGTGGTCTCCGGCGGCCGTGGCGTCAACGGCGCCGAGAACTTCTCGATCATCGAGAACCTCGCCGACTCGCTCGGTGCCGCCGTGGGCGCCTCGCGCGCCGCGGTCGACGCCGGCTGGTACCCGCACACCAACCAGGTCGGCCAGACCGGCAAGTCGGTCTCGCCGCAGCTCTACATCGCCTCCGGCATCTCCGGTGCCATCCAGCACCGCGCCGGAATGCAGACCTCGAAGACGATCGTCGCGATCAACAAGGACGCCGAGGCGCCCATCTTCGACCTGGTCGACTACGGAGTGGTCGGCGACCTCTTCGACGTGGTCCCGCAGCTCACCGAGGAGATCAAGGCCCGCAAGGGCTGATCACCCCAGTGCCGTACGAGGCCCCCGCGACCGGAACAGGTCGCGGGGGCCTTCGTTCGTCCCAGGGTCGGTGACGCCGTACGGGCGGACGGTCGCCCGGGAACCGGCCGTGCAGCGGGAGCGTGTCGACCGACGCCCGGTGCACCTCGACACCCGGCCCGGGCGCGCAGTGTCCCGTGGTCCACGGGGTGTTGACCCGTGGGAAGCTCGCCGGATAACTTCATTCAACAGATTGTTGATTCCGTACTGCGGAAAACCGGAGGATGCAGAATGGGTCAGGGTCAGCAGGAGAAGGTGGCGACGAGCCTGCCGGGCGCCGTCACCGAAACGGTCGGCGCCTTCCTCGCCCCCGTCGACGCCGAACTGGAGCGCCGCTACCCAGGAGACCCCGGGACCCGCCAGCCCGTCCACACCGTGTACGTCCCCGCGGACACGTTCGCCGCCGGAACCGTCCGCGCCTGGGGCGACCGCGCCCTCGCCGCCCTCGACGAACACGCCCCCGACGCCGCCTCCTTCGCCGCCGTCCTCGGCCTGGCCGACGACCTCGCCGGGCCCGTGTACGACCGCGTCCGCGCCAAGCTGGAACGCGAACCCGTCGAGGACCTGCGCGTCGACTTCGAGGACGGCTACGGCCCGCGCCCCGACGCCGAGGAGGACGAGGCGGCGGCCCGCGCGGCCCGCCTGATCGCCGAGGCGTACGCCGACGGCACCGCGGCCCCGTACATGGGCATCCGCATGAAATGCCTGGAGGCACCGGTCCGCGACCGGGGCATCCGCACCCTCGACGTCTTCCTGACCGGCCTGATGGAGGCGGGCGGCCTGCCGGACGGCCTCGTCCTCACCCTGCCCAAGGTCACCTACGCCGAACAGGTCACCGCGATGGTCCGCCTCCTGGAGGAGTTCGAGAAGGCCCGCGGCCTGGAGCCCGGCCGCCTCGGCTTCGAGATCCAGATCGAGACCAGCCAGGCCGTCCTCGCCGCCGACGGCACGGCCACCGTCGCCCGGATGATCCAGGCCGCCGAGGGCCGCGCCACCGGACTGCACTACGGCACCTTCGACTACAGCGCCTGCCTCGGCGTCTCCGCCGCCCACCAGTCCAGCGACCACCCGGCCGCCGACCACGCCAAGGCCGTCATGCAGGTCGCCGCCGCCGGCACCGGCGTCCGCCTGTCCGACGGCTCCACCAACGTCCTCCCCGTCGGCCCCACCGAGAAGGTCCACGACGCCTGGCGCCTGCACTACGGCCTCACCCGCCGCGCCCTGGCCCGCGCCTACTACCAGGGCTGGGACATGCACCCCGCCCACATCCCCACCCGCTACGCCGCCGTCTTCGCCTTCTACCGCGAGGGCTACGAACAGGCCGCGGCCCGCCTCTCCCGCTACGCGGGCCACGCCCCCGGCGACGTCCTGGACGAACCCGCCACGGCCAAGGCCCTCAGCGGCTACCTCCTGCGCGGCCTGGACTGCGGCGCCCTGGACACCGCGGAGGTCTCCCGCACCTCGGGCCTGACCCGCCACGAACTGGAAACCTTCGCGAGACCGCGCCGGGGGGATCTGACGGGGTCGGGGCGGTAGCACGCGGTCCGGGCCGCGGCCCTTCACATCCTGGTGACGCCTGTGCGCCTTCGGGGTCTCGGAGGCGCCGAGGCCCTGGCGGGGCGGCCGGGCGTCCCGAGCCGACGCGGGCCGGTGCGGCCGTGGCTCACTCCGCCGGCGGCAGTTCTCCGGAGCCCCGGGTGATCAGGCGGGTCGGGAGTTCGATGCGTTCGGGGGCGATGAGGTTGCCGTCGAGCTGGTTGAAGAGGCGTTCCGCGGCGGTGCGGCCCAGGGCGGCGGCGTCCTGGGCGACCACGGTGACTCCCGGCTCCAGCAGGTCGGCCAGCTCGAAGTCGTCGAAGCCGACCAGGGCGACGGCGCGGCCGCACTCGGCGATCACGCGGACGACGGTCACGGTGACGCGGTTGTTGCCCGCGAACACCGCCGTCACGGGCGAGGGCCCGGAGAGCATCGCCTCGGCCGCCTTGCGCACCCGCTGCGGATCGGTGACCCCGAGGGACATCCAGCCGTCCTCGACCGGTATCCCCGCGTCCTCCATGGCGGCCCGGTAACCGCGCAGCCGCTCGGCCGAGGTGTGGATGCGCGGCATGTCGCCGATGAAACCGATCCGGCGGTGGCCGTGGGCGATCAGATGGGCCACACCGTCCCGGGCGCCGCCGAAACTGTCCGACAGGACGACGTCGGCGTCGATCCGCCCGGCCGGACGGTCCACGAACACGGTGGCGACGCCCGCCTTGATCTCCGGCTCCAGATAGCGGTGGTCGTCGCCCGCCGGGATCACGACCAGCCCGTCCACGCGGCGCGCGCACAGAGCGAGGACCAGTTCCTGCTCGCGGTCCGGGTCCTCCGCGCTGGAACCGTTGATCAGCAGCGCCCCGTGCGCCCGCGCCACTTCCTCGACCGCGCGGCTCAGCGGCCCGTAGAACGGGTCCGCGAGATCCTCCAGGACCAGCCCGATGCTCGCGGTACGGCCCTTGCGCAGCACCCGGGCACTGTCGTTGCGGCGGAAGCCCAGCGCCTCGATGGCCTCCTGGACCCGCCGCTCGGTGTCGGGAGTGACCCCCGGCTCGCTGTTGACCACACGGGAGACCGTCTTGAGACCGACTCCCGCACGCGCCGCGACGTCCTTCATGGTCGGACGGTTTCCGTAGCGGTTGTCGGATCGGCGGGCGGTCTCGGCCACGATGTGCTGTCCTGTCCTGTCGTCCACGGTGATGCGTAGGTCCATGGGGTTGTATGAGGATGTGGCGTCGAGCATAGAGCCTGGACAACGTTGTCAGATGCGGGAGACACTGTCCACCGCAATCTCCGGCCTGCGCCTTCCCCAGGGCGCACGGTCCCGGTGGTCCGTCGGCGTACTCCGCGCGGCGTACGACGGGGCCCGCTCCTGCCCGTTCCCGGCCGGAGGAGCCGGACCCGCGGCGCTGCCGGCCCGTCACGACACCCCATGGGAGACCTGACTCTGATGCACACCGACCTAGTGGCCGCGCTCGACATCGGCGGCACCAAGATCGCCGGAGCGCTGGTGGACGGCCACGGCCGGATTCTCCTGCGCGCGCAGCGTCCGACGCCCGCCCAGGAGGACGGCGGCACCGTGATGCGCGCCGTCGAGGACGTCATCGGTGAGCTCACTGTCTCCCCGCTGTGGAGCAGGGCCGGAGCCCTGGGGATCGGCAGCGCAGGTCCGGTGGACGCCTCCGCCGGCACGGTGAGCCCGGTGAACGTCCCCGGCTGGCGGGGCTACCCGCTGGTCGAGCGGGTCTCCGCCGCCGCCGGTGGTCTGCCCGTCGAGCTGATCGGCGACGGCGTGGCCATCACCGCCGCCGAACACTGGCAGGGCGCCGCCCGCGGCCACGACAACGCGCTCTGCATGGTGGTGTCCACCGGCGTCGGCGGCGGACTCGTCCTGAACGGACAGCTGCACGCGGGCCCCACCGGAAACGCCGGCCACATCGGGCACATCAGCGTCGACCTGGACGGCGACCTCTGCCCCTGCGGCTCCCGCGGCTGTGTCGAGCGCATCGCCAGCGGACCGAACATCGCCCGCCGCGCGCTGGAGGCGGGCTGGCTCCCCGGCCCCGACGGCGACACCTCCGCCGCGGCGGTCGCCGAGGCCGCCCGCGCCGGTGACCCGGTCGCCGTCGCCTCCTTCGAGCGAGCCGCGCAGGCCCTCGCGGCGGGCATCGCCGCGACCGCGACCCTGGTCGAGATCGACATCGCCGTGATCGGCGGGGGAGTGGCCAAGGCGGGCGACGTCCTCTTCGCGCCGCTGCGCCGGGCGCTGGCCGACTACGCCACGCTCTCCTTCGTCCAGCGGCTGACCGTGACGCCGGCCCTGATGGGCACCGACGCCGGGCTGGTGGGCGCGGCCGCGGCCGCACTGACCCGGAGGTCGCAGGCGGCTGGGGCTCGGGTCTGAGCGTGAAGTGTTGGGGGCTGAGGGCTGAGGCTGAGGACTGCGGGTTGAGGGCTGAGGGCTGGGGCTGCGGGTCGGCGGCTGGGCGTTCGAGGTCGGAGATCTGACGCCTGGTGTCGGATGCCGAACGTGGGGCGCCTGCGCGGCCGCGTGACGTCCGGTGCGGGGCGTCCTTCACTTTGCCGGACGGAGCCATCGGTCGGAGATGTCGGTTGGGGGCGTCGGACGGAGACGTCTGACGGAGCGGGGACACCGGGCGGCGATATCGGGATGAACGTGTCCGCCGCACCCGTGACCCCGTCCGGGCTTCGTAGTTGAACCGGGCATGAAGAAGCGCAGCATGCTCGCCATCGCCTCCCTCGCCACCGGGTTCGTCGTCGCGGCGATCACCCCGTCCCACGCCCTGAGCGGGGACACCCTGAACGACCTGAACGTCAACGACACGCTCAGCAAGGTCGATCACACCGTCGGCACCGACAACCTGGCGGTCGACGAGGGCGCCCTCGGCGGCCAGAACAGCTGAAGGACCGCCGCGCCGCGCCGGTGTCCCCGCCCCGGGACACCGGCGCCGCCGTGTCCGGACCCTCGTGGCCGCCGGGACCGCGCCCTCATCAGCGGCTGGTTTCCGTGGCAGGGTGGAGCGGGCAAGCCTCAGGGGGCCAACAGAAGAGGGGGAATCGTGATCCTCTGGATCAACGGTGCGTTCGGTGCGGGGAAGACCACCACCGCACGGGAACTGATCGACCTGATCCCGAACAGCACGCTCTTCGACCCCGAGATCATCGGGGGCACACTCACGCAACTGCTGCCGGCCAAGCACCTCGCCGAGGTCGGCGACTTCCAGGATCTGCCGATCTGGCGCCGGCTCGTGGTCGACACCGCGGCCGCCATGCTCGCCGAGCTCGGCGGGGTCCTCGTCGTCCCCATGACCCTGCTGCGGCAGGAGTACCGCGACGAGATCTTCGGCGGGCTCGCGGCGCGCCGGATCCCCGTACGCCATGTCCTCCTCGCCCCGGCGGAAACGATCCTGCGGGAGCGAATAGCCAGACGGGAGGTGCCCCCGGACCTGCCCGACGGCGAGATGCGGGTGCGCCAGTGGTCCTACGACCACATCGAGCCGTACCGCGCCGCGCTCCCCTGGCTGGTCTCGGACGCCCACCCCGTGGACACCGGCGCGCTCACACCGTACGAAGCCGCACTGCGCGTCGCCGAGGCCGTACGCACGGGGGAGGCGCCCGTGTGCGACATCGTGCAGACTCCCGAACCCACCGCGGAGACCGTCGCCTCCGGAGTGCTCCTCTTCGACGAGAACGACCGGGTCCTGCTCGTCGACCCCACGTACAAGGCGGGCTGGGAGTTCCCCGGCGGGGTCGTGGAGGCCGGCGAGGCCCCCGCCCGCGCCGGGATGCGCGAGGTCACCGAGGAGACCGGCATCACCCTCGACGAGGTTCCCTCGCTCCTCGTCGTCGACTGGGAGACGCCCGCACCGCCCGGATACGGCGGACTGCGGCTCCTCTTCGACGGCGGCCGCCTCGACGAACAGGCCGTCAGCGGGCTCCTGCTCCCGGGGCCGGAACTGCGCGGCTGGCGCTTCGTCACCGAGCAGGAGGCGGCGGACCTGCTCCCGCCCGTGCGCTACGAACGGCTCCGCTGGGCCTTGCGGGCCCGCGAGCGCGGGGCGGCGCTGTACCTGGAGGCCGGAGTGCCGCTCGGCTGACACCGCCCCTGCGCGTACTTTGTTCGGCCGCCCGGTACGGACCTGCGGCGGCTGCCCGGTGCGGACCCGCGCGCCGTGCCCGTACGGACCCCGTCGCGTGCCCGTAGGGACCCCGTCGGCCGCTCTGTACGGCCCCCGTGGCTCGATGACGGCGGGGGATTCCCGCCGCCCCTGAACCACGGGCCACGGGACAACCACCGGCCATGCCCATGAACGACCGGCATGCCCGGGGAACGACTGGCCACGCCCATGGAACTGGCAAGGGCCCTCGCCTGTCAGGTGAGGGCCCTTGCCGCGTCAGGGGGCGATCAGCTCGCGGCGTAGTTCCGCAGGAACAGTGCCTCCGCGACCGACAGCCGCTCCAGCTCGTCCGGCGAGACGCTCTCGTTGACCGCGTGGATCTGCGCCTCCGGCTCGCTCAGGCCGATGAGCAGGATCTCCGTCTCGGGGTACAGCGAGGCCAGCGTGTTGCACAGCGGGATCGAGCCGCCCATGCCCGCCGACTGCATCTCCTGGCCGGGGTAGGCGACCGCCATGGCCTCGGCCATCGACGCGTACGCCGGGCTGGAGGTGTCCGCGCGGAACGCCTGGCCCTGGCCGATGCGCTCGGTGCTCACCCGCGCACCCCACGGCGTGTGCGCCTCGATGTGCGCCTCCAGCAGCTTCGTCGCCTCGACCGCGTCGACGCCCGGCGGCACGCGCAGGCTGATCAGCGCACGGGCGCCGGCCTGAACCGACGGCGTGGCGCCGACGACCGGCGGACAGTCGATCCCGAGCACCGTGACGGCCGGCCGCGCCCAGACCCGGTCGGCGACCGTGCCGGAACCGATCAGCTCCACCCCGTCGAGCACCTTGGCGTCCTCACGGAACGCCTGCTCCTCGTACTGGAGCCCGTCCCAAGCGGCCTCGCCCGACAGACCGTCCACGGTCGTCGAACCGTCCTTGGCCCGCAGCGAGTCCAGGACGCGGATCAGCGCGGCCAGCGCGTCGGGCGCGGCACCGCCGAACTGCCCGGAGTGCAGGTTCCCTTCGAGGGTGTTCACTTGCACCCGTACGAGGGTCATGCCGCGCAGGGTCGCGGTGACCGTCGGCAGACCCGCGCGGAAGTTGCCGGCGTCGCCGATGACGATGGTGTCGGCGGTCAGCAGCTCGGGGTGCGCCTCGGCGTACCGCTCCAGACCGCCGGTGCCCTGCTCCTCGGAGCCCTCGACGATGACCTTGACGTGCACCGGGACGCCGCCGTTCGCCTTCAGGGCACGCAGCGCGAGCAGATGCATGACGACACCGCCCTTGCAGTCGGCGCTGCCGCGTCCGTACCAGCGCCCGTCGCGCTCCACCAGCTCGAACGGCGGTGTCGTCCAGGCGGCTTCGTCCAGGGGCGGCTGCACGTCGTAGTGCGCGTACAGCAGGACCGTCTTCGCGCCCTCGGGGCCCGGCAGGTAGCCGTACACCGACTGCGTGCCGTCCGGGGTGTCGAGCAGTGCCACGTCCTGGAATCCCTCGGAGCGCAGCGCGTCCGCGATCCAGTTCGCGGCGCCCTCGCTCTCGCTCCTCGGATACTGGTCGAAGTCCGCCACCGACTTGAAGGCCACCAGCTCGGCGAGTTCCGCCTTCGCGCGGGGCATGAGCGAGGCGACGGTCTCGGCGACCGGATTCGACGACATGGGCACGCTCCTTGTAGGTGCGACGTTGTACTTCTGTGTACAGATGATCGAGTGATGCGGACTGGTGTACAGGACGCATCCGTTGCAGATCCTCCCACAGCGGCCTGCGGTGACGCCCGCCGTAGGATGCTGGGGACAGGTGCGGCAGACGGCTGGACTGGGAGCAGTAGACCAACGTGAGCAGCGAGAACTCTTCGGCGGACGACGAGCGACGTGCGGCGGACGACGAACAGCAGGTGTGGGACGTCGTGGTCGTCGGCGCGGGGCCGGCGGGCGCCTCGGCCGCCTACGCGGCAGCGGTCGCGGGACGCAGCGTCCTGCTGCTGGAGAAAGCCGAACTGCCCCGCTACAAAACGTGCGGCGGCGGCATCATCGGCCCCTCCCGCGACGCCCTGCCTCCGGGCTTCGAACTGCCGTTCAAGGATCGGGTGAACGCGGTCACCTTCTCGATGGACGGCAGGTTCGCCCGTACGCGGCGGTCCCGGCACATGCTGTTCGGGCTGATCAACCGTCCCGAGTTCGACCAGCAGCTGGTCGAGTTCGCGCAGAAGGCGGGCGCCGAACTGCGTACGGGCGCCATGGTCTCCCGCGTCGAGCAGCACGGTTCGGCGGTACCGGACCGGCGCACGGTCGCCGTGGTCCTCCAGGGCGGCGAGACCGTCCTGGCGCGGGCGGTGGTCGGCGCCGACGGCAGCGCCAGCCGGATAGGAGCGCACGTCGGGGTGAAGCTCGACCAGGTCGATCTCGGCCTGGAGGCCGAGATCCCGGTGCCGGAGACGGTCGCCGAGGACTGGCGCGGCCGTGTCCTCATCGACTGGGGCCCCATGCCCGGCAGTTACGGATGGGTGTTCCCCAAGGGGGACACGCTCACCGTCGGTGTGATCTCCGCGCGCGGCGAAGGCGCGGCCACCAAGCGGTACTTGGAGGACTTCATCGCCCGGCTCGGCCTCGCGGGCTTCGAACCGGCCATTTCCTCGGGCCACTTGACGCGCTGCCGCGCCGACGACTCGCCGCTGTCCCGTGGCCGGGTCCTCGTCTGCGGCGACGCGGCGGGACTGCTGGAACCCTGGACCCGTGAGGGCATCTCCTTCGCGCTGCGTTCCGGTCGGCTCGCGGGCGAGTGGGCGGTCCGCATCGCCGAGGCGCACGACGCGGTGGACGCCCGGCGGCAGGCACTGAACTACGCCTTCGCCATCAAGGCGGGGCTCGGCGTCGAGATGAGCGTCGGCAAGCGCCTGCTCGGGGCCTTCGAACGGCGTCCCGGCATGTTCCACGCCGGCCTCACCGGCCTGCGCCCCGTGTGGAAGGCCTTCACCGGGATCACCCGCGGTTCCACCACGCTCGGGGAGATCATCCGGAACCACCCGACGGTCGGACGCGCCCTGACCGCCCTCGACCGCCGGCCCCAGGCTGCCGAGGTGGCGGAGGACTGAGCCTGCGGGCCGACGCCCGTGGGGGCTGGGGCTGGGGCTGGGGCTGGGGCTGGGGGGCCAAGGCGTGTGACGTGGCGGGGGACTGGCCGGTCCGGGGGTCCGGGAGGGTGTCGCCGGTGTCAGCTCTCGACCGTGATCCGGAAGACCGGGTGGTCGGGAGCGATGCGGCGCAGTTCCTCGTCGGGCGAGTCGGGGCCGACGCCGCCGAAGAACACGCCGACCTCCGCCTTCCAGCGCTTGAGGTAGGCACGCAGCAGCGGGACCTTGTCGTCGTCGGCGACCTCCACGGCCGTGAAGGTGTCGACCTTCTTGCCGAGGCGCAGCTCGCCCCCGCCGGCCGCCCGCATGTTGTGCGTCCACTGGACATGGCCACGGGGCGCGAGCAGGTACTGCTCGCCGTCCACGGTGAGCAGATTGACCGGCGTCGTCCGCCATTCGCCGCTCTTGCGGCCGCGGACGGCCAGGACCCGCGAGCCCCAGACGCTCAGACCGCGCCTGGTCATCCAGGCGACGGCGCGGTTGAAGACGTTGATGGTGAACCAGCCGGGCTTCTGGACGTGAGTGGACACGGTTACCTCTCGGGATGCGTGAGACGCGCGGGGCGTTCGATGGGTGAGGTGCGTGGTGCGTTCGGTGCGTGGGGCGTGCGAGTCGTGAAGCTTGCTGGGAGAGCGGCGATCCGTTTCGTGAGCACTGCTCTCGCTTGAGAAGAGTCTGCACCGGATCGGTGATCCAATGCAAGAGCAGTGCTCTCGAATTTGTGCGCTGCTCTCATTTGTGCTCGTCGGGTGTCCGTCAGGTGTCTGTCGGGGCAGCGGGCCGAGCGCTTGTCGGAGCGCCGATGTCGTCTGGAGCACCGATTCCGCTCCGGAGCGCCGATCTTCTTCCGGGTCGCCGCTTCCGCTTCGGATCACTGCTCCTGCTCCAGGTCGCCGCTCCTGCTCCAGGTCACCGTTCCCGCTCCTCAGGGTCGCCGCTCCTGCTCCAGGTCACCGTTCCCGCTCCTCAGGGTCGCCGCTCTCGCTCCAGAGCGCTGATCCCCCTCCGGGGCGCCGCCGATCCCACTTCAGAGCACCGATCTGCTTCCAGATCGTCGATCCGCTTTCGGATCACCGCTCTCGTTTGTGTGCACTGCTCTGAAAACGTGGGACACTGCTGCGTATGACTACCGCGCGAGGGGCACGTGCCCGAGCCAGGATCGAGGTCACCGCGGCCATCAAGGACGAGGCGCGCAGACAGCTCGCCGCGGAAGGCGCGGCCAAACTGTCGCTGCGGGCCGTGGCGCGTGAGCTGGGGATGGTCTCCTCCGCCCTCTACCGCTACTTCCCCAGCCGGGACGACCTGCTGACCGCGCTCATCATCGACGCCTACGACTCCCTCGGCGAGGCTGCCGAGTCGGCGCACGCCGAAGTGGCCGCCGCCGGACCCCGGGAGCGTTGGATCACCGTGTGCGCTGCGGCGCGGCGCTGGGCGCTGGACCATCCGCACGAGTACGCGCTCATCTATGGCTCGCCCGTCCCCGGGTACGTCGCGCCGCAGGAGACCGTTCCGGCCGCGTCCCGGGTCGCCCTGCTCCTGGTCGGGATCGTCCGGGACGCCCACCGGGGCAAGGGCCTGGCCCGTACGCCGCTGCCCGACGCGCTGAAGCCCGAGGCGCTGCGCATGGCCGCCGATCTCGCACCCGATCTGCCGCCCGAGGTGGTCGTGGGGCTGGTGGCCGCGTGGGCACAGCTCTACGGGCTGATCGGGTTCGAGCTGTTCGGCCAGTTCAACCGGGTGGTCGAGGACCGTGAGCCGTTCTTCCGGCATGCGGCGGCGCGGCTGGCACACGATGTGGGGCTGGTCTATCCGGCGCCGGGCGAGAGGTCCGCTGGAGCCCCAGCCCCAGCCCCAGCCTCAGCAGCGGCCAGGTCCGCCGCCGGACGCGTTGCCCGCCCCGCCGCCGGACCCGACACGGGGTCTACCTCCGCGTAGTACGCCAGGGGCCGGAGTGGTCCGGCGGTGATCGGCGTCGGCGCTGCGCGATGCACGGTCCGCGGTGTCGTACTCCGTGGGGAGTACGGGTGATCACCTCGCCCGGCGGACGCCGCCGCCGCGGCCGGACGTCTAGCGTGACGGCCATGGAAGAGCAGCACAGACCCGCGGCGCCCGCGTGGGACGGCGGTCCGTCGCGGTGGCGGCACGGGCCGCCCGGCTGGGACCGCTGGAACGAGGACGGGCACCGCGCGCGCTGGCCGTGGCGTTCCACGCTGCTGCTCACCGTCTTCGTGCTCGTCGGCTCCGGCTTCGCCGCCCACGCCCAGCACGGTGACCGGCTCGCCCTGGACCCCTTCTCCCGGGCGCTGCTCCTGGTGGGCTCCGGCCTGCTGCTCTGGCGGCAGCGGTATCCCGTGTTCGTCGTGTTCGGCACGGCCGCCGTGACCCTGGTCTACGTGGCCGCCGGATATCCCTACGGGCCCGTCTTCCTTCCCGTGGCCGTGGCCTGCATCAGCGCCGTGCTCGCCGGTCACCGCCGGGCGGCCTGGACGGCGGTCGGGCTGTTGTGGGCGGGACATCTCCTGGTCGCCCACTGGCTGTACCGCAGGCTGCCCCCGGCCGGCGACCGCCCTCCTTCCTGGACGCAGGAGATCGCCATCGCCGCATGGGTCGTGGCGGTCGTGGCCCTGTCGGAGCTGATCCGCGTTCGACGTGAGCAGTGGGGGCGCGAGAGGGCCGAGCGCGCGCAGGCGGCCCGGCGGCGCGCCGACGAGGAACGGCTGCGGATCGCCCGCGAGCTGCACGACGTACTGGCGCACAGCATCTCGGTGATCAACGTCCAGGCCGGTGTGGGTCTCGCGCTCCTGGACTCCGACCCCGAACAGGCGCGTACGGCGCTCACCACCATCAAGGCGGCCAGCAAGGAGGCGCTCGGCGAGGTCCGGCAGGTCCTCGACACCCTGCGGGCACCCGGGGAGGCGCCCCGCGCGCCCGCACCCGGGCTCGACCGGCTCCCCGAGCTGGTCGAGCAGGCCGCGAGCGCCGGCCTCACGGTCGAGATCGAGGGCGAGGCTCCGGCGCCGGCCCCCGGCGCTGACCTCGCCGCGTTCCGGATCGTCCAGGAGGCGCTCACCAACGTCGTACGGCATTCGGGCTCGCGGCGGGCGCGGGTGCGGTTCGAGCACGAGCGGGGCGTACTGAGGCTGCGGATCGACGACGACGGTCCGGCCACCGGCGCCGAGGCCGGCGGAAGCGGCAACGGGCTCGCCGGGATGCGGGAGCGGGCCGCCGCGCTGGGTGGCACGATCGAGGCGGGTCCGCGTGAGGACGGAGGGTTCCGGGTGCTGGCCGTACTGCCCTGGAAGGCCAAGGAGGACAACCGGTGATCCGCGTACTGCTCGCCGACGACCAGGCGTTGGTCCGGGCCGGATTCAAGGCACTGCTCGACGCGCAGCCGGACATCGAGGTGGCCGGGGAGGCCGTCGACGGTGAGGACGCGGTGCGCGCGGTCCGTGAACTGCGCCCGGACGTCGTCCTGATGGACATCCGGATGCCCGTGCTGGACGGACTCGCCGCCACCCGCCGGATCACCGGCGACACGGAACTCGGGGGCGTGAAGGTGGTCATGCTGACCACGTTCGAGCTGGACGAGTACGTCTTCGAGGCCATCCGCTCCGGCGCTTCGGGCTTCCTGGTCAAGGACACCGAGCCCGACGAACTGCTGCGCGCGGTGAGAGCGGTGGTCGAGGGCGACGCCCTCCTGTCGCCAGGAGTGACGCGCCGGCTCATCTCCGAGTTCGCGGCCCGCTCCAAGGTGCCCGAGTCGGCGGCGTCGCTGAGCGAACTCACCGACCGGGAAAGGGAGGTGATGGCACTCGTCGGCATCGGGCTCTCCAACGACGAGATCGCCCGCCGTCTCGTCGTCAGCCCCCTCACGGCCAAGACCCACGTCAGCCGGACCATGGTGAAACTCGGAGCCCGCGACCGCGCCCAACTGGTCGTGCTCGCCTACGAGTCGGGCCTGGTCCGCCCGGGCTGGCTGGGCTGAGGCCCTACGGGCCCCTGGTGGAAGCGGTACAGGACGGTGGCCACTCGGAGCGCGAACAGTGCGGTGGCCAGGGCGGCCCCCACGGCCACGAGCGCGTGCACGACTGCGGCGGGCAGGTGCAGGACGAGGGCGGGCCCGGTGACGACACCGAAGGCGACCGCCGCGACGAACGCCGCGCTGGCCAGTGCGTATCCGATCTCGACGGTGACGGCGTCCCGCCGCGCCTGGGCGCGGCCCATGTCTGATGCCCCCGTCCCCGGGCTGTGGTAACTCGTCGTGGTTTCCCCGTTGTTGTTCATGGTCCGAGTCAACAGTCGCCCTCCCTGCAGAGCAAGAACCCCGCTGCGAGCGCGCGTCGCGGGGCCCCTTCGATCCCGGCGCATTTCATGCCGATGCAGCGAAGTTGTCTCTTTGCTACGGTGCGGGGATGGTGGGGGAGCATGTCGAGCGTGGGCTCGTGGATCGGTGGCGCGACATTCTGACCGTGCATGCCCGCACTCTCTGCGAGCTGGACCGCGAGCTGCATCCGCATGGTTTGGGGGCCAGTGACTTCGAGGTCCTCGACGTGCTGGCGGCGGGCGGCGCGGGAGACGGCGGTCCGAGCTTCCGGGTCCAGGAGATCTCCGAGCGGGTCCACCTCAGCCAGAGCGCCCTGTCCCGGCTGATCGGACGGCTGGAGAAGGACGGCCTCGTCACGCGGGGGATGTGTACCGAGGACCGGCGGGGTGTTCGTGTGTGTGTCACGCCGGCGGGGCGTGAACTGCACAGTGAGGTACTGCCGTTACAGCGCGCGGTCCTGGCCCGGATGCTGTCGGGCGGTCCGCGGACGCCCGAGGGCTGACCGGGCCTCCGGTCGGGCCTGTTCGGCCGTCCCGGAGGCCCCCTGTCCGAACGAGGCTCAGCTCCAGCTGATCGCGGACTTCTCCCGCCACAGGGCGGCGAGCGAGGTGTCCCCCGTCACGTCCGGGAACGGCGCCCGGTTCCACAGGGCCAGGTACAGCTGCTCGGCGGATCCCGCCAACTCGCAGTCCATGGACTCGGGTTCACCCGTCGAGTCCGCGTGGGCGTCCCCGCCGCGACGGCCAAGCGGGGGTGCCGAGGACAGTCGTACGGTCCACACCGCGTCCGGGCGGTCCGTGGCACGCACGCGCAGGACCCGGGGTTCCTCGGTGCGGACCCTGCTCCTGTCGCGCCCGTGGAATCCGAGCAGCAGCTCGTCGATCCCGTCGGCCGCGAAGTCCGGCGGGACGACGCCGGGTTCACCGCCGAGCGCGGACTCGGCGTCCACCCGGTGCACGGTGGTCTCGTGCGCCTGCCTGCGCGCCCAGAAGGCGAGGGGAGAGGGCGCCGGCAGGAAACTCCAGCACGCGACGTCCGGCGAGGCCCCGGCCAGCGTGTCCACGAGCCGCCGGTGCCCGTCGCGGAACCAGGTCAGCAAGGCGTCGTGGTCCAGGTCCGGCAGGCCGCCGTCGGGGTGGTACGAGGTGTGTCCCTCGGCGACGAACGCCGTGGCCCAGCGGTGGACCATGCCCGTGTGCCGGACCAGGTCCCTCACCTGCCAGCCGGGGCAGGTCGCGACGTCGGCGTCCACGCCCGCCTTCTCCGCGGCCGAGGCCAGCGAACGGCCCTCTCTGTCCAGCACTTCCACGAATTCCCGAATCTCCATGCCGCCGAGTGTGCCTGATGGCCTGTCATCCCACGGCGGCGCGTCGCGTCGCGAAGCCGATCAGGGCGGCCGTGGCGGCCAGTACGGCCACGCTGGTGAGGGCTGTCGGCAGGGAGTACCAGTCGGCCATGAACCCGATCGCGGGCGGCCCGAGGAGCAGGCCGCCGTACCCGAGGGTGGAGGCGATGGCGACCCCGCTCGCTCCGGCGAGCGCCCCGGCGCGCTCGATCGCCACGGGGAAGATGTTGGCGAGGCCGAGTCCGGTGACGGCGAATCCGAGGAGCGCCGCCCAGACGGAGGGCGCGAGTGAACCGAGGAGCATCCCGAGCGAGGCCGTCGTGCCGCCCACGACCAACGTGCGGGTCCGGCCCAGCCGTTCGAGCAGTGTCGTCCCGCTCAGGCGGCCGATCGTCATGGCGAGGGCGAAGCAGGAGTACCCGGCGGCCGCCGTGCCCGGGTGCGCGGACAGGTCCTGCTCCAGATGCAGCGCGCCCCAGTCCGCGAGCGCGCCCTCGCCGTAGGCGGTGCACAGCGCGATCAGCCCGAAGACCACCACCAGGCCGCGGACGGCGCGAGCCTCCACGACCGGCTTCCTGGCGGGTCCTTCGCGCCGGGACCGGTCCGGCGACGGGGGGACCTCCTCGCGGAGCAGGGCGCGTCCGGCGACACCGGCCACGAGCAGTCCGATGACGGCGATCGCGAACAGATGGCGCGCGGGTGACAGGTGTCCGGCGATCAGGCCACCGAGACCCGCACCGAGCATGCCGCCGAGGCTGTAGGCGGCGTGGAAGCTCGGCATGACCGGGCGTCGCAGCGCGGCCACCAGATCGACGGCCGCGCTGTTCATGGCGACGTTGGCGCCGCCGTACGCCGCCCCGAAGAGCAGCAGGACCAGTCCGAGGACAGGCACCGAGTGGGCGTGCGGGGGCAGGACGACGCTCAGGGACATCAGTACGGCGCAGGCCACGGTCACCGGGTGACTGCCGAAGCGGCGGCACAGCCGTCCCGTCAGCATCATGGTGATCACGGCTCCGGCGGAGACACCGAGCAGCGCGAGGCCGAGGGCGCCGGAGGAGGCACCGGTCTGGTGCTTGATGGCGGGGATCCGGACGACCCAGCCGGCGAAGACGAAGCCGTCGAGGGCGAAGAAGGCGGTGAGGACGATACGGAGTCGGGTCAGGGAGCGGTCCGTCACGACGTTGTGCGGAGCCGTTTTGTTTATCAGTGGCACAAACTCACGTTAGACGGCTCCCACGATCGGGGCAAGGGAGGCGGCGGGCCCGGATCCGCGAGGCGCGGCCGCACGAACGCGCTGGTGGGAGCGGGTGGAGGGCACACGGACAAGGGGCGACCGGAGTCCCCGTACTGCGGGATCCCATGTCGCCCCCCGGCCGGTCACCGCCCGCCGTCCCGGCTGCCCGGGCGGCGAACGGTGAGCGGATACGGCTGCGTGCGGCGGTGGCCGCGGCTGTACTGGTCGGCTCAGACCGCCGGAGCCGGGTAGGTCGGGTACTCCACCCCGGAGACGTGCTGGACGACACGGATGACCTGGCAGGAGTAGCCGAACTCGTTGTCGTACCAGAGGTAGAGGATCGCGTTGTCGTCCTCGACCTTGGTGGCACCGGCGTCGACGATCGAGGCGTGGCGCGAGCCGATGAAGTCGCTGGACACCGCGTCGGGGGCGCTGATGAAGTCGATCTGGCGCTTGAGCGGCGAGGTCAGCGAGACGTTGCGGAGGTAGTCGAGGACTTCCTCGCGGGTGGTCGCGCGGCCCAGACGCAGGCTGAGGATCGCGATCGAGACGTCCGGCACGGGGACACGGATCGAGCTGCCGGTGATGGGAGCCTTGAGGTCCGGCAGCGCCTTGGCGACCGCGGAGGCGGCACCCGTCTCGGTGATGACCATGTTGAGCGGCGCGGAGCGGCCGCGGCGGTCGGAGCTGTGGTAGTTGTCCAGCAGGTTCTGGTCGTTGGTGAACGAGTGGACGGTCTCCACGTGGCCGCGCAGAACGCCGTACTCCTCGGCCATCGCCTTGAGCGGCGGCACGATCGCGTTCGTCGTGCAGGAGGCGCAGGACAGGATCTGCTCGTCCGGCTTGATCGTGTCGTGGTTGACGCCGTGCACGATGTTCGGGACGTCGCCCTTGCCCGGCGCCGTGAGGACGACCTTGTCGATCCCGGGGCGCAGGTGCTTCGAGAGGCCCTCGCGGTCGCGCCACTTGCCGGTGTTGTCGACGAGGATGGCGTCCTTGATGCCGTACGCCGTGTAGTCGATCTCGGAGGGGTCGTTGGCGTAGATGACCTTGATCTCGTTGCCATTGGCGACGATCGTGCTGTTCGCCTCGTCGACCGTGATCGTGCCCTGGAACTGACCGTGGATGGAGTCGCGGCGCAGCAGCGAGGCGCGCTTGACGATGTCCTGGTCGCCGCCCTGGCGCACGACGATGGCGCGCAGGCGCAGGCCGTTGCCGGAGCCGGTCTTCTCGATGAGCAGCCGGGCCAGCAGGCGGCCGATGCGGCCGAAGCCGTAGAGGACGACGTCGCGGCCCTCGCGGCGCTCGATCTTGTTCTCGCCGGTGGCGCCGGAAACGGCCTCGGCGGTGAACTCCTCGACGGACAGTCCGCGGTCGTCGGCCTGGTAGGTCGCGGCGAGCATGCCGATGTCGATCTGGGACGGGCCGAGGTCGAGCGTGGTGAGCGCCTGGAGGAACGGCAGCGTGTCCGTGACCGACAGCTCCTCGCCGGCGATCTGCCGGGCGAAGCGGTGGGTCTTGAGGATGCTCACCACCGACTTGTTCACGAGGGAGCGGCTGTGCAGGAGGACGGTGACGTCCTGCTCCCGGTGCAGCCTCCCGATGATGGGGATCATCGACTCCGCGATCTCTTCGCGGGTCTTCCAGTTGGTGAACGCGTCGTCGTTGACAGTCACAGAATCCATCTTTCGAGCTAGGTGGCGCTCATATGGTAACCGGACCCGGATTCTGATCGTTCATGCGGTGTCCATTTGTGCGCGGGGAGGGGCTTCGCCGCGTCGGCGGGCGGGTCTCCGCGGGCGCCCGTACGGGGGCGTGCGAGCGTCGGCGTACGCGCGTGAGCGTGCGGTCGTGCGCCGGCGCGGACGGAGCGGCGTGCGCGGGCGGTGCAGGTCGGTGCGGGTGCGGATGTCCCACACGGCGCGACTCGGTGAGGCCGCGTGACTCGGTGAGGGGTGCCGGAGTCGATGAGGGGTGCGGGCGTCGCGTGTGGTGGCGGGCAGGGGTGTGGGGGTGCCGGTAGGCGTGGTCATACGGTGATGACCGCGACCCCCGCCTCCTCGAACCGCTCGATCGTCTCGGGTGCCGCCGCCGTGTCCGTGACGAGCGTGTCCACCGACTCGGCCGCGCAGATGCGGGCGAACGCGCGCTGTCCCAGTTTGCTGGAGTCGGCCGCGACGATCACGCGCTCGGCCCGCTCGCAGAGCAGGCGGTTGACCGCCGCCTCGGCCTCGTCGTGGGCGGCGGCCCCGTGCGCCGCGTCGAACGCGACCACGCCGAGCACCGCGACGTCCAGGGTGACCTGCTTGAGCACGCCGTCGGCCAGCGGTCCGATCAGCTCGTACGACTGCGGCCGGGCGACCCCGCCGGTCAGCACGATCTTGAACTGGGGGCGCACGGCGAGCTCGTTCGCGATGTTCAGCGCGTTCGTGACCACGGTCAGCGCGGGGGAGCCCGAGGTCAGGTCGGGGCGCACGGCGAGAGCGCGGGCGACCTCGGTCGTCGTGGTGCCGCCGGTGAGGCCCACCGCCTCCCCGGGGGTGATCAGGCCGGCCACCGCCTTCGCGACGCGCTGCTTCTCCGTGGCGTGCCGGGCGGTCTTGTAGCGCAGGGGGAGTTCGTAGGAGACGCCGTGCACCACGGCTCCGCCCCGGGTGCGTACGAGCATCTGCTGCTCGGCGAGCTGGTCGAAGTCGCGCCGGATCGTCGCCGCCGAGACCTCCAGCCGCGCCGCGGCTTCCTCGACGTCGAGCCGGCCCTGCTCCAGGAGCAGTTCCAGCAGCGCCTTCCATCGGGCGTCCCGCGACATCAGCGCCCTCCGTTCCTCGTCCCACCGCGACCTTAACGCACCCCGCCTCAGCTGGAATGCTTGATTCTGCTCGAAAGCTCGCTATATCTTGCAGAAACGAGCATCCGTGGGAGGGGTACGGCGTGACGTATGTCGAGGAAGAGCTGAGCAGCCAGCCCGAGTGCTGGATCCGGGCCGCGGACGAGGCGGCGGCCCACGCGGCCGCGCTGCCGGCGGCCGGGGAGCGCGTCGCGATCGTGGGGTGCGGCACCTCGTTCTTCATGGCCCAGGCCGCGGCCGTGCTCCGCGAGGAGTCCGGACAGGGGGAGACCGACGCCTTCGCCGCATCGGAGTTCCCCGCCGGCCGTTCCTACGATCGCGTGGTCGCCCTCACGCGGTCAGGGACGACCACCGAGGTGCTCGCGCTGCTGGGACGGCTGCGCGGACGCACCCGTACGACCGCCGTCACCGCCGATCCGGACACACCCGTCATGAAGTCGGCGGACGAGGTCGTCGTGCTCGGCTTCGCCGACGAACGCTCCGTCGTGCAGACCCGGTTCGCGACGACCGCGCTCACCCTGCTCCGTGCCCACCTCGGCCTGCACGACGACGGCGTGGTCGCCGACGCGCGCACCGCGCTGGACACCCCGCTGCCCGAAGGGCTCGTCGACTGCTCGCAGTTCACCTTCCTGGGCCGCGGCTGGACCGTCGGTCTCGCCAACGAGGCCGGCCTCAAGATGCGGGAGGCGTCCCTCGCCTGGACCGAGGCCTACCCGGCGATGGAGTACCGGCACGGCCCCATCAGCATCACGACCGCCGGCACCGCCACCTGGATGCTCGGCGAGGCACCCGAAGGGCTGGCCGAACAGGTCCGGGGGACCGGCGGGCTGTGGGTGGACGGCGGCCTCGACCCGCTCGCCGAACTCGTCCGCGCCCAGCGCCTGGCCGTCGCCGTCGCCGCGGCCCGGGGCCTGGATCCCGACCGGCCCCGCCACCTCACCCGCTCGGTGATCCTCGGCCACTGAAGCCGCCGGACCGCCCGTCGCCGAGCCGCCGGAGCCGTACAGCCGGCCCGATCCCTCATGGAGCAGGAGGAGTTGTGCCCCTCGCAGCAACCGGTGAGCTGGTCGCCCGGACCGCGCAGGCCGGGACCACGGACGCCCGGCCCCCTCACCCCCGTACCGCCGTCGCCGCGTTCAACGTCATCACCCTGGAACACATCGAGGCCGTCATAGCGGGGGCGGAGTCCGCCGGGGCGCCCGTCGTGCTCCAAGTCAGCGAGAACGCGGTCAAGTTCCGCCACGGCCGGCTGCTTCCGCTGGCCCGCGCGGCGACGGCGGCCGCCGAACGGGCCTCGGTGCCCGTCGCGTTGCACCTGGACCACGTACAGAGCGACGGCCTGCTGCGCCAGGCGCCCGGTGCCGGGTTCAGTTCCGTCATGTACGACGCCTCGCACCTGCCGTACGAGGAGAACCTCGCCGCGACGCGCGCCGCCGCGGACTGGGCCCACGCCCAAGGTCTCTGGATCGAGGCCGAGTTGGGGGAGATCGGCGGCAAGAACGGCGAGCCGCCGAGGGACGCGCACGCTCCCGGCGCCCGTACCGACCCCATGGAGGCCCGCGGATTCGTGGCCGACTCCGGTGTGGACGCGCTCGCCGTGGCGATCGGCAGCTCGCACGCGATGACGACCCGGACCGCGGCCCTCGACCACGACCTGCTCAAGCGCCTGTCCGCCTCGCTCGGGGTCCCCCTCGTCCTGCACGGCTCCTCCGGGGTGCCCGACGAAGAACTGCGGGCCGCCGTCCGGGGCGGTATCGCCAAGGTCAACATCGGCACCGCGCTCAACCTCGCGATGACCGGCGCCATCCGGGAGTTCCTCACCGCCAGCCCCGAAGCCGTGGACTCGCGGAAGTATCTGGGCGTGGGGCGGGAGGCGATGGCACGGACCGTGGAGAGGCTCATCGGCGTCCTGCGGGGGTGACGGCGGTCCGTTCCGCGTCGCCTTCCAGATACCGCTACGGCCGGATATGCGCCCCAAGCGACCGCGCGCAGAGCACGGCCGCTGTCCGGAACTCCTTTTCCACGTATGTGCTTTTGCACCGACGACAGTTCGAGCGGGCGCGAAGGTGGCTAGGGTGAACACCTATGAGGAGGCCGAAAGGGAACGGCGGGCTCGCGGACGAACCTTCCGCCCCGGAGGCCACTCGGGCACGCGTCCGGATGCCTCATGAACGCGGGGAGCAGGGGTTTGCGGTGTTTTCGGGGCAGGGCCGACGCCGGACCGGGCGCGAGACGGAGAAGGCCTTGAGCGGTCAACTTCTGGCTGGTATCCATAGGCCGGCGCCTGACGAGGGCGTGTACGCCCCGGTGCACGGGGCGGCGTCCGGAAGCGGTTCGCGCCCCGGTGCGCACCGGGCACCGCGCCCCCGTACACCCCTGGGCCCGATGTGAACGGGCTGATCTACTATCTGGCCGCGGCGGTCCTCTGGATGGGACTCGCCGCGCAGCTGCCCGACCTGCGCCGCAACCGGAAGGACCCGCTCAAGCGGTCGTTCTGCGCCGTGATCCTGCTGTCGGGACTCTGCTTCGTCCTCGGCGCCCCGCCCACCGTGATTCTCGTCAACAGACTGACGGGCATCCCCAACATGGCGGCGCCGCTGACCTACGGAGCGGTGACCGCGTTCGGCGCGGCCTCGCTCATCCTCATCGTCCACTGGCGGGGCAGCGACCCCGTCCAGGTGCGGCGCACCTCCCGGGCCTGGCTGTTCAGCTACCTCGGAGTGATCGCCGCCGAGGGCGTGCTGTTCTCGCTGGGGCACGCGCCGGTCGAACGCCGGGCCGACTTCGACACCTACTACGCCTCGACGCCGTTCATCCGCGAGATGATCGTGCTGTACCTGATGGCGCACATGGTGGCCGCGGTGACGACGACCCTGCTGTGCTGGAGCTGGATCCCGAAGGTCAGGAGCTGGACCCGGGGCTCGCTTGCCCTGCTCGTGCTGGGCTGGCTGTTCACCAGCGCCTACGGCATCGTCAAGTGCGTGGCGCTGACCGCCCATTGGCTCGGACATCGCTGGGACAGCCTCAGCACCAGCGTCGCACCGCTGGTGGCCGTCGGCTCGTGTCTGGCCTCGGCCGGGTACATCCTTCCGCTCGTCGGCCCGCGCGTCGACTCGGCCGTCACGTTCGTGCGGCTGCGGCCGCTGTTCCGTCTGCTCGCCGGGCCCTCCAGCCGCCGGCGCTGTGTCACGGCGCTCTCGTGGCGGATGATCGGCGACGTCGAACTGCGGCTCACCACACGGGAGACCGCCATCAGGGACGGTCTCAAGCGGCTCTCCGGGCAGCTGGACGACCAGGTCCGCAGCCGCGCGTACCGGGAGGCGCTGGCGGCCGGGTCCTCGGCCGCCGACGCCGAGGTGATCGGGCTGGCCGCGATGGTCGCCGTGGCCGCTCTCGCCGAGACGCCCACTCCCGTGGCGGAGACCGGCACCATCGGCATCACGGTCGGGGACGTCGACGTGGTCGTCTCGGTCAGCGCCCGCGCGCGCAGACCGGCCGGCGGTTCGCGGTCGCTGGACACCGGCCAGCCGTCGTTGCTGAGCCTGTCCAAGGCGGTGCGCACCCCGATCGTCGATGCCGCGATCCAGTCCAGGAGGACCGCGGTACGACAGCTGTCCTGACCGGCCACCGCACGGCGTCCCACCAGGGTCGGGCTCGCCGCCCGCACGGCGAGCAGGGCAGCCCTCGGCTCACACCGCGAGCGGCCCCATGGAGTCGACGAACGCGCTCTCCTCGAAGGTCAGCGGCGGCCCCGCCAGTGGCTCCATGACGGGCCCCTTCAGGGCCGCCACCAGCAGTTCGGTGTTCAGGAGGCGGCTCGGCTCGGCCTGGAGGGTCGCGACCTTCGACCTGGCCGCGGACACGGAGTACGAGGTCGTGGCCACGCGCGCCAGTCGGCCCATGTAGTGGCTGAGAACCCGGTCCACGAGCGTCGGAGCCCTGCCGACGACCTCCGGGAACCACTGGTCCTGGGACGTGCTGATCGCGTAGGCGGCGGACACGGATCTGGCGGCCGCGCGCTGTACGGCGCGGGCGAATCCCGGGGCGGTGACGTCGGTCTGCCGCAGCTGCCGGCTGAGGGCCAGGGCGCCCAGGGCCGCGACGGACATGCCCTGGCCGTGGACGGGATTGAAGACGGCGACGGCGTCACCGAGCACGACCAGGCCCTCGGGCATCGCCGCCTTCTCGAAGTCGCGGCGCCTGTTGCGGGTGCTGTGGGAGACGGACACCTCGCCGAGCGGTTCGGCGGCCGAGACGAGCTGGCCGATGAGCGGGTGGCGCAGCCGGAAGGCGAAGTCGGTGAACGCGTCGGGGTGGGTCGTGGGCTCGGCGCCGCGGGTGCCCGCAAGCGTGACCAGCCAGCGGCCGCCCTCGATCGGGACGAGGGTCCCGGAACGCCCCGGACGGGAAGCCGTCGGGTCCGCCTCGATCTGGGTCAGCGGGAAGTCCTCCGCGCCCCGCGGGACCTGGAAGATCCGGCTGGCGCAGACGAGCCCCGAGTCGACCTCGTCGGTGGGGACGTCCGTGACGCCGAGCCCTTCGAGCCAGTGCTCGACCCGGGATCCGCGTCCGCTCGCGTCGACGACGAGATCGGCCCGCAGGTCCTCCTCCAGGCCCTCGGCGAGGACACGTACACCGGTCACGCGCGCGTCGGTGCCCAGCAGGCCCAGCGCCTCGGCGCGGCGGACCACCACGGGGGTGGTGCCCAGCACCGCCTCCCGCAGGGTCCAGTCGAACAGGTCACGGGTGCAGCAGGTGACCGTCAGATCGTCGGTCACGGTTGGCCAGCGCCGGTACCAGCCCTGCGGCCCGAAACCCAGCATGTCGGTCATGGACTGCTCGTGGGCCCCGGAGGCGAGCAGGCGTCCGTGCACGTTCGCCACCGGGAGCAGCTCCCGGATCGCGTCGCGTCCGCTGGGCAGCAGGATGTGGGCGTGCCGTGCCTGGGGGAGCCGCTTGCGCGGCGCCGGTCTGTCGGGCAGTTCGTCGCGCTCCAGGACGATGACCTCGTCCATGGAGCGGAACAGGGCAGCGGCGGCGAGCATGCCGGCCACGCTCCCGCCGATGACCACAGCGCGGCGCGACATGAGTCCCCCAGTTGTCATTGGTGATCGACATCACTCTACGGACGTATACGCAGGTGTCCAGGGGTGATCAAAAAGTGTATGGAATCTGTCCCCGGTGAGGAGACAGCCCCTTCTGCGACAGCCGGACTAGCGCCCCGCGTCCTTCTTCACGGCCCGCAGGATCACGAACTTGGCGTCGCCCGCGACCACCTCGCTGTTGCCGAAGAGACGGCGCAGTTTCAGGTGGTAGCCGAGGTGCCGGTTGCCGATCACCCACAGCTCGCCGCCCGGCCGCAGCGCGCGCCGGGCGTCCGAGAACATGCGCCACGCGGTCGTGTCCGTCGTCGCCTGGTGGGAGTGGAACGGCGGATTGTTCAGGACCAGGTCGACGCTCCCGGACGGGACCCCCTCCAGCCCGTCGGCGACCCGGAACTCCGCGCTTCCGCCGGCGTTCGCCCCGTAGGTCGCCTCCGCCGAGGCCACCGCCTGGAACGACTCGTCGGCGAACAGCACCTCGGCCTCCGGATTGGCCAGCGCGATGGCCGTACCGAGCACGCCGTTGCCGCAGCCCAGGTCCACGACCCGCTCGGCGCCCCGGCTGCGCGGCAGATGCGCCAGGAAGAAACGGGTGCCGATGTCGAGGCGGTCGGCGCAGAAGACGCCCGCGTGGTTGACGACCGTGCGTCCGGAGACCGGGCCCACGTCCTCGGGCAGCTGATAGCTGTACGGCCAGGGGTTCGCCTTGCGGGCGATCCCCTGGAGCGGGGTGCAGAAGATCAGCCGGGCCTTCTTCTCCGCGAGCGAGGTGCGGGTCGGACCGAGGATCCGCTCGAAGAGGTGCAGCGTCGAGGTGTGGATCTCCTTGACCATCCCCGTGCCGACGACGACGGTCCCCTCGTGGACGCCGGGCGCCAGCCGGTGCAGCTGGTCCTCCAGCAGGGCGAGGCTCTTCGGCACCCGCACGAGCAGCACGTCGACCCGCTCGGGCGGCGGGTCCTGGGTCGTCAGGAGCCGCACCCCGGACTCCTCGGCGCCTGCCCGCGCCAGATTGGCCCGGGTCGCCTCCCGCGCCAGGTGGGAGTCGGTGATCTGCGTGGGCCGCCGCTCCCACAGTGCCGTCGTCAGGGCGCCCCACCGGTCACCGACGATCACGACCGAGCCCGTCAGCGGGGTGCCGCTCTCCGCGAGGTGCCGCAGCAGATACGTGTCGGCGGCGTCCCAGGCGCGCAGCCGCTCGCGGGGGTCCTCGGGGAAGCGGGCGAGTTCGTACTCGCCCCAGGGTGTCGTCATCCGGTCGTTCATCGTGGGTCAAGGCTAAGGGACCGGGACGCCCTGGATGCGCGAGGATGGGGGCATGTCGATGGACGCGGAGCTGTTCCCGCGCGGCAGGACGGAGATCGCCCCCGGCGCCGTGCACCTCCCGGACCGGCTCGACGCGGCAGGTCAGCGGCGGCTCCTGGAGGAGTGCCGCGACTGGGCCCGCCCGCCCGCGGGCCTGCGCACCGTCCGCACCCCCGGCGGCGGCACGATGACCGCCCGGCAGGTGTGTCTGGGCTGGCACTGGTACCCGTACGGCTACGCGCGGACCGTGGTCGACGGCGACGGAGCGCCGGTGAAACCCTTCCCCGAGCGGCTCGGCAGGCTGGCCCGTGAAGCGGTCACGGACGCCCTCGGCGCCGACGTGCTCGACGCGGATCCGTCCGCCGCCTACGACGTCGCGCTGATCAACTTCTACGACGCCGAGGCCCGTATGGGCATGCACCGTGACAGCGACGAATCGTGCGGCGCCCCGGTCGTGTCGCTGAGCCTGGGCGACACCTGCGTCTTCCGGTTCGGGAACACGGAGTCCCGCGCACGGCCGTACACCGACATCGAGCTGCGCAGCGGAGACCTCTTCGTGTTCGGCGGCCCGTCACGGCTCGCGTTCCACGGGGTGCCGAAGGTGTACGCGGGCACGGCGCCACCGGAGTTGGGGCTGAGGGGCCGGCTGAACCTCACGCTCCGCGCCAGTGGCTTCCCGCCGGAACCCGCCGGGTAGCCCGGGGGACTGCCCCGGCCGGGTCCAGCCGGCCGTGACCGGGCGGGCCGTGCGGGAGCGGATCATGGGAGACTCGCCCTCATGAACGGCAAGGCGGGCCCCCGGACGGCGGGGGATGGCAGCACACGGACACGGCTCGACCGGGGGCGCGGAGCGCTCGGACCGGCGCTGGAACTGGTGCACACCGGGCGGGCGCCGACGCGTGCCGTGCTGACCGCCGAGCTGGGCGTCACCCGGGCGACCGCGGGCGCGGTGGCCGCGGAGCTCGAAGCCCTCGGCCTGATCCGGGTCGACGCGCGGCCAGGTGCGGCCGCAGGTTCGCAGGGCCGGCCCTCGCACCGGCTGGAGCTCGCCGACGACGGGCCCGTCGCGCTGGCCGCGCAGGTCCACGCCGACGGTTTCCGTGCTGCGCTGGTCGGGCTGGGCGGCCGGATCGTCGCGACCGCGCCCGGCTGCGAGACCGTCGACGCCGACCCGGCGAAGGTGCTCGGCTCGGTCGTCGACGCGGGCGCCGAACTGCTGCGGGCCACCGGGCGCCGGTGCGTGGGCGCCGGGCTCGCCGTACCCTCGGCCGTCGCCGAACCCGAGGGCCTCGCGCTCAACCCGCTGCATCTGGCCTGGCCCGCCGGCTCGCCCGTCCGGGAGATCTTCGCCGAACGGGTGCGCGCCGCCGGGATCGAGGGGCCCGCGTTCGCCGCCAACGACGTGAACCTCGCGGCCCTCGCCGAGCACCGGCACGGAGCCGGGCGCGGCGCCCGGGACCTGCTCTGCGTGGCGACCGGACACCGTGGGGTCGGCGGCGCCCTCGTGCTCGACGGGCGCCTGCACACCGGCAGTTCGGGGCTCGCCCTGGAGGTCGGTCATCTCACCGTCAACCCCGAGGGCCGACCCTGTCACTGCGGAAGCCGGGGCTGTCTCGACGTCGAGGCCGACCCGCTGGCCTTCCTCACCGCGGCCGGCCGGACCCCGGGGCCCGAGGTCTCACTGCTGCAGCAGTCCAACGAGCTGATCCGCGACGAGAGTTCCGATCCGGCCGTCCGCACGGCCATCGAGGCGCTGATCGACCGGCTCGGCCTCGGTCTGGCCGGGCTCGTCAACATCCTCAACCCGGACCGCATCATCCTCGGCGGACTGCACCGGGCCCTGCTGGACGCCGACCCGGACCGGCTGCGCGCCGTCGTCGCCGACCGCAGTCTGTGGGGGCGCAGCGGCGGGGTGCCGATCCTCGCCTGCACCCTGGACCACAACAGTCTTGTCGGGGCGGCCGAGTTGGCCTGGCAGCCGGTGCTCGACGACCCCCTGAAGGCGCTGCCCGTCTGACACCCGGCCCGTCTGACGCTCCGCCAGTCGGGTGCCGCGCCCGACTGACACTCGCCCGTCTGACACCCCGCCCGTCCGGAGCCCTGCCCGCGTGACGCCCTGTCCGCCGGATGTCCCGCCCGGCGCCCTGCCCGCGTGGCGCCCCGCCCGGCGTCCGCTCGTCCGCGGCTCCGCCCGCCCGGCGCCCTGAGCGTCCGACGTCCCGAGCCTCGGAGGCCCGGCCCATCCGGTGCTCAGGAGGGCCAGGCGACCGCGAAGGCGCGGCCCGCGTTCTCGGTGAGGATCCGGTCCACCAGCTCCTTCCCCAGGGCGAGTTCGAGCCGGGGCCGGACGCGGCGCAGGAGATACGGCATCCCCGGCCCGCCGTCGACCGAGCGGGCCGCCGCGGTCGTCGTGTCGCCGCCGAGCAGCAGCCGGTCGCCGAACCCGGCGTCGGCCAGGGCCCGTACGGCGTCCGGCATGCGCCAGTCGGTGCCGTGGTGGGCGCGGGAGGGGCCGTCGAACGCGAGGTAGGCGCCCGAGGCGGCCGCCTCGCGCTGGACCACGAGGTCCGGGGAACGGTTGAGATGTCCCAGGACCACCCGGTGCGGCGGAACACCCAACTCCCCGCACAGCAGGTCGAGTACGTCCAGCGCCCCGGTACCCAGCTCCAGGTGGACGGCGATCGGCGCGCCCGTGGCATGGTGGGCCTCGGCCGCGGCGGCCATCGTCCAGCGGGCGTGCGCGTCCAGGGCGTGGAAGCCGCCGGCCACCTTGATCAGCCCGGCCCGGACCCCGGTCGTCCCGATGCCCGTCGTGAGTTCGGCGACGAAGACCCCGGCCAGCCTCCCGCGCAGCTCGCCCGGCAACCGCTCCTTGTAGTGGGCCGCTTGATGCAGTCCCGTCGCCGCGACCACATGGACCCCGGCGTCGCGGGACAGCGGCGGCAGGTCGGCCGCCCGTCTGCCGAGCCCGTACGGAGTCCACTGGACCACGGTGCCGCCGCCCTGAGCGCGGAACGCGGCCAGTTCGGCCCGCGCGGCG
Organism: Streptomyces sp. NPDC127038; assembly: GCF_042725875.1. Classification (NCBI taxonomy): domain Bacteria; kingdom Bacillati; phylum Actinomycetota; class Actinomycetes; order Kitasatosporales; family Streptomycetaceae; genus Streptomyces; species Streptomyces sp. NPDC127038. The sequence continues at coordinate 13,830 of NZ_JBHXDQ010000001.1, read as the reverse complement.
GACGTGTCCCACAGTTCCTGACCGGGGAGCTGGGGGCTGGCGAAGAAGAGGTGGTCGTGCGCGTCGCACACCCCGAGGTCCTCGGGCGGCACGTCGCCGAGGACCGTACGGACCAGGGCCACCGGGCTCATCGCCGCCCGCCCCGGAGCTGCCGGTCGCCCGGTGCCAGGAGCGTGAGCAGTCCCCGTACCGCCGTGTCGAACGCGGCCGGCGAACCCGAGGCCCGCGCCAGGACGTAGCCGCCCTGGACGGTCGCGACGATCACCGACGCGATCTCCTCGGCGTCGGCACCGGGCGCGAACTGGCCCTGCTCCCTGCCCTCTTCGACGACCGAGGCCAGCCGCCCGCGCAGCCACGTCAGGAACTCGTCGACCGGCGCACGCAGTTCGTCGCTCGCGATCACGTCCGCGTCCATGGTGAGCCGCCCGACGGGGCAGCCGCGCAGGACGTCGCGCTCACGGCGCAGATAGGCCTCCACCCGCTCGTACGGGGATCCGGGCCGGCCGAGGACGTCCTCCGTGGTGGCCCGCATCTCCTCGGCGGTGCGGCGGATCGCGGCGAGGGCCAGACCGGGCTTGCCCCGGAAGTGGTGGTACATGCTGCCCTGCCCGGCGCCCGCGTGCTCCAGGATCGCCTTGGGGCTGGTTCCCCCGTACCCGCGCTCCCACAGCAGCTCGCGGGTGGACTCGATCAACCGGTCTGATGTGCTCATGCGGTCACTGTACATACCAGTAGGTACAGAAGGGGGCCGTTCGATCGCCCGGGCGGGCGGCGGGGAAGCAGTCCGGGGTCTCCGACGTACTCCCCGGGAGGTACGCGCACGGCCGCTGGCCGTACGACGACTCGGACCCCCTCTCGGGGCGAGTCTCGTAGTGCACCGACTGATCCCGCGCCGACGCATGGCCGGGACCCCGCGCGGACGCGCGGTTCCACCGAGGAGATGACCCGAGATGCAGACCCTGGCGAACTGGGACGGCGGCCCCGGCCCGTGGATCCTGTTCTTCCCGCTGATCTGGGCGGCCGTCGTGATCGGCGTCGTGACCGTGCTGCGGCGCACCGCGTGGCGAGGGCGCCGTGGCCCCTGGCGGGCGACGGGAGGCTTCGGTCCCGGCGGCTCCCTGCCGGCCGGCGACTCGCCGATCGCCGTGCTCGGCCGGCGCTTCGCCTCAGGAGAGATCGACGAGGACGAGTACTGGCGCCGGCTCTCGGTCCTCGACGAGCAGTTCGGACGCGTGGGCAAGGGCGGCCCGGTCTGACGGGCGCGACTGCCCGCTCGGGCCGGGCGGCCCGGCGCGACTGCCGCCCGGACGTGCCGCGGGCCGTCGACCGCCGCCCGGACGTGCCGCGGGCCGTCGCCAAGGAGTGAGTGCCCCGGTGTCGTACGACCTCCATGTGCGAGCGGCGTACGAGAGGGGTGTCGCCGCCCGGTCAGCCGGCAACGGCCGACCGGGCGGGAGCGTGTTCCGGCCTGAGGACGTCGACGGTCTGCCGCAGCGTGACCTCTGTCGCGGTCTCGTACGGCGGACGCAGCGAGGCCGCCACCACGGGGGTGGACGCCGGAAGCGTGAACCACACGGCCTTCCCGGACTCGCCTTCGGGCCGCACGCCCCAGCTCTCGCTGACCGCCGCGACCATCGCGAGGCCGCGTCCGCAGGTGGAGCCGGGGCCGGCCTCGCGTATCACGGGAAGCCGGGGGTCGTGGTCGTGCACCGAGACGGTGAGCCGGTCGAGCAGCAGCTCGATCTCCACGGTGCAGATCTTGTCCGGCTGGGCGTGCCGGTGGACATTCGACAGCAGCTCGGTGACCCCGAGCGCGGCCCGGTCTATCAAGGGGTCCAGATGCCAGTAGCGCAACTGCGCAGAGACGATTCTGCGGACCTGGCCGATCCGCGACGGCAGGGCTTGGAGCTCCACCGTGCAATGCCTGCTTGGCTGGCTGATCACGGCTGCGACTCCCCGAATTGAGGTCCGGAAGAAGACGGAGATCGGATCCAGCAGGGCGGCTGCGTGGAACGGCCGCCTGCTGCGATGGCCGGCGGGCTGGTTCGCAGCGTTATCGCCGGTAAACCCAGAGTGATGTCACATCAGAGTGACCCAGGGGGCACGGTCCCGCAACTCGCGGTGCTTGAGGACGTGCGGAGGGTGCCGCCCGTGCGGTTCAGCCGCTGCGGCCTGCCGCCTTGCGGACCGCCTCGATGAAGCGGCGTGCCGACGGGGGGCCTGGCCGGCCGGGCGCCGGATCGTGCTCACCGAGGGTGAGCGAGTACCGCGTGCCGTTGACGTCCGCCAACGCCCGGTCCTCGTGGGCGAACCAGGGTTTCGAGGCGCGCACCGCCTGCACCGGCGCGCTGTCGATCTCGCTGCCGTAGCTGGTGAGCAGTTCCAGCCTGCCGTCGCTGATCCGGACCTGACCGGCCCGGGTGAGCGAACGCAGCCTCTTCCCGATCCGCACGCCCGTGGCAGTGAACTCCGGCTCCGCCATGATGCTCCGCCCCCTTGTGCGCTCCGGCTGTGTTCCGTCGTGACCCAGTGTGCATCCGCGTCGGGGGCGAACGCCCCGCGCGGTGCAGTCTGCCCGCAGGTGACGCCGAGCACCAGTACGTATGCCGAGGTGGTGGAGGTGACGGGAGCAAAGGCCGGGATGCGCCCCCCGGGACGCGGGCCCGCCGCTCCGCGCAACCGGATCCCGCGCGTCCCCCCAGGAGCGCCTTTGGGCCGCCCAAAGGTGTATTTATGCAGGTGAGAAGCTTGCGGAAGGTGCTTATGATCGAGAGGTCCGACCAGTCGAAGCGGTGTCGGCGCCACGCGTTAGGAGCCTTCCCGTGAGCACTACCCAGCCGATCCGGACCGGTGAGACCCTCGATGTCGACCGCAGTGACGCGCGGTACAGGACCTGGCTCAAAGAGGCCGTCCGCAAGGTCCAGGCGGACGCGAACCGCTCCGCGGACACCCATCTGCTGCGCTTCCCGCTCCCCGAGGAGTGGGGGGTCGATCTGTATCTGAAGGACGAGTCGACCCATCCCACGGGCAGCCTCAAACACCGCCTGGCCCGCTCGCTGTTCCTGTACGGCCTGTGCAACGGCTGGATCCGGCCCGGCCGCCCGGTGATCGAGGCGTCCAGCGGCTCGACGGCCGTGTCCGAGGCCTATTTCGCGGGGCTCGTCGGTGTGCCGTTCATCGCGGTGATGCCCCGCACCACGAGCGCCGAGAAATGCCGGCTGATCGAATTCCACGGCGGGCAGTGCCATTTCGTGGACGACTCGCGCAAGATCTACGAGGAGTCCGTCGCCCTCGCGGCGGAAACCGGCGGCCATTACATGGATCAGTTCACCTACGCGGAAAGGGCGACGGACTGGCGCGGGAACAACAACATCGCCGAATCCATTTTCCGCCAACTCGCCCTGGAGCGCTTCCCCGAACCCACGTGGATCGTCGCCACGGCCGGCACGGGCGGCACCTCCGCGACCCTCGCCCGCTACGTCCACTACATGCAGGCGGACACCCGCATCTGTGTCGCCGACCCGGACAACTCCTGTTTCTTCGAGGGGTGGATCACCGGGGACGCGGACGTCACCTGTGACCGCGGCTCGCGCATCGAGGGCATCGGCAGGCCGCGCGTCGAGCCGAGCTTCGTGCCCGGGGCCATCGACCGCATGATGAAGGTGCCGGACGCGGCGAGCGTGGCGGCCGTGCGGGCCCTGGAGCGGGCCATGGGGCGCAAGGCGGGCGGCTCGACCGGCACCGGCCTGTGGAGCGCCCTGAAGATCGTCGCCGAGATGGTGTCCGAGGGCCGCAGGGGAAGCGTGGTGACGCTGCTGTGCGACCCCGGGGACCGCTATCTCGACAAGTACTACTCGGACGGGTGGCTGGCCGAACAGGGCCTGGACATCGCTCCGTACACGACGGCCATCGACACCATGCTGGAGACGGGGGTCTGGCCGGCCTGACCGGGGGCGGCCGTACGGGGGGTACGGGGCCGGTGTCTCGCACGTACCGCCGTACCGGGGCCGTTGGTCAACCCCCGTCCGCGGCAGTCCTGTTGGTGATCAGGTCGACGTGGACGCGAGTCGGCGGTCCAGGGCCTTCACCGCGTCACGGAACGCGCGGCCCAGACCGCTGCGCCCCAGTGTGAGCGCCGCCCGGAACACGGCCGTTCCGTCGGCGGCGAAGGTCCACTGCACCCGCGTCCCCTTGGCCGCGGGCGTCAGCCGCCACTCCTCGACCAGGGCGCGGAGCCCCGGCGCGTTCGTGACGTCCGCCCGGTACGAGTACACCTCGGGAGCCTCGCTGACCAGGACGGTCTCCTCGAAACGCGTCCCGCCGCGCAGCCGCACCTCGCGCCCGCCCCCGCCGTCGGCGGGCCGGGCGAGCGTCACCGCGGAGAACCACTCGCTCCAGCCGGACACGTCCTCGGCGAGCGCGCGGAAGACGGCCTCGGGCGGCGCGGAGACCTCCCGCGCGAACACCAGACGCAGCGGAGCCCTCTCGACGAAGTCGGGCCCCACCGGCCGCAGTCGACGTGCCATGAGCCAACCCCCTCGCCGGTAGGCCGCGAGCGGCGGCCGGGCGCACCCGCGCCGCGACGGCGCCTACGGCGCGACCGGCGGCACGGGCAGCGTCACCTTAGCTGGCGGACCGTCAGATGTCTGTATCGTCCTCGGGCTCACCGGCCACCACCAGGCGCCGCAGATGCTCCGAGATCTCGGCACGGGCGTCGGCGGGCATCCCGCCGTCCGTCACGAGCGTGTCGACCTGGTCCAGCGCCGCGAACGAACTGAGGCCCACCGTGCCCCACTTGGTGTGGTCCGCGATCACGATCACGCGCCGCGCGGACTGCACGAGACGCCGGTTGGTCTCCGCCTCCGCGAGGTTCGGCGTCGACAGCCCCGCCTCGGCCGATATGCCGTGCACGCCCAGGAAGAGGACGTCGAAGTGCAGGGCCGCGATGGCCTGGTCGGCCACCGGTCCCACGAGCGAGTCGGACGGCGTGCGCACCCCGCCGGTCAGGACGACGGTCGCGGCGCCCTGGCGCTGGCCGGAGGTGCGCTGCGCCGAGTGGAAAACGTCTGCCACACGTACCGAGTTGGTGACCACGGTCAGGTCGGGGACGTCCACCAGATGATGGGCCAGCGCGTACGTCGTCGTCCCTCCGGACAGCGCGATCGCCGAACCCGGCGCGACCAACTCGGCGGCGGCCCGCGCGATGTCCTCCTTGGCGGTCAGCTCCAGCCCCGACTTGGCCTCGAACCCCGGTTCGTGCGTGCTCGCCTCGACCACCGGCACCGCACCGCCGTGCACCTTCTCGACGACACCCTGCCGGGCCAGCGCGTCGAGATCGCGGCGGACCGTCATGTCGGAGACACCAAGTCTTCGCGTCAGCTCGTTCACGCGGACGCCGCCCCGGCGGCGCACCTCGTCGAGGATCAGAGCGCGGCGCTGCTCCGCGAGGAGGTTCTGATTCTCACTCACGACCGCTCCGGTCCTTTCGTCGCTGCCTGCCCGACACTCCGCCCGAACCCACTCCCACGTGGACATTCTCCTTGCCCGAGGTCTGGAGGACGACCCATCCTCGCACGGGACACCCTTGGACGCGCCACTGCCCGTACGCCCGTTGTGCCCCTGCTGTGCAACCGGATTCACACGTATCGGGGAGATTCCGTGCCGTGGGGTGCGCACGAGGACCCGACGCGAGAACCTTGTGCCTGCACATGACACCTGAGACACGCGTGGCACGGGGGAAGTGCGGAACAGTGGAACGTGCAGGGGAACACACCGTCGACGGGGCGCCCGGCAGCCCCGTGACACCACTCGAAGCGGCCGGTACCGCCCTGGAACTCCTGGTCCACGGGGTCGGCGGCACCACGCCCGAGGAGATGCTGAACGATCCCCGGACGGTCCGGATCACCGGCGACGCGACCGCGGCCGTCTTCCGGCGTGCCGACGACGTCGACGCGGAGGAACGGCCCGGTGACCACGGGGGCGGACCGGTGCGCGAGGCGTACGTGTGGTGCAACCTCACCTCCGGCAACGGCGCCCGCGCCCTGTGGCTCCTCTTACTGCCCTTCATGGTCGTCAACCTCGCGCACTGGATGCGCCCCGCCTCGCGGCGTCACGGACGGACGGTGCGCCTGTACGGACTGCTCGTCCGTCTCGCCGGCCTCACCCTCACCGTGCTGCTGGTCGCCGCCGCATGCGAGGTCGCCCTCGACCTGGCCGCCTGGCAGTGCGCGGGCACCCGCCTGTGTGTACGCAACCACTCCTGGCTCGGCTTCCTCTCCCCGGACCGGCCCGACGCCGGCTGGTGGAGTCTGCCGGGCCGCCGTCTCGCCCTGGCCGCGCTGGTGCCCGCGGCGCTCACCACACTCCTGTGGTACCTGTCCCACCGCACCTGGAGCGCGTACGAGTCGCAGCGGCCCATCGCGCGCGCCGCCGAGCACGACGACGAGACCGAGGGCACCGGCCTCGGCCGCCCCGGCTTCTGGTACGGGCGCCGGCTGGTGGCCCGGCTGCGCGCCGCGCACACCGCCGCGGGGTACCTGACCGTCGCCGCGGCCGTCGGCGCCCCGGCGGCCCGCCACGACCGCGCCCCGGGCGGACCGGTCCTCCTGGAGATCCTGGGTGATCTCCTGAGCGCAACACTGCTGGCGGGCGGAGCCGTTGTGCTGTGGGTGGTCTGCCGCCGCGGGCGCAGCGAGAACAGGATCGACCACGGGCGCGACCGCACGCTCGTGCGCCGGCTGCCGCTCGGCTCGGTCGCGCTACTCGCCCTGACCCTGGTGTACGCGGGCTGGTCGCGGCCCCACTGGCACGCGTCGGGGCGCCTGCCCGGCGACACCGTGTTCGGCGGTCTCACCCTCGCCCAGGGACTGCTCGTGATCGCCCTGTGCGTGGTCGCCCGCGCCCTGTACCGCGCGACTCCCGAGACCGCGGACGGCGGCCCGAGCGTGGACACCCACCCGACCGTGGGCCCCGTGGACAGCCGGTCGGTTGCGGACGGCCGCCGGGCGGTGGACGGCGGCCCGGCCGTGGACGCCGGCCCCGATGCGGACGACGGCCCCGGTGGGCGCACCGCGATGCGCGGGTTCGCGGGGCCCGCCGTCGCCATGCTGGCCTGCGCGCTCGGCGGCGTGATGTCCGGGGGAGTGTCCCAGCGGGTCGCCGACTGGCTCGACGGCACCCGCCACTCGATCCCCGGCCCGCCCGTCCTGCTGACCTGGCAGGCCTCCGTGATCCCGCCCCTCCTCGTCGTCCTGCTCGCCCTCATCGGCTGGCTCGCCCGGCGCACCTGGCGGCTGCGCCGCCGCGAGATGACCGCCGTCGAACGCGACTACCAGGGCGAGGTCAGGGACTCCGCCCGCACTCGCCGCATCGCGAGCACCCGTGCGATGGCCGCGCTCACCGACCGGGCGCCCCTCATGACGGGCGTCCTCGCCTCCGCGACCCTGCTGCTCGGCGCCTGCGCCCTGGCCGGCGCCCTCGCCACCGGTGACACCCCGAGCGAGGCGGCGCGCGGGACGAACGGCTTCGTCCACGGCGCCGCCGAGACCTCGCAGGCCCTGGGCTCCTGGCTGATCGGCCTCGGCTTCATCCTCTTCGTCACCTGGGGCAGGCGCGCCTACAAGGACGCGGCCGCCCGCCGCACGATCGGCATCCTGTGGGACGTCGGCACCTTCTGGCCGCGGGCCGCCCACCCCTTCGCACCGCCCTGCTACGCCGAGCGCGCGGTGCCGGACCTCACCTGGCGCATGGCCACCTGGACCCGCGCGACCGGCGGACGCCTCGTGCTCTCCGGACACTCCCAGGGCAGTGTCCTGGCGGCCGCCGCGGCCTGGCAGCTCGAACCCCCGGCCCGCGCGAGGGTCGCGCTGCTCACCTACGGTTCACCGCTGGAGCGCCTGTACGGACGCTGGTTCCCGGCCCATTTCGGGCCCGCCGCCCTGGCCTCGCTGCACCGCGACGTGGCCTGCTGGCGCAATCTGTATCGTCGTACCGACCCGATCGGCGGCCCCGTCAGGGTTCCGGGCGACTGCGGTCCCGAGGTCGACCACGAGCCCCTGAAGGACCCGCTCGCCTACGGGCGCACCGAACGGCAGCCGCTGCCCGCCCCGGTTCTCGGCCACTCCGACTACCAGGCTGACCCGGTCTTCGCCGACGAGCGCCGGCTCCTGCTGGAGCGGCTCCTGCCCGGGGTACCGGGGCCGCGACCCGGCGGGGACGCTCAGGGAACGTCCGGCAGGTCCTCCGGGTAGAGCAGGGTCAGGTCGTCCGTGTCCGGCTCCTCCAGCTTGGCGACCCGGCCCGCGTGCCGCTCCACCATGGCCTCGAAGGTCTGCCGCGCGGTGCGGCCGTTGCCGAACGCGGGCCCTCTGGGGATCATGGTGAAGTACTTGAGGACCGCCTCGGGCGCGCCGGGACCCAGCCGGTACTCGTGCTCCTCGGCCTGCTGCTCCACGATCCGCAGCAGCTCGGTGGGGAGGTAGTCGTTGAAGGTGATCGTCCGTGAGAAGCGGGACGCCACCCCGGGGTTGACCGACAGGAACCGCTCCATCTCGGCGGTGTACCCCGCGACGATCACGACCACCGCCTCCCGGTGGTCCTCCATCAGCTTCACCAGTGTGTCGATGGCCTCGCGCCCGAAGTCGCGGCCCGAGTCCTCCGGCGACAGCGCGTACGCCTCGTCGATGAACAGCACACCGCCGCGCGCCCGGTCGAACGCCTCCTGCGTGCGGATCGCGGTCGAGCCGATGTGCTCGCCGACCAGGTCCACCCGGGACACCTCGACGAGATGCCCCTTCTCCAGCACGCCGAGCGAGGCGAGGATCTCGCCGTACAGCCGGGCCACGGTCGTCTTGCCGGTGCCGGGGGAACCGGTGAAGACGAGATGGCGCCGCGCGGACGCGGCCTTGAGGCCCGCCTCCTGACGGCGGCGGCCCACCTCGATCATGTCGGTGAGGGCGCGCACCTCGCGCTTGACGTTGTCGAGGCCCACCAGGGTGTCGAGTTCCCCGAGGACGATCCGCGACCCCCGGGCCGGCTGCGCGGGCTCGGTGCCGGTGACGATCGGTTCCCGCTCGGTGCTGCGCTGACCGGGGATCGTCCCCAGCAGCCCGGCCGTGGAGGCCGAGGTCTCGGTCGCCGTCGCGTGGGCGGGAGTGCGCAGCGAGCCGCTCTCGTCGCTCGCGCAGTCCTCGACCACGGGACCCGAGCCGGGGGCCGAGCCCGCGTCGGCGAATTCGTAGCCTCCGCGCGCGCACCGCTCCGTGCGGCACTTGCGCAGGGTCGCCCGGCAGCCGTCGATCACGTGGAAGCCGTAGCCCCCGCTGTCCGACACCCGGCAGTTCAGGAAGCTGCCCCGGCCGTCCGCCGACACGTAGAAGCCGGCCTCCGCGGGCGAGGAGACCGTGCAGCGCTCGAAGGTCGGATCGGCGCCCTTGGTGACGATCACTCCGGTCTGGGTGCCGCTGATGATGCAGCCGGAGAGATTGCCGCCGCTGCCGTGGTCGCGGAACCAGGCTCCCGTGGCGGCGTCCTTGATACGGCAGTCGTCGAGCTGAGCGGTCGCGCCGTCGCTCACCGACACCCCGGTGTTGCGCACCTGGGAGATGTCGCAGTCCACGACGTCCGCGCGGGAACCGCGGTCGAGGACGAACAGCGCGTCCGGCACGTCGTGGACGCGGCAAGAGTCCAGTACGGCGGTCGCGCCGTCGCTCACCCACACCGCCGGGTAGTCGCCCGTGCTGTCGAAGATCTCGCACTGGTTGGCGTCCACGCGGGTGCCGGGATCCCAGACGGACAGGCCGTTGCGCCCGAACTGCCGCACGCTCGTGCGGGTCAGGGTCAGGACCGAACGGGAGCGCAGGTCGACCGCGTTCTCCGGGATGTCGTGGATTCGGCAGTCGGCGAGGGTGAGCACCGCGTCCGTGTCGAGCGTGACGCCGTCGGCGGTCGTGCGGTGCACGTCGCAGTCGGTGAGGTGGGCCGTGGCCCGGGCGGTGATCTGCACCCCGGAGCCCTTGACCTCGTACACCTCGCAACCCACCGCTTCCAGCGAGGAGTTGTCGCCGGTCGCGGACAGCCCCGGACCGGAGGTGTGGTGCACCCGGCAGCGCTCGAGTCTGGGACGTGCGCCCCCGCGGACCACGACCCCCGACTGACCGGCCGCCAGGACCTCGCACTCCTCGAACACCCCGCCCCCGCCGTCCAGTACGGCGATGCCGACCCCCGCGGGGTTGTCGACGGTGCAGCGGCGCACGGTCGGTCGGGCGGCCCCGCGGACCTCGATGCCGGCCGCGGAGCGCGTGACGATCCGCAGATCCAGCAGTTCCGGCGTGCCGTCCTCGACGAGCAGCGCCGGCGAGGCCGAGTCCTGTCCCTCGAGGTGCAGGTCCTGGACCACGGCCGCCGAGCGTATCGTCAGCGCCACGCCGTCGATCGGAGCGATGCGCACGGAGCCGGGGGAGCCCTCGGGGCCGCGCAGGGTCACCGCGCGTTCCACCACCAGGTTCTCCCGGTACGTTCCGGCGGCGACGGTCAGCACATCGCCCTCGGCCGCGGCCTCCAGGGCGGCGGCCAGCGATGCGTACTCACCCGTGCGGCGCCGCCACCGCGAGGTTCCGGTGTGTGTCACCTGGACCGTGCCCTGTGCCATGGCGCTGTTGTGCCCCCACCTCGTCGTACGCGGGTCCTGCGAGGCCGTGCTGATGCCCCGTCGGTCGGGTGCCCGGTCCCTGCCGGACAGCCTCTCACGACGGTGCCGAACAGTTCGGCCGGTCCACCGTAGCGTGCGCGGGCGTGCCCGGTTGACCGGACGGAAAGGCCGGTCAGCTGCCGGTGTCCGCCTTGCCCCAGTCGGGCCCCGCCTCGGCCCAGGCCCGGTCCCAGCGGGCGTGACGCCGGCGGATCATGTGCCAGAGGATCAGCCGTCTGCCGCTGTCGAGGAGTCCGGCCGTCAGGACCGCGGCGCCGAAACCGGCCAGAGCGGCCTGCGTGTCCGCGGTGCCACCGTCCAGGGGGCGGCTCGTTATTCGCCCGTGCCGGTCGGTCCAGATCGGGAACCGGTCTCCCGGGAGCGGGGACTTGAGGTCGGCGACCGCCGTGCCGCGCCGCGGGGTGCCGTCCGGCGCTGTCCACTCGGCCGTGACCCGACTGTGCGCGTCCCGTCCCGACGGGGTCTCGGGGTCGGGGGCCAGCGGGCCCCGCGACAGCTTCCTGACGACGACGGCCACCACGTGGTGCCGGTCCCTTCGCTGGTCGCGCACGGCCTTCTGGAGCGTCCCGTGCACGGAGGTGCCCGCAGCGGCTCCGGCGAGGGGGGCCGCCAGCAGGACGAGCAGAAGCACGGCCAGGGCCAGCCAGGCCTCCACGAGGTCCGTCGTACGGCGCAGCGGATTGCGCCGCCAGCGCCAGAGACCGGTGATCGCGCGCACCGTCCCCCACCCCCTTCCGCCTCCGTCATTACCAGCAGCGGAGCCGTTCACGCGCAGGACCGGGGGAGAGCGGCCGACGTCACCGTCCCCCAGGGCCTTTCATGAACATCTCACACACACTCAACGATCCCGCCCGGCCGCAGGGTTCCCGGCGATCCGGGTTCCGGCGGAATGTCGCCGGCGGGGCAGGTCCCGTCAGCCGACGCGTGTCCTCGGACGGACGGGAAGGCTGACGGGAGGGGTGGACAGGGAGCGTGGACAGGGAGGAGTCATACGGGCCGGCCGGACCCTACGCGAGGACCGTGACCGGGTCGCCGACGCGCAGCGAGCCGCGGTTCTCGGGCACCAGGTTCTGTCCGAACATCAGCTTTCCGCCGAAGCGCCGGTGCCGGGCGAGCGTGCGGAGGGGTTCCTTGCCGTGCCGCGCGGTGTCCTGGTCGGTCGTGGTGACGACACAGCGGCCGCACGGTCCGGCGACCCGGAAGGTGACCTCGCCGATCGCGATCCGCGACCATGCGTCCTCGGCCCAGGCGCCGGTCCCGGACAGGACGAGGTTCGGCCGGAAACGGTTCATCGGCAGCGGTCCCTCCTCGGCCCGGTCGCCCTGCGCGATCAAGGAGTTGAGCGCGTCCAGAGATCCGAGCGTGGTGAGGAGCAGCGGAAAGCCGTCGGCGAAGCTGACGGTCTCGCCGGGCAGCGCGAAGTCGGGGTCGAGGGGCCGGCGGACGGCCGGGTCGTCCAGGTGGACCAGGCGCACATCGGTGCCCAGATAGGCGCTGGCCCAGGCGTGCGCGGCCGTGTCGGCGAGCACGGCTTCCACCTTCTCGCCGAAGATCTCGACCGTGGTCGTACCGACGGGTTCGGGCACGGGAACCGTCACGGACTCGTGGCCGTCCGCGGAGAGACGAAGGCCGCCGCCGGAGAGTGTCTCGGCGGCGGCCGGCGCCAGACGCGGCTGCTCGCGTTGCGTGACGACCTTTCCCCCGTCGTCGATCAGGACCCAGCGTCGGTCTCCGGCCAGCCCCCAGGGCTCGACCTCGGACTCCTGGAGCGTTGTGCTCCGAAAAGCCTTGACCGGATGGACGTGGATCGAGTGCAGTACCGCGTTCCCCATGATCGCCATGGTGCCAGGGGGCACCGACAATCCGGTTCGGGGGTGTCAGTACCCGCGGTATTGGATGCCCGGTCCGGCGAGGTGCGACGTCACCGCGCGCCTCGCCGGTGAGCTGGAGGTTTGGGGTCGCTGTTGGTCGTTGGTAGCTGTTGCTGGTCCCTGTCGGACGGCCCACAGACGGCCCAACTTCGCGATGGGCATCGCCTGTGCGACAGCGCCAGATCGCGAGTCGGCAGATTTACAGACCGCGCAGCGATCGGGCCCTCATCCGTCCTTTCATACCTGACGTCACCTCACCGTCCCATAGGTCCCCACGTCGAGCACACCGGAGTTCGCGTATCTGGCTCTTTCTGTAGGCAGTCCAGTCGCGTAATCGTTTCTACAGGTTTCCCTGACCCATTCGAGTGATAACTGCCACTTCTTTCCACATACCGATCACGATGTCGTTGCCACTCACAGCCAGAGCATTGCTGTTTAGAGGGGTCGCGATCGTGTCCACAAGACGGTCGAACGTAAGGTCCCACACTCGGACCGCCTCGTCGAAGCCTCCGGTGATTGCGTGAGGCCTGCTGTCGATCACCGTGCACGCGACAGCATTCACGGAACCTGAGTGCCCGCCGAGGACAGCACGGACCGTTCCGTCCGACAGGTCCCACACACGGAGTGCCCCGTCGCTGCCTCCGGTGATTGCGTGAGGCCTGCTGTCGATCACCGTGCACGCGATAGCATTCACGGAACCCGAGTGCCCGTCGAGGACGTCACGGACCGTTCCGTCCGACAGATCCCACACACGGACCGCTCCGTAAAAGCCCCCGGTGATCGCGTGAGGCCTGCCGTCGATCACCGTGCACGCGACAGCCTTCACGGAGTCGGAGTGCCCGTCGAGGACGTCACGGACCGTTCCGTCCGACAGATCCCACACACGGAGTGCCCCGTCGAAGCCTCCGGTGATTGCGTGAGGCCTGCTGTCGATCACCGTGCACGCGATAGCATTCACGGAACCCGAGTGCCCGCCGAGGACGTCACGGACCGTTCCGTCGGACAGGTCCCACACACGGACCGCCTCGTCGCTGCCTCCGGTGATTGCGTGAGGCCTGCTGTCGATCACCGTGCACGCGACAGCATTCACAAAACCCGAGTGCCCGCCGAGGACGTCACGGACCGTTCCGTCCGACAGATCCCACACGCGGACCGCCCCGTCGCTGCCTCCGGTGATTGCGTGAGGCCTGCTGTCGATCACCGTGCACGCGACAGCATTCACAAAACCCGAGTGCCCGCCGAGGACAGCAC